>DASQUW010000186.1:0-3784 GCA_035641075.1 Actinomycetota bacterium | reverse complement strand
GTTCTTCAACAACTACCGCCCCCAGTTCTACTTCCGGACCACCGACGTCACCGGAGCCATCCGTACTCCCGAGGGGACCGAGATGGTCATGCCCGGAGACAACACCGAGATGACCGTGGAGATGATCGCTCCCATCGCCATGGAGGAGGGCCTCCGCTTCGCCATCCGTGAGGGTGGTCGCACCGTGGGGGCCGGACGGGTCACCAAGATCCTGAAGTAGGAGAATCGCTGTGCCGAAATCAGACAACAGGCCGAAGATCACGCTCGCATGCAGCGAGTGCAAGCGACGCAACTACACGACGGTCAAGAACAAGGTCAACGATCGCGACCGGATCGAGCTGAAGAAGTACTGTCGATGGTGCCGCCGGCACACCGCGCACAGGGAGACCCGGTAACCGGAGGGATCTCGCGCGGGACCTAGTCCTCGCCGAGAGGACGTCTGGGTGTTACCTGTCCGTATCGGATGGCGTGGGCGAGGGCTTCGAGCTTCGAGTGGACCTTCAGTCTGGTGAGGATATTCTGGACGTGGGTCCGCAGGGTCTGGCGGCTGATCCCCAGTCCGGCCGCGATGGTCTCCGTGGATTCTCCGTCGGCCATCCGCTGAAGAATCTCGAGCTGACGCGGGGTCAGGCGGGCCACCCGGTCCCGGGCGCCGGCGGCTTCCTCCCGGCGGCGACCGAGCATCCCCAGGAGCCGCCCGACCTCCTCTGCATCGATGAGGGACTCCCCCTCGGCCGCCGCCCGCACCGCTGCTGCGACGTCCTGAACCGATCGGGTCTTCGGCAGGTATCCCGCCGCACCGGCCTCGACCGCTCGGGCCACCAACGTGTCGTCGAGGTGGGCAGACAGCATGAGCACCTTGGTATCGGGACTCATCCGTTTGATCTGGCGGGTGGCCGCGATCCCGTCGAGATCCGCCATCTCCACATCCATGAGGACGACGTCTGGATGGTTCTGGACCGTGAGGTCGACTGCGGACCGCCCGTCGGGGGCGATCGTGATGACCTCGAGGCCTTTCTCCAGGTCGATGACGCGCTGGAGGGCCTCGGCGAAGGTCCGATGATCCTCCACGATCAGGACACGGATGGGTCCTCGTCTCGGCATGGACACGGTAGCCGTATCGTGGCACCCTTGCGTTCCCGTTGCCAGCACCTTTCCGGGAGCAGGTAGGCTCTCACCGGAGCGGACCATGCCCCTGAATCAGGACCTCGTCGGCAAGATCTACCCCTCCATCACCTATGAGGTGGGCCGGGAGAAGCTCCGGGAGTTCGCCGCAGCGGTGGGGGAGACGAGCCCCGTCTATCACGATGTCGAGGCGGCCAAGGAGCTGGGCTACTCCGACCATGTCGCGCCTCCCACGTTCGCCACGGTGCTTCACATCCTGTCCGGGCCGGCCGTCCTGTCCGACCCCGAGCTGAGGCTCGATTACTCCCGAGTGGTCCACGGGGAGCAGGAGTTCGAATACCGGCGGCCGATCACGGCCGGAGACGTCCTCACGGCGACGCCCCGGATCGCCGACATCTCCTCCCGGGGGCCTCTCGAGTTCCTTCGCATCGAGACCACGATCGCCGATGAGGCTGGGGAGGTTGTGGTCGTCGCTCGGGCCACGCTCATCTCCAGAGGAATGGCCGGAGGTTCCTGAGCGTGGCGCCGAGGATCCGGTTCGAGGACGTGGAGGTGGGCGAGGAGCTGCCCACTAGGTCGAACCGCATCGATCGTGCCCAGCTCGTCAGGTACGCGGGCGCCTCGGGCGACTTCAACCCCCTGCACTGGAACGAGGAGTTCGCCAGATCGGTGGGGTTCCCGAGCGTGATCGCCCACGGCATGTTCAATATGGCCCTCGTGGCCAGGGTCGTGGGAGACTGGACCGGCGACCCGGGAGTCATCCGACGACTCCGCGTGCAGTTCCGCAAGGAAGTCCTTCCCGACGAAACCCTGGTGGCCAAGGGACGAGTGGTTGAGAAGCAAGAGCGCGACCGGACCGTTCGGGTGGAGCTCTGGGCAGAGTTGGAGCGGGACGGCCGCACGATCCAGGCCATCAAGAACGGGGAAGCGTTGGTGGAGCTGCCGTGAGATCAGGCGAAGGGTGTCAGTCGGGGGCGGTAACCTTCGGCGCGGCCCCCCGGTCTAAGGGTCGTACGCGATGGTGAGTCGCGAGCTCCTGGAGGCCTGCCGACGAGGTGACGCCGGAGCCTTCGAGGAATTGGTCGAGCGGACACAGCGGCACGTGTACACGCTGGCGTACCGGCTGGTGGGTGATCGTCACGAGGCCGAGGACGTGGCCCAGGAGGCGTACCTGAGGGTCTTCCGGTCGCTTCGAGGGTTCCGGCAGGAAGCAAGGTTCGAGACGTGGCTGTACCGGATCGTGACCAACGCCGCGTTCACCCACTTGCGGCGGCGGGGCCGGTTCGGGGTCCTGCTGGCGGAGGGGCAGGAGCAGGCGGTGGAAGAGCCGGAGGTCCGCCCGGTGGAGGCCGCACTGGACCGAGACGAGGTCAAGCGGGCCCTCCAGGGGCTGACACCGGGGCCACGCGCGGTGGTGGTGCTGAAGGATGTGTACGGGCTCTCCTGTCAGGAGATCGCGGACGAGATGGGCCTCTCGGAGTCGGCCGTGAAGGTGCGGCTCCACCGGGCCCGGAAGCGGCTGAAGGAAGTGATATGGACGCGGGCGACATGACTTACGAAGACTTCGAGGATACGGAGCTTGCGGCGGTTCTTTCCTCGCTTCATGAAGACGTGGAAGAGCCTCCTCTCGGGTTCGCCGAAAGACTCCGGGAGGGGATCCGCCGGGACCTGTGGTGGCGGACCCACGTTCGCAGACTGGCCCACGACCGGAGGACCCAGTACGCGGCCGCCTCGCTGGGGGGCGCACTCGTCGGCGCGGCGACCATCGCGGTGCTGGTGTGGCGAAGGGCCAGGCGTCCCGAGGCAGAACAGACGATCGCGGCCTAACCCCTGGCCTCCGGGTCGGGGGTGTCCTCGGCGATCACGCTCAGCCCATCGATCGAAACCCGGAGTCCGTTCAACCGCGCTTCCAGGTCGGCTTCCTGCGGCACGGTTGGGGCGATCGGGGGCGGCGTCTCTACGGGAGCGGCGGCCTCGGCAACGCGGATGCGCTCTTCCTCGCGGGCGTCGATCCGTTCCCGGAGGTCCTTGAGCGCCCGAACGGTCCGCTCGGTGAGCTGAAGGAGCGAGCGGGAGATGCGCTCGGCGACCTCGGCGCTCGTGGCAGCCTGTTCCTGGGACAGCCGTTCCAGCCGTTCGAAGTCCTGGTGGATGGCGGCTTCCAGCGCCTCGAGCGCGCTCCGGTTCTCGGCTGCGGTCTGTTCCCTGAGGACGCCGAAGGCCTGACTGAGCCGCTCGCCCACCCGAGCCAGTGCCTGCCGCGTCCGCTCGGTGAAGGCCGCCAGATCCGCCCGCTGACGGGTGGCGACCGCTTCGGTGGCCGCCTCCAGCGCTCCGAGACGCGCGGAGATGGGTCCGAGCGTTCGCTCGATCCATCGAGCAAGCTCAACGAGGTCGGCCTGGGTCCGCTGCCCTTGCTCGTGCGAGGCCTTCGACACACGCTCCACGAGCTCGGCCATCCCATCTGCGCGCTTCAGGGAGCGACCTGTAGCGCCGGCGAGCCTGCGGAGCGCCTCCTCCATCCGAGCGATCTCGACGTGCAGGGCCTGATACCGCTCGTCCATGTGGGTGAGGACGCCGCGGAAGGCGTCGTCCCTGGCCAGGCCGCCGATGACACCGGACTGAAGGTTCTTTCGGGCATCGGGTCCCGCCGCCCGCC
>DASQUW010000185.1:0-3949 GCA_035641075.1 Actinomycetota bacterium | reverse complement strand
GGTGCCTTCCACGTCGACCGAAGGTCGGCCACCTCTCCCATCCCGAATAGTCAACACCTCGCGAGCCCCGAACCTGTAGAGGCCCCTGGGACGATTCTTAGGTAACGCCTCCCGGCCGATGGTGTCCCGCATGTGTCCCGCGATGGACCGCGAAATGCTGCAAAACGCCGGGCAGCCTCGGGCAGCCAAATGGCCTGGTCAGGATCCATATTTCCGCGTTTCGGCTGGTCCGCGAAGTGCCTCCGATCAAACTCATAATCCGTCGGTCGGAGGTTCAAGTCCTCCCCGCCCCACGAGCAAAAGCGCAGGTCAGCGGCCCTTCCGGGCCTCTTGCGTGGCAACCCAGATGCGATGTGCCCCGTGGTGGCCCCGCATTGGACACCCGATGGTCGCGCCTCCTTACCCCGATCCGTACATAAGACGGCCTGTCCTGTGACCTCGCCCGGTGTGACGAACGGACGGCTCAGAAGGAGTCGCTTCCGAGCGTCGCTGGGAGGTCGAATGCCGGAAACAGGTGGGGGAAGACGAAGCCGAACACCTCCGCCACCATCCCTTCCTCGGTCCGGAGGACGTCCACCGAGAGCGGCCGGTACGCTCCGTCGGCTGGGTACGGGAGGTACCAGGCCGCTGCTGGTTGCCGGTTCGCGCTCGTGGGCACCCCCCGGAGGGACCCGCGAAATCCGGGCGACCCCGGATCGATGAAGGCCTTGGCGAACGTGACGATGGACTCCCGCCCTTCGTACCACTCGAGGTACGGTGGCATCACCAGCCGCGCGTCCTCACAGAGGACCCCTGCGAGGGCGGCGGCGTCGCCTCGCTCGTACGCATCGATGTATCGGCGGAGCACCACCCACTCGTCCTCCGTCGGACCTGATGACGGGGTCCACTCGATGGAGCGGGCAGGAAGCCGTTCCCTCAGCGTCGCCCGGGCCCGCTGGAGGGCGCTGTTCGCCGCAGCCACACTGCCGTCCAGCAGGGAGGCGGTCTCCTCGGCCGACCAGCCAAGCACGTCCCGGACGATCAGGGCGGCCCGCTGCCGGGGTGGAAGGAGCTGGATCGTGGCCAGGAACGCCAGCTCGATCGTCTCCCTCGACACGACCGCCTCGTCCGGCTGGGCGTCAGTCGATGCGGTCCCTTCGAGCAGCCGGTCGGGGTAGGGCTGCAGCCAGGGCTGGTCCGCAGCGGGCCGGAGCGGCGCAGCCGGGTCCGCCGCCGGGCCGATCTGTGTCGGCAGAACCCGACGCGGCAGGCGATCCAAGGCGTCGAGGCAGGCGTTCGTGGCGATCCGATACAGCCACGCCCGGAAGGAGGACGGGCCGTGCCACGTGAAGGTGGCTCGCTTGCGCCACGCTCGCAGGAATGTCTCCTGCACCAGGTCCTCGGCGTCGTCGAGCGAGCCGAGCATTCGGTAGCAGTGCACCTGCAGTTCCCGTCGGTGGCGCTCGACGAGCGAGGCGAATGCCACCTCGTCGCCTGCCTGAATGGCGAGCACCGTCGCTTCGGTGTCCTGTGCGGGGGCAACCGCGCTCACGGTGTCCCTCCGCGGCCGCATGCCCTCACCTGCTGATCGCACCTCATCACACGATATGACCGAACCCCCGGCGGAACCTCATCGGTCCGATCGTCCGGGCCGGACCGATGAGATCCGGAGCCCCCAGTCGTTTTAACACACGCGGAGAGACTGGTTGCCGGAGCACACGCCCGAGAACGGAGGAGAAGAGATGAGCGTGACGGAAGGTACGCCAGTGGGGGAGGGGCACGAGATCGAGGTCACCCGCGCCTATGACGCTCCCCGAGGGCTGGTTTTC
Source organism: Actinomycetota bacterium (assembly GCA_035641075.1). Classification (GTDB taxonomy): domain Bacteria; phylum Actinomycetota; class UBA4738; order UBA4738; family CALAEC01; genus DASQUW01. The sequence continues at coordinate 2,141 of DASQUW010000185.1, read as the reverse complement.
GATGCGTGGACGAAGGGAGAGCACCTCAAAAACTGGTTCGCCCCCACCGGGTTCACCGTCCCGGAGGTGGAGTCCGATCCGACCGAGGGCGGGATTTACCGGCTGGCCATGCGCTCCCCGGAAGGCCAGGACTTCTGGAGCCAGGGAACGTATCGGGAAGTGGTCCCCCCCGAGCGATTCGTCCTGACCCAGGGGGTCTTGGGACCGGACAATCAGCCCCTGTTCGAGACCGCCACCACCGTGTCAACCAGGGACGAGGGAGGCAAGACCACGGTCACCGTGCACGAGCGGGTAGAGAAGATCTTCGACCCCGCCGCGGCGGGGCCCCTGTCCGGGATGGAGCGGGGCCTTCACATGGTGCTCGACAATCTCAGGGAGTACCTGAGGAAGCTCTAGATCGGGCGCATGCGGACCCGGCTTTCGGGCTCACGTCCGAGGAGTTCGGGTCGAATCCTGACAGCGAAGGAGAGGAGACCATGGCAGACAACAGCTCCCAGCCACAGATGCCCACGCCTGATCCCGAGCTTCCCCTCGACCGTCTTCTCGAACCTGTCCCCGACGCCACTGCCCTACCGGTGGGTAGTGGAGGAGGACACGGTGCGGATCTCGGTCTCCTACGGACCGCTGGGCGCGACGTTCACAGGCTCGTTCAGCGAGGACGGTCAGCGCTTCAGCCGCGGCTGGCGTCCGAACCCGGGAGCGGACGAGACGGTCAACGTACCGTACGACATCGGCGGACGCCGGCTGGTGTGACGGACGCCGGACACGAGGTGATGACCGCATGAACTGGACGCTCGAAGTGGTGATCGTCCCGGTGTCGGACGTGGAGCGGGCCAAGGCCTTCTACGCCGATCAGGTCGGGTTCCACGTGGACCACGACACGAGGCCGAACGAGCAGATCCGCGTCGTGCAGCTGACCCCCCCGGGCTCCGGCTCCTCGATCGTCATCGGGGAGGGCCTCCTGACCGCCACCCCTTGGGGGGAGATGGCCCCGGGGTCGCTGAAGGGGCTGCAGCTGGTCGTCGCGGACATCCGCGCCGCCCGAGCGGAGCTCGCCGAGCGCGGCGTGGAGGTCAGCGAGGTCCAGGTCGTCGGCGCGGGCGAGGCGAGCCCCGACCTGCCGCTGGAGGCGCTCGACAACGTCGGGTTCCTGTTCTTCAGCGACCCGGACGGCAACGGATGGGCCGTGCAGCAGATCTCCGCGCGAGGGTGATGAGCTTCGGCCCTCATCGGGGTCTGCAGCGTTGAGCGAGGGTCGAAGGTGGAGGGAGTCGATGCAAGCCCCGAACCTGTAGAGGCACCTGGGACAATTCTTAGGTAACGCCTCCCATGGTCTTGACCCGCCTCGGTGGACACCCGACAGTGGGGCACGCGGCCCCGGGAGGGAGTCCACATAGGAAGGACCGGGTACCCGCCCGAGTTCCGGGCTTGAAGCCGTCCGGCTGTACCGAGAGTCGGGACGGTCCATGCGGGAGATCGCCCAGGACCTCGGCGTCTCGAACGAGTCGCTCCGGCGGTGGGTCCACCAGGCCGTCGACGTGGGCCGAAAGAACGGCCTCACCACTGAGGAGCGCAAGGAGATCCGGGAGCTGCGCCGCCGGGTGCGGCTCCTCGAGGAAGAGCGGGACATCCTGAAAAAGCCGCCGCCTTCTTCGCGCGGGAGGACGAGCGGAACCGGCGGTGATCTTCCGGTTCATCCGCGCGGAGAAGGCCAACCACCCCGTGAGAACGATGTGCCGGGGTCCTCGGGGTCTCTCACTCGGGGTACTACGCGTGGTGCTCCCGCCCGCCGTCGGCCCGCTCGGTCCGCGACGGGGAACTCCGCCGCTCGATCGTTAGGATCCACCAGACCTCGAGGGGGACCTACGGCCGCCCCAGGATCCACGCCGAGCTACGAAGGATCCGGCCACCGGGAGGAAGGCGAACCCGGCTGGGGCCAGATTGAGGACAGTGTCCTCGAGCAGATGCAGTTGCTCGCGACGGCCAGGTCGTGGCTGGAGGGGAGGGAAATCTGGTACGGGGTCATCGATGGGGCCGATTCGAACCGGCTCATCGCCGCCTACCCCAGGCACTTTCCGGAGGGGACGCAGAGCAAGTAATGGCAACAGAGCCCTCAGCCCGGTCCGGCAGCAGAGACAGAG
>DASQUW010000184.1:0-2341 GCA_035641075.1 Actinomycetota bacterium | reverse complement strand
CAGCTGGAGCCAACCCCCGGTCCTCCTCGGCAGGCGCGCCTTGGCCAACTCCTCGGACCGACCGGCGCCGGCACGACGGGCGCTATGTGCAAGGCCGACGACGATCATCGGCACGTCGGCCGAGCCCCCGGTCGGATCGAGGATCTCGCCGAGCCAGCGACTGGCCGCCGGGGTCATGCTTTCGACCGAGTCGTCGCCGCGCAGGAGGATAAGACCCGGCGGATCGGGCTCCCCGTCTGCCGCCAGAGCCGTGGCCAGGATCGCCCGGCGGATGCCCTCGGCGATGTAGCCACCCACCTCGGCGACCACGGCGGCCTCGCGGTCCTCGAACGTCCCTCGCCGCCGGTGAAGGGCTACGCAGCCCCACACCGATTCGCCTTCGAGGAATACCGCTCTCAACTCATCCCCATCCGCATAGCCGTGGGGCGCCAGGACCTTTGCGAAGCGGGGGCTCCGCCGGAGGTCCCCGTGGGTTGCCTTGCTCAGGATCCCCACTGGGGGCGAGGAGCGCGCCAGGACGGCGAACTTGTTCACGTCCTCCTCGAGGAACTCGTTCGCCGCCAGGGCCATCAGATGATCGGAACCGATCTGACGGGTGAAGTGGCTGGTCGGCAACAGCGTGGCAGGGTCGAGGGTGAGCCAGCACGAGCTGTCAAAGGGTAGGACGCGCAAGAGGGTGCGATCAGCCGCGTCGAAGAATGCGCTCAACTCCAAGCCGCGGTGCAGGAGTCCCACGAACCGCTCGTGGCCTCGCTCGAGGGAAGACGTCGCCACGGCGCGATTGTCCTCCTAGCCCCACCCCCTCACAAGGGGGCGAAATCCCAGATTTCTGGGATGGACCGACGCCGATTCGACTCGTAGCCTTCGGGCGCTACCGGTCGAGAAGGACGGTCATGGCAAGGTCGGGAGACGTGCTCGAGCACCCCGTGACCGGGGAGCGGGTGGTGTGGCGGAAGGTAGCCCGGGAGACGGACGGCGAATTCCTCAGAGGAGATCTCTACGCCGGGCCCGGCGGGTTCGTCGCCGCCGCGCACGTCCATCCCAAACAGGAGGAACGCTTCGAGGTGCTGGCGGGGAGGCTGGGGTTCCGGATCGATGGCCATGAGCGCGTCCTGCAGGCGGGCGAGGTCGCCGTGGTGCCTCCCGGGAGTCCGCACGTCTGGTGGAACGCCGGCGACGAAGAGGCACACGTCCTCGGGGAGTTCAGGCCGGCCCTCCGAACGGAGATGTTCTTCGAGACGTTCTTCGGCCTGGCCACGGACGGGAAGACCAACCGGAAGGGCTTGCCCAACCCCGTGCGGCTGGCCGTGCTGATGCGTGAGTACGAGGACGAGCTCCGCCTGGCCAGGCCGCCGTTCCTCATCCAGAAGGCCCTCTTCGGACCGCTGGCGGCCCTGGGGCGCCTCCTCGGTTACCGAGGCTGGTATCCCCGATACAGCTCGGAACCGCTCCTGAGGGGTCGCTGAAGGCGGTCAAGCCCACCAGCAAGTTGTGGAGACGTACCCTACATCCCGCAACTGAGGAGGCCAAGCATGTGGAGCATTCAGCAGTGGGGCGGCCTGGCCGCCTTCGCCCTGGTCGTCCTGTTCCTGTTCCTCGTCGTGATCGGTCCCGACTTCCTGTATCCGGCGATGGGGTTGCCGGCCCCGAGCCGGACGCCGCCCGATCTGGCGACGCGGCTGGGGAACATCAAGCACCCGGCGCAGTACATCCAGGATGCCGCCACTCTCTTGTTCGGCCTTGCCGCCATCCTGCTGATGGCCGGAGTCTATGCGCGCTTGCGAGATGGCGCCCCCGATCTCAGCCGTCTGGCGCTCGCTTCGGGGTTCATCGGAGGAGCGTTGGGGGTGGCCGGCGCCGAAGAACAGCGGACCGGTCGATACGTGACTTGAACACCGCCCAATGACGCTATCACTATGGGCGTGCCGCTCGAAACCGCCTGGGTCCGGTGTCAGACGGGGTATCGGAGGGACCCATCCACGGGTAAACGAAAGGGGTGCCGATCGCTCGACAACCCCTGTGAACTGCAATTCCTTCGTTGCGCGGGCTGGATTTGAACCAGCGACCTCTGGGTTATGAGACCGGCGACCTCGTGCCGCCCCGTGTCGTCTGGTGCCTTTCCGTGCCGTCCTGTCCGGGCCTCGTGCCGCCGAAGTCCGATCCGTGCCGCCGAAGTCCGCGTGGTTCGTTTGCAAATGGTTTGCACCAAGGCAAGCCCACCACATCGGAGCCACGGCCTCAACTCGAGTAGCAGGGACAGGAATGCGCCGATCAGAATCGCCAGGAACAACCTCACGCCTGGAGTAAACGACGACCCCGGCGGACGCGGTGCCCCGGGGAG
>DASQUW010000183.1:0-10004 GCA_035641075.1 Actinomycetota bacterium | reverse complement strand
AAGCCCGCGTCGAACGATCACCGACTTCCATGGAGCCAGGACCACGATCCCGAGACCCACGATTCCGTGGGCGACGATCCACAGCCGCGCCCATCCCGTACCGGTGGCGTAGGCAAGCGCCCCGGTGAGCAGCGCCCCGATCAACAGGACCATCAGGGCCAGGTTGGTCCGCCGGCCGGCCATGACACGAGGGTACGCCCGGTTCGCGGTTGAGGGTAGGGTGGTGGGAGCGATGACATCCATCCTCATCGGCACATCCGACGGCCTCCGTGAACTGGAGAAGCCTGCCGGCCTCGAAGCTCGAGCGGTGACGGCCCTTGCATCGGCGGGTCCCGACCTCTGGGCGATCGCCGACGGCGGATCGCTTCTTCGCTCGGCCGAGGGCCGTGAGTGGGAAGTGATCGCCGACATCGAAGGCCTCCGGGGACGGTGCGTCCTTCCTCTCGGCGGGTCGGATGGCCTGGTGGGAACGTCGGAAGCTCGGCTGATGCGCCTTCGAGACGAGCGCCTGGAGCCGGTGGAGTCCTTCGACCGAGTCGAAGGAAGGGAGCGGTGGTACACGCCCTGGGGCGGGCCGCCGGACACCCGCTCGCTCGCCCGAGACGCGACCGGTGCCCTCTTCGCCAACGTGCACGTGGGTGGGATCGTGAGCTCGAAGGACGGCGAAGCGTGGACGCCCACAGGTATCGACGTGGACGCGGACGTTCACCAGGTCCTCGCTCACCCCTCGCAGCCCGGGGTGGTCCTGGCGGCCACGGCGTACGGGCTCGCCACGAGCGCAGACGGCGGGGATTCGTGGATGTTCGACACCGAGGGGCTGCACGCCTCGTACTGCCGGGCGGTCGCCGTCTCGGGGGAGACCATCCTCGTTTCGGCATCCAGAGGGCACCGAGGCCAACAGTCCGCCGTGTACAGGCGGTCCGAGGGAACCGCATTCGAGCGCTGTCGCGGCGGGCTTCCCGAGTGGTTCGACGTCAACGTCGATACTCATTGCCTCGCTGCTGCGGATGGGCTGGTGGCGTTGGGCTCTCCCGACGGATCGGTCTACGTCTCGACCGACGCCGGAGCGACGTGGGAGGAAGCCGCCGCGGGTCTTCCCTCGATCCGGTGCGTCGTCATCGCCTGACCTTCAGCAGCACTGCTCCGCACCGGCGGACTCGGGGGCGTCGGCGAGCACCGTGTAGAACTCCCAGGGGGCGCCGTCGGGATCGGCCACCCATACCTTGTCCTGGACCGCGTGGCAGCAGGTTCCGTTCTCCGAGCGCGTGCGGAGCCCCTCCTCGGAAAGGCGCTCGGTTGCCGCGGCCACCTCGTGGGGCGAGCCGACCTCCACCCCCAGATGGTTGAGGGTCCCCCCGGACCTCGCGTTCTCGATGAGCACGAGCTTCAGGGGAGGGTCGTCGAGGGCGAAGTTCGCGTACCCGTCCCGCCGCTTGGCAGGCGGCCGGGCGAAGAGCTTCGTATAGAACTCGATTGCTGCATCGAGATCGGTCACGTTGAGCGCAAGCTGGACGCGTGGGGTCATGGCTCTCCCTCCATGGGAACTTCTGCTTTAGCAGCAGCCCGGTGGACACTCCGGGCAACACGGCTCGGGGCATGCGGGGTCACGGTCCATCATCGTCCTCACCTCCTCCTACCTGGATCAGCTCTTGCTCGCAGGGCCACACGCCCGGCGTGCACCTGTCGGGACCGACGTCCTCGCTGAGGCGGGCCAGGTCGCCTCGGAGCACACGGAGCTCGGCGATCTGCTGGTCGATCTCGGCGATCCGCGCGGTCACCAGATCGCTGGCGTGGCCGCACGGACACAGACCTCGGTCCATGACCTCCAGCAGGCCCTTGATCTCCTTCAGCCGGAGGCCGAACCGCTGGGATCCGCGGATGAACCGAAGACGCCGCACCGCGCCCTCGTCGTAGACGCGGTACCCGCTCTCGGTCCGCTCCGCCTCTGGTATCAGGCCCTCGCGCTCGTAATAGCGAATGGTGTCGGGGCCAACCCCAACCATCTTTGCCAGCTTCGACACCGTGAGCATGCCTACAGGGTAAACCCTGGAGTCCACTCCAAGGTCAAGCCCCAAAACCGGCGACTTTGGCCTCTCGGCCCGGCGTGGGACGTCCGTGTCCTACAGAATGCGGGTGGATGGATCCGACGCCCTGCCCAAAGCCCTGTCCGCCTCGGCCGAAAGGACGCGGACGCAAGCGCGGCGGGGGAATCGTGTCGGTCCTGGTCCTCGCCGCCGGGCTGACCGGGTGCGGGACCCCGGACCAACCCAGGACACAGAACCCCATACTTCCGAGCATCTCTCCATACACGCCGGCGCCACTCCCGAAATGCCGGTACCCGAAGAAGATCCGGCTTCCGAGGTGGCTCCCAGACGATCTTCCATTCCCGCGCGGCACGTACACGCAGGAACGGCTCCAGCCGCTGGAGGGATACCGGAGGGTACTCCTGGTGATTCCCGTCTCGCTCGATGAGCTGACGAAACACGTCCTGGAGGTGTGGCCCCGGAACGGATGGGTCCTTGGCCAGGGGGACGCGGAGATCGGGGAGATCGAGGATCAGTTCAGCAAACCACCGGCCTTCGGGGCGTTCCGGGCCCAAGAGGTGATCTGCGACCCGGGCTACTCGCTCATGTATCTGATCTTCACGAGGAGCCGCGCCGCCCCCGGACCCGTGACGTCCCCGCGGGGGTCGCCACTGGTTCCTTCACCCGCACCTACCCCCACCGGTTGAGCTCCGCGTCGGACAGGCACCTCAGACGCCCGCTCGGACCTGCCGCTCCGTCTCGGGTCCGGGCTCTCCCGTCTCCTCCACCGACACCTTCGGGAGGATCCGGTCAAGCCACCCCGGCAGCCACCAGTTCCAGTTGCCCATGAGCCGCATCGCGCTCGGCACGAGGATGACTCGTATGAGCGTGGCGTCCAGGAGCACGGCCACGGCGAGGCCGAAGCCCATGGTCTTGATGGGGATCAGACTGGCGAAGGCGAATGCTCCGAAGACCGTGACCATGACCGCCGCCGCGCTCGTGATGATGCGGCCGGTGTGCTCCAGTCCCCATCCGACGGCCTCGGTGTTGTCTCCGGTCCGCAGGTATTCCTCTCGGATCCGAGCCAGGAGGAACACCTCGTAGTCCATGGAGAGTCCGAACAGGATGCAGAACAGGAACAACGGCACGAAGGATTCGACATGACCCGGCGACACGAACCCGAGCAGCCCCTCGAAGTGCCCATCCTGGAAGACGAACACGAGCAAGCCGTAGGCGGCCAGCACGGAGGCCGCGTTCATCAGGATGGCCTTCAGCGGCAGGAGGAGGCTCCGGAAGAACAGCAGCAGGAGGACGAAGGACAGCACGAGCACGAGGGTTACCACCGGAGGGATCTTGCTCTGCATCTGCGAGTTGATGTCCACGTTCAGCCCGGGGGATCCACCGACATCGGCGGTGACTCCCGCCGGGAGGATCCCGGGAAGCGTCTCCCTCAACCGCTTCACGAACGCGTCGCTCTCATCGGCTTGGGCTCCGTGCCGCGTGACCACGGAAAGCAATGTCCTCGTTTCCTCCCGGGCCACCAGTGGCTCCACCACCTCAGAGGACAGTGGTGAGTTGACGAACGCCTTGGCCTGCTCGGCCGTGGCCTCCGGAACGAGATTGGCGATCGACAGGACCCGAACGACCTCCGGGTCCTCGGCGATCGTCTCTGTCAGCGCGCGCAGATCCTCGAAACCCTCGCCGGTGATGCCGCGGGGATCCGTCACCATGACCTGCACCGGAGCGATCTGTCCCTCCCCGAACGCCTCGGCGGTGATCTCGGCGGCGACCCTCGGTCCTGCGTCGGCCGGCAGGATGTCCGGTCCAGAAGAGCCGAGCCGCAGGTGCGCGGCGGGGAACGCGAGCAGTCCGACGACCACGAGGCTTCCGACGAGCGCCAGCCAGGGCCGGCGCATGACGGCCATGGCCCACCGGTGCCACCACCCTCCGCCGGCCTGTGAAACGCGCCGGCGACGTATCGCCAGCTTGTCCACGCGCCTGCCGAGAAGCGCGAGAAGCGCGGGAAGCAGGGTGAGTGCAGCCGCGCCGGCCATCGCCACCGCGATCATGGCCCCGAACCCCATCGACCGGATGGCGGCGATGTCCACCAGGAGTATCCCGGAGAGAGCAACAACCACGGTCAGAGCCGAGACGAACACGGCCTTCCCGCTCGTGGCCATGGACGCGGCCACCGACTCGGACTCCGACCGCCCCGGCCGGAGCTCCTCGCGGAACCGCGTCAGGATGAACAGGGAGTAGTCGATGCCCACCCCGATCCCGATCATCGAGGCGATGTTCTGCGTGAAGATGCTCACGGTCGTGGTCGCCGCGATGGCCGAGATGATCCCGAACGTGATGAACAGGCTGAGAAGGGCCAGCGCCACGGGAAGTCCCGCCGCCACCAGCGACCCGAACGCCAGGATCAGGATCAGCAGGCTGATCGGGAGGGCCACCTGCTCCGCTCGTTGGAGATCGTGCTCGGTCGTCTCCGTGAACGCGGCGTAGAACGGCGCGTCCCCCGTGAGGAGGGCTCTCACTCCAGTTCCTCGGGATGCCTCCGCCACGACGCCGTTGAGCTCATCGGCCTGGCGGAGAGCCTCGTCCTGCGTGGCGGACAGCCCCACCTCAGCGGTGAGGGTCTTCCCCTCCTGTGAGATGTAGCGCTCGGGTGCGGCGTACGGATCCGTGATCGCGGCCACGCCGGGCGCATCCAGAAGCGCCTCACGGACCCTCTCGAATGCCTGTCGAAACTGGGGATCCTCAACGTTCAGCGACTCCGAATCCATGACGAGAAGGTCGAATATCTCGAACTGCCCCGTGAAGTCGGTCTCGAACGCCCTCGCCACCCGGAACGACTGAGATCCGGGCACCTCGAACCCGCCCTGCGAAAGCCGATCGGCCAGCTTCCCCAGAAGGGGAAACGAGGCAGCGAACAGCAGGATCCAGGCCCCGATGACCCACCACCGTCGGCGGTGCGAAAAGGCTCCCAGGCGGTAGAACCAGGACCCTCTCGGCCGCGCCACTTCGCGCTTCTGCCCATCCCCGCTCGTGCTCATCGAGGCCCTCCCTCCGTATCGCCAGCCACCGTACGAACTCCCAGCATCAGGATCTCCAGGAACTCCTCCGCTCGAGCGCGGAGATCGGCTCCATCCGAGACGACGGTCGCCACATCGTTCGCCCCGATCCACGCCGCCACCGAGACCCGGGCCACTGCGCCTGCGTCGACATCACCGCGGATGTCCCCCTCAGCCTGGCCGCGCCGAACGATCGAGGAGATCAGCTCCTCCCATACCGAGAGATACGGCGTCAACGTGGGGCGCAGTCTGGGGTCCTCCCCGAGCTCGAAACAGAGCCTCGACACGCATCGGGCCGCCACCTCGGTCTCGCAGAAGTCGCACGCGGCTCGAAGCATCGCCGCAAGCTGGTCCACAGCTCTCATCGAGGGGGATGCGGTCCTCGCAACGACCTCGACCCACCGCTCCTGCTGATCGGCGAATGCCGCCAACGCCAGGGCCTCCTTCGAAGGGAAGTGGAAGTAGAACGCCCCCTTGGTCAGGCCGCTGGCCCGTACCAGATCGGCGAAGGACGCCCCGGCGTATCCCTTCTCCGCGAACAACCTGGCGGCGACGTCCAGGATGTGCCGACGGGTTTGGTCACCCCGTTCCAGGGTGCCGTCGCTCGCCTCCAGGCTTCTCATGACGGGCGACCCTACATACCGACCGGTCGGTTTGTCAAATCTCACGCTCCCTGCCTGCAGGATGTGCACCTGCGTCATCATGACGTTGTGCGGAGGCTGGTTGTGACAGCGGCAGTTGCCGTCCTGATCACAGGAGAGGCCTGCAGCGATGACGGGACCCCGAAGCCCGGTACCGGTGCAGAGGGCCTGGAATGGCGCGAGCTTGCCCCCGCCCCGTCGAAGCGCACGGAAGTGGCGGCCGCCGCCGGCGATGCTCAGATCTTCGTCATGGGTGGATTTGCCGATTCCGAGGAGACCGTCGGGACCGTGGAGATCTACGACACAGGGACCGACCGATGGCAGCTTGGACCCCCTCTTCCCGTGCCGGTCAACCATCCCATGGCCGCAGGATTCCAGGGCGAGGTGTACATCTTCGGCGGATACCTCGGTCCGGGCCTGGCCGGGGGGACGGATCGCGCTTTCGTCCTCCGTGGGAACCGCTGGCTGGAGCTCCCCCCGATGCCCGAGCCTCGGGCCGCCGGAGGCGCCGCCGCCGTGGCGGGTGCGATCTACGTCACCGGCGGTGTCGGGCCGGAAGGGCTTGCGTCGACCACGATGGTATTCGACCCACCCTCCAACCAGTGGTCGACGGTCCCGGGCGTGCCGACGCAACGCGAACACCTCGGCGTGGCCGGCGCCGGCACGCGACTCTACGTGGTCGGCGGGAGGACTTCGGCCGGCAACCTGGCCAACACCGAGGTCTTCGATCCGGCGACCGAACGATGGACGAGCCTCCCCGAGATGCCCACACCGCGAGGTGGGCTCGCCGCGGCGGCGACCGCCAACGGGTTCGTCGTCGCGGTGGGAGGCGAGGCGGAGGCAACGTTCGATGAGGCGGAAGCGTTCGACGTCGAGAACGGAGCGTGGCGATCGCTTCCGCTCGTCCCCACCGCTCGCCACGGGCTCGGGGTCGTCGCCGTCGGGAACGTCGTCTACGTCATCGCAGGAGGCCCCACGCCGGGCTACTCCTTCTCCGACGCGAACGAAGCCATCGACCTCACGCCGCTCCGACCATGAGCCGCCCTCGGACAGCAGGCTCAAGCCCTCGCCGTCGGGGCGCCGATTACTCCACCGTGATGCGCGTGGTCCGAGGGCTGCTGAGTGCCAGTCTGGTGTCCCTCTCCGTTTCCGCGAACGCAATCGCCGGTGCGCTGGTCGTGCCTCCGCCGGGAGCTCCCTTGTGCTCTGTCTTCCCCGCGAACAACGTGTGGCATGCCGATATCTCCGGCCTTCCCGTCCATCCTCGAAACGACGCCTGGCTTGCGGCGATGGGAGGGCCGTCGGTCCGCCTGCACCCTGACTTCGGGCCCTCCGACGGGGCTCAGCCCTACGGCATCCCATACATCGTCGTGCCCGAATCCCACAGCAAGGTGGCCGTCGAATTCGACTACGCGGACGAGAGCGACCCCGGACCCTATCCGTTCGGTGCGGACACGCCCATCGAGGGCGGCTCCGACCGGCACGCGCTCATGATCGACCGGGATGCATGCGTGCTCTACGAGCTGTACGCGGCGGACTACGCTCCGGGCGGCTCGACGGCGGGGTCCGGAGCGGTCTTCGATCTCGGCTCGAACGCCCTCCGCCCGGCAGGGTGGACCTCGGCCGACGCCGCAGGTCTTCCGATCTTGGCCGGGCTCATTCGCAGAGACGAGGTGGAGGCCGGCGTCATCGACCATGCCATCCGGGTCACCGCGGAGCACACGGACCGGCGGTACATCTGGCCGGCTCGCCACCAGGCCGGAGAGGCCGACGACCCCGATCTTCCCCCGATGGGCGCCCGGTTCCGGCTCAGGGCCGGCTTCGACATCTCGGGGTTCTTGCCGGAGACGCAGGTGGTCCTCCGGGCGATGAAGCGGCACGGGCTGATGCTGGCCGACAACGGGTCGAACTGGTTCTTCGGAGGTGCGTCCGAGCATGGATGGAGCAGCGACGTGCTCGACGAGCTGAAATCGGTCCCCGCCGGGGCGCTCCAGGCGGTGGACACCTCCTCGCTGATGGTCAGCTCGAACTCGGGCGAGACTCGGGACAGGTCCAAAGCTCGATTGCGCGTTCGTCTCGCCCCGAAGAGCGTCGCAGAGGGGCGAGGGGCGACCGTGCGAGGATCGCTCGCGCCGCCGCATCCCGGGGAACGGATCTTCCTCCAGCGGTTCGTCCGGGGCCGGTGGCGGAACGTGAAGAGCAGGACGCTCTCCGGCGGGGGCTTCTTCACCTTCCGCGTTCATCCCGCCTCGCCAGGGCATTTCTCCTACCGTGTCAGGAAACCGGCGGACGCCGATCACCTCACCGCAACCAGCAGAAAACTGGTCCTCGTGGTGAGTTAGGCAGATCCCGGGCTCTGCTCAGCGAGCGGTTCGCCCGGACGAGCTTCTGGCAAGGAGCAGAAGCAGCCCGGCAGCGGCGGCGCCGGCCCCCGTGAGGAAGGTTCCGCCATAGCCGACCGCGGCGGCAACGATGCCGAGGGCCACCGGGCCGAGACCGAACCCGAGATCGATGAACGCGGTGAACGTCCCGATGACCCAGCCCCGCTCGGAAGCCGGTGCGCTCCCGATCGCCAGCGACATGAGCGCCGGTGTGGCCAGGGCGATCCCGATCCCGAACACGATCGTCCCGAGATATAGACCGGCCGCCTGGTTCCACGCCCCAACGACGAGAAGGCCGGCCGCAGAAGAGGCCAGGGCAGCCCGCGAGGAGCTGGCCGCTCCCATGCGGTCCGGGATCCTCGCCCCGAAGCTCCTGATCAGGATGACGACGACGGAGAACATGACGAAGACAAGGCGCGATCCGGCCAACCCGAGCTCCGTCACGTAGAGCGGCACGAACGCGAAGAACCCCGACATCCCGACGAGCGCCGTGAGCAACACGGTCCCCGGTACGATCGCCGCCCGGTGCACGAGCCGATTGGCTCCCTGGGTCGGAGTGGAACTCCCCGAGGGGCGCGTGTCGGGGACCAGGAGGCCCAGAAGCACCGCGATGACCGCGATGGCGGCTGCGGTCACCCACGCCAGGGAGAAGTTCGTTCCATCGATGGCGCCTTCTCCGAGGATCGGACCCACCCCGATGCCTGCGTACAGCGCCAGCGAGAAGAAGCTGAGGGCTTCACCTCGTCGCTCGTCGGGGGCAAGGTCACTGATGGCACTGGCCGCCCCGACGAAGAACAGGGCCTCCCCGGCCCCGGTGAGGACGCGCATCACGACCATCGCCGTGACCGACTCGGCGGCGAGATAACCGATTACCGAGAAGGCAAACACGCTCGCCCCGGCCAGCATCAGCAAGCGGCGCCCGCGACGGTCGGACAGGCGGCCCGCCCAGGGCCGGAGCACCAGCGCCGAGAGGCTGAAGGCCCCCACCACGATCCCCACCGCGACGTTCCCGCCGCCGAGCGGCCCCTTGACGTACCGGGGAACGGTGGGAATGAGCACCCCGTCGGCGATGAAGTACGCCAATGTCGCCAGGGCCACCAGCAGGAACGTCGGCGTCAGAAGCCTGGGTCTCACGGGCTCCAGCGGAAGTTCCTGCGGCGGGACATGGGGCCCGTGGAACGGCATCGGTGGAGAGTATCATCGGCCCATGAGGGGGGATCGCGTCGAGGTCGTCGTGGACACGGGCAATGGCGTTCAGACCTTCGAGCTCGAAGCCACCAAGGCAGGCCGGCGGGTCGAGGTCACGAGCTCGCGATCCGTGGTGGAGGTCTCGGAGGTGACCCGACGAGGAAGAGCCATCCGCACGGGACGGTTCATGGCCGAGCGCGTGGTAGCCCTGGTCGAGCACCCCTCCGAAGCCGGGCGCCCCAGGCGCACCCGAGTCTCTCGGGGACAGCGCTCGCTTCTCTCTTGAACGTGGCGATCGAAAGGGGACTAGTCCATTCGGGCTAGTTAGGCCCTTGCAAGAACGCCTCGCCAGCGGCGCAGTGCGGCGAGCTGGATGCCGACCATCCCCGCCGTGACCACGAACATCACCAGGGTCATTGCCCCCGCATAGCCGAAGCCGAGGAACTCGAAGGCGTTGTGGTACACGTACAGAGGAAGGAACGTTGTGGCGTAGTTCGGGCCTCCCTCGGTGAGCACCAGCGCGGGCACGAACGTGGCCTGAAGGCTGAAGGCCACGTCGCGGGCCGCGAGGAGGACGAGCGTCGGCGCCAGCAGCGGCAGCGTCACTCGGCGGAAGGTCTGCCACGCGGAGGCGCCCTCCAGTCCCGCGATCTCGTACAGGTCTCCGGGGATCTCGCTTCGGACCGCCACCACCAC
>DASQUW010000182.1:0-3695 GCA_035641075.1 Actinomycetota bacterium | reverse complement strand
AACCCCGCCTCTTCGAACCCCTTCACGGCGGCACGGACGGCCTCGTCGGTTCGGGGCACCGACGCAGCGATCGCCTCGCCCATCGAGCCGAGGTACTCGTAGTAGTGGAGGAGGTTCTCCCGGGACTCCGCCTCGGCGTCCTCGCCGAGCGAGTAGTACGCCAGCGCCACTAGTCGGGGGGCGCCCTCCCGATCCGAGGCCTCCCACGCCTCCCTCACCCGCTGGGCGAACGGACCGACGACTTCTGGCGGCCCGCCGCCGGCCGTCCAGCCCTCGCCCCATCGGACCGTCCGCTCGATCGCCGCATCGCTCGAACCGCCGATCAGGATGGGCACCCGGTCGTCCCTCACCGGCTTGGGGCTGGGGGGTCGCTCGCAAGCGCCGACCGGCTCGCCCCGCCAGGCCTCGTGCATTAGATCGAGGTCCTGGTCGAACCGCTGCCCCCGCGTCTCGAAGTCTCGCTCCGCCGCATCGAAGTCGTCCCTGCGGCTGCCGGCGCCGAGGCCGAGGGTGAAGCGTCCGCCGGAGATCTGATCGAGGCTGGCCGCCTGCTTCGCCAGCATGATGGCGTTCCGCGCCGGAGCCAGCACGATGTTCGTCAGCAGACCGACACGCTCGGTTGCGGCAGCGGCCGCCGCCAACGCGACGAAGGACTCGTAGCTGGGATAGGCCACGCGGTCGAGGGTGGCGATGGTCGAGAAGCCCGCCTCCTCCGCTCTGCGGGCCGTGTCGATGAGCAAGCGTCCGGGAGTCCCCGGGATCGTGTTCTGCAGACCGAGCCCGATTTTCATTCGAGACCTCCTTCGTCGCGCACGGCGTCCGCTCGGACCTTCGACGACGGCCAGGCCTCGCCAGGGTGAGCGCGCCCACCCTGGTTCTGCGCGGTGAACTCGAGCCGATCCCGGACGCTTTTGCCCGCTTCATCGCCGACAGTATTCCCGGGGCTCAGTACGAACTCATCAAGGGTGCGAACCACTTGGCTTATCTCGACGACCCGGAGCCCTTCTTCTCCCCGATCAACCGATTCCTTGAGGAGCACGCCAGGTAACCCTCTTCTAGGCCGGCCCCGGCGGAAGGTCAGGAAGCGGTCCGCTCGTGAATCGCGACCTCGTATTCGACGACGCTCTGGACGCTGCCGTCCACCACCTTGGCTGCGTCGCTTCGAAGGCGGCTGGCAGCGATGCGACTTGCCTCCATGGCGTCCTGCTTGTCCCAGAGAGTTATCGTGAGGGCACGATCGCTCTCGGGGCTAATGAGAACGAAGACCTCTTCTAGCCCCGTTCGGGGGATCTGATCGATCGCCTCCCGGAAGCTCCCCACCGCCTCTTCCACCCGATGGCCAGGGATCTCGTAGACCGCGACACGTGCGAACATCGGCGCACCTCCCCCATTGGACACCCACAAACCTATGTCATCGGTCAATCGGGGCACAACGTGTTTCGTTCCTATTTGAGCCAGTCTGCGGGCACCTGCCACACGCTCAGGATGTTCCCCTCGGGATCCTTGAACCATGCGGCTTTCTCCTCCCCCATCACCGCGATGCCCCTTGGCGTCGGTCTTGAGCCCCGGATCGTATGCTCGAACGTCATCCCTTCGCCGCGAGTTCGTCAACGGCTACTAGGTCGTCCGTGTGCCAGTCGATGAGAGTGTGCTGCGCGGTTCCGGCGAACTCCGTGGGGTAAATGCTTAGGCTCTTCGGAAAGCGTAGCAACCGCCCGGCGTCTCCGCCCCGGGCGGTGCCTTCTGGGCGGACGCCGAATCGTGGCCTCCCCGGTCGGCGCTGCGGAGCGCCTTTTTGCGCGACCTAGTGCGGTTGAAGGGCATACTTCCACTTCCCAAACCGAGAGAGGAGGGCGACGGTGGCCTGGATCAGAACGATCGACGAAAAGAGCGCGGACGAGCGGCTCGCCGAGCTGTACGAGCGGATGGTGGATCCCGCTTACGGAAGGGTGGACAACATCATGCAGATCCACTCTCTTCACCCGGAGGGTATGCAGACTCACTGGGACCTCTACCGCTCAGTCATGGCGGGGACGCCGACGCTCCCCAAGGTGGACCGGGAGCTCGTTGCCTTGGTAGTCAGCCTGGTGAACGACTGCCACTACTGAGTCATCCACCACCGGCGCGGTCTGCGCCGCCTGCTAAGAGATGACCGGTTGGCCGAGCGCATCGAGGCCGACTACGAAACCGCGGGACTCGACGACCGTCGACTTGGAATGCTTCGGTACGTGGAGAAGCTCACGCGGACTCCCGCCCAAACTAGCAAGCACGACGTGGAGCTACTGCGTCGCGTTGGCTTCTCGGATCAGGACGTGCTTCACATCGCGGAGGTCACCGCCTACTACGCATACGTCAACCGGATCGCCGACGGCCTCGGGGTTGAGCTCGAGCCCTGGATCCCTCTGGACGCCGATTAGAGGCTCTCGCGGCGCCGGAGCTCTGCCTCAGTCGGTTCCTCGAGGGCGAATGAACCCGTCTGGAGCTCGCCGCCAGGCTGGTACGTGGCCATCACACAGGACCGGGAGGTGTGCGATGACGGAGATCTTCACGTCCGGGAGCTGGGGCGGGAAGGGAGGGAGGGAACAGGAGTTCATCGACGCCTGGCGCGATCTCGCCGAATGGACCAAAGGCGAGATCGGAGGCGCGGGGAACCCTCGCCTGTTCCGCGACCGGGACAATACGCGCCGCTTCCTGTCCTTCGGCCCGTGGGACGACGTCGAGGCCGTCGGGTCATTACACAGGTGGATCCGGCTCGTACTGGAGGCGTCGCTTGATCTCGCGGGCCCGATCTTCGGAATGGAGTCGAACGATAAGGTAGAGGGCCATATCGATTCCTGCCGAGATCCCCGCCGCGGTGATGATGTCGCCTTCGTCGACGAAGCGGTCTTCCGGCCGCGCCTCGATAGAGCCGTCGATCCCCAGGAGCTCGTCGAAATCGCTCCAGTGGGTGGTTGCCGCCCGACCCTTGAGCAACCCGGCGTCGGCCAAGACGAACGCGCCGGTGCACACCGAGGTCGTCAGGCGGGCGCGCTGGTGGACCGAGCGCAGCCAGGAGCGCACCTCCTCGTCGCCGAGCAGAGCGCGCGTGCCGCTTCCGCCGGGATAGACGAGCACGTCGATCTCGGGGGCCGAATCCCAGGAGTGGTCGGCCAGAACTCGCAGGCCCTTGGCGCATTGGATCGGACGGCAGTTGTCCCGGGCCACGGTGAAGACCTCGATGTCGTCCTCGGGCTTGTACCTGGACCAGTACGACAGGACCTCCCAGGGGCCGGCCCAGTCGAGCTCCTCGGCGCCATCGAACAGCACGATCCCTACCCGAGTCGTCATCGGACAGCCTCGCGTGGGAGGAGGACGACTCCCGAGTTCTCCGTCCCGGAGACCACCAGCTTGAGTCGGGCGCCGGTGCCCTCATACCAAGCGACGCCTGTTACCAGGCACTTCCGAGTAGCGCGGGCCCAATCGGTGATGCCCATGGGCTTCCTCCTTCCTTTTTCTGGCGGCCACGGCTCATCGCCCACCCGATACAACAATCTGCTTCGCCACGTACTCCCTGCGTTGTCATCCCTGAAGGAGCGGGGCGTGTCAAGGACTGGAACCAGTCCGTGTTGGACTTCTGAGGTAGCCGAACGTCGGTGTGGTCAAAGGGGGGGCGTGCGTGGTGGCCGGCGTCCGCAGCTGGCCCGGTAAGCGGCGTC
>DASQUW010000181.1:0-9969 GCA_035641075.1 Actinomycetota bacterium | reverse complement strand
GGGATCATAGTCTTTACCCTGGACCAGGGGAGGGTTGGCTTCCAGGTGCGTGATCGGCAGTCCCGGGTCATCTTCGAGCTGCTTCAACGAACTCGAAGCTATCCAGCGCTGTGCGTGACCCTTTGGCCGGTCGATCACGATCAGCTCATCGAATGGCGCTTCCGCCGAGGCGACAACCTCTCGCACGGCTTCCACGGGCTCGGCGTTTGCGTAGACAAGCCCGTCCACCCGCATTCCGAGCTTCCCGGTGAACTCGAGCATCAACTCGAGGCGCTGCTTCGCATCCGCGAGGGCTTGACCTTCGCTCCATGTCCAGCCGTAGTCCGGCTTCGTCGCTGGCACCACCAACCGAAACCTCGAGGGCTGACGCTGTGACAGCCGATACAGACCCTCGCCGGCATTCGGACCCGCGAGCATCCCAACGACCAAAACCAGGTACCGTCGGACCTCTCGGTCTTCTTCGGCCATCGTTTTCCTCCGGTCCATGGACTCGTGGTCCCGCCATGAGGGACACGCGACCGCGGACCCCCGAAGATCTCTCAGCTAAAGGCTACCAACAAAGGTGAGCCGGAGTCTCGTACGTTAGGCTTGCCATAGCTAGGAGAAATCAGGAGAAAAAGCGACATGCTCTGCCCGAACTGCGGGAACGAGAACCGGTCCGCACGGCCCTTTTGCTCAAAGAGCCGGCTGAGCCTCGTGTCCTCCCACGCGAGCTCGAGATGGGCGACCGCTCCTTGCATGAACACGAGGTCGACGTCTCCTCCCCCCGTGACCTGGTACGCGATGTGAGCCCATCCGCAGCGGGCGCGTAACGGGTCTCGGGAGGAAGCGTCACGTGCGGTCCTGGCGGGAACCCTTCTATTGCTCGGGCCGCGGCGCGGGCTGGATGAACGCGATAACCGCCCCCTGTGGATCCGTGATCCAGCTGAAGCGGCCGACATCCTGCCTCTCGGTGACCGGCATCAACGGGCTCGCCGCGAGACCGGTGGCCTTCTCAGAGGTGGCGTCGGCGTCGGCGACCTGGAAGTACGGTGTCCACGCCGGCGGCGTCCCGGCCGGAGGCTTCATGATGCCCGCGGCCTGCTCACCCTTGTGCGTGAGGACGGTGTAGGACCCCTGTTCGATCGGGAAGTCCTGTGTCCCGTAGCCGAAGAGCTGCGTGTAGAACTCGATCGCGCGCTTCGGGTCGGCCGTCATCAGCTCCCACCAGGTGAGGGTGCCGTCTTCCGCGTAGACCTGCGCCCCGATGTGGTCTTTCGCCTGCCAGAAGCCGATGGCTGCGCCCGTCGGATCCATGACCACCGCCATGCGACCACTCTCCAGGACGTCGAAGGCGGGTGCCACGATCGTCCCGCCGAGCGCTTCCGCCTCCTTCGCCACCAGGTCCGCGTCCTCCACCGAGATGTAGGTGTTCCAGTGCGGAGGGATGCCCTGCGCCCGCTCCTGCTCCTGTAACGGAGTGAGGCCCGCTACGTTCTTGCCGTCCTTCTGGAACTGCACGTACGTCCCACCCTCCGGAAGCGCCGTCTCGTCGGTCTCCAACCCGAACAGTTCGGTGTAGAAGACCTTCGCGCGATCGACGTCGCTCGTGGCGAGCTCCGACCAGCAGAACGCACCTTGGCTGTACCACGTCGCCTCGGCCATGGTTCTCTCCCTTCACGATGGACATTCGCATCCTATCGCTCCGGTTCGGTTCGGCGAATCGGCGTTCCTGGCGAAGAAGCCGGGGTGGAGGTGAGGGGAGTTGAACCCCTGGCCTCTGCCGTGCGAAGGCAGCGCTCTACCACTGAGCTACACCCCCAGTAGTGAAATCAGAGTAGCAGGCCCTGATCTCGCCAGCCGGAGGATGTCCTTGCGTCCCGGAACTGCGAAGATCGCCCGAACACGTCATGGACACGAACGGCGCCTCGATGGCCGAGGCTCGCGATCCGCTGGAGGACAAGCCTCCCGAACTCGGCCCCGATGCGGTGCAGATCCTCGAAGGGTCCACGTTCGTCGTCTCCGACGCGATCGGCGACATGCCCGAGGGCGTGGTGGCCGGGCTGTTCCATCGGGACACCCGGCACGTCAGCAAGTGGGAGCTGACGATCGGTGGAAAGCGGCCGGTGGTCCTCACGTCCGCGCCCGTCGATTACTACTCGGCTTCGTTCACTCTCACGAACCCCGAGCTGCCGGATCTCGCAGCTCAGAGCCTTTCCGTGCAGCGATTCCGGCTGGTGGGGAGCGGGATGCGGGAGTCCATCACCGTCGAGAACAACCTGAGCCGCCCGATCGAGGTGCAGATTCGACTGACCTGCGGCGCGGATTTTGCGGACCTCTTCGAGGTCAAGGACAGGATCGCTGAGAAGGAAGGGTCCCACACCGTCGATCGCTCGCCGGACTCTTCCACGCTCTCCTTCCTGTACGAGAACGGCCCGTTCAGAGTGGGAACGTGGATCCGCTCCACAGAGCCGGCTCGGCTCGAAGGCGAGGCCCTGGTTTGGGATTGCCATCTCGAGGCTCGGGATTCCTGGACGACCGGCATCCGCGTCTCGGTGTCGGAGGAGGAAGCGAGGCGGGAACCCTCTCACGGTGAGTTCGTGGCCTCCTCTCGAATGGCCGACCTCGTCTTCGAGAAGTGGCGGGCCAAGGTGCCGAGCATCGCGGCCGACATCGACCTGGTCGAGCACCTCTTTCGCACGTCCGTGGTGGATCTGGCCGGCCTCCGGCTCACGGAGTCCTTCGGTGGATACGAGGCCTCCCTGCCCGCCGCCGGTCTTCCCTGGTTCATGGCCATCTTCGGGCGCGACACGTTGATCACCTCGTACATGTCCCTGTGGGTGGGACCGGAGCTCGCCAGAGGGGCGCTCTACGCTCTGGCGGCCCTGCAGGGAACGGAAGTCGACGATTTCCGCGACGAAGAGCCTGGCAAGATCCTTCACGAGATCCGTCACGGCGAGCTCACCGTGCTGGCGAAGCGGCCCCACAGTCCTTACTACGGAACCGCGGACGCCACTCCCCTGTGGTTGATCCTTCTATCGGAGTACTGGCGATTCACCGGCGACGGAGCCACGTGCACCGAGCTGAAGCGAGCAGCCCTGGCGGCGCTCGAATGGATCGACCGGTACGGAGACCGAGACGGGGACGGATACGTTGAGTACGACACTCGGTCCGCGGAGGGACTGGAGAATCAGGGGTGGCGAGACTCCTGGGACGGCGTGGTGTTCCGCGACGGCTCGCTGCCCCGGCGGCCGCTGGCGCTCTGCGAGCTCCAGGGATACGTGTACGACGCGAAGCTCCGGCTGGCAGATATCGCCGGACAGGTTTGGGGCGACCCCGATCTGGCCGAACGGCTTCGCGGCGAGGCGGAAGGGCTCAGCGAGCGGTTCAACCGCGACTTCTGGACGGACGAGCGCGGCGGCTTCTACGTCATCGGTCTCGACGGTGAGAAGAACAAGGTGGATTCGAAGACGTCGAACATGGGGCACTTGCTGTGGTCGGGCATCATTCCCGAGGAACGCGCCGAGAAGGTCGTGCAGCAACTCTTCGCCGAGCCGATGTTCACGGGCTGGGGGATCCGGACCCTCTCGACGGAGAACGCCGGGTACAACCCGATCGGGTATCACCGAGGAACGGTGTGGCCGCACGACAACGCGTTGATCTCTGCAGGGCTGGCTCGGTACGGATACCGGGACGAGGCCAATCGAGTGGCGATGGCCATGTTCGAAGCCTCGAGGTTCACCGACTACCGCCTCCCCGAGGTGTTTGCGGGGTTTCCTCGAAGCCACGGGCGTTTCCCGGTTCGGTACCCCACGGCGTGCAGCCCGCAGGCGTGGGCCACCGCGGCGCCGTTCCAGTGGTTGAGGACGATGCTCGGAATGGAACCGGAGGATGGCAAACTCGGATGCGACCCGCGTGTTCCCGAGGAGATGGGTCGACTGCACCTTCGAGGCGTCCACGCCTTCGGTGATCGCTTCGACGTCTGGGGTCGCGGAACCTCGGGGGACGTATCCCCCACCTAAATCCCTGAAGCTCAGGCGGGCCGGAAGCGCAGGGCTGACCAGATGTCGTCGATGGCGACCTGGCGGACCGGCCGGATCCCGCGTTCCTGGAGCAGCTCCCCGAGCGAGTCTCGGTTGAGATCCGTGTTGAGCTGGCCAGCTTTCGGATAGGCGATCCACGCAAGTGCGTCCCGGCGCGCGGCCTTGACGAATGGATCCGCTCTCTTTGCCAACTCCGCTCGGTTCGTGGCGAAAACGACGACCACGTCCGACGCCGCGGCGTTGCTGGTTCTCCTGGTCCCCTCGGGAAGCTCGATCTCGAGGCCCCGGGGTGCGTGCAGGACGGACACCGACTGACGTTCCTTGATCTGCAACTTCTGGGCCAGACTCACGAGGCATATTGTGGCAGCCCGCGGTTGCCGGGCCCAACCAGAAGAACTAGGTTCCTGCCGAGCCGCAAGTCGGGCCGACTTCCAGAGGGAGAAGGCTGACGAGCAATGGTCGCGACGACTTCTCGTCTCCGCCAACAGCTACAGCCTCGGCAGCTCATCCCGACCCTGACCGTTGGCCTGGTGATCGGCGTACTCGAGGTCGTCCTGGCCACCTCGTTCGCCGCACTCATCTTCTCCGGCAGCGCCGCCGTCCACGTCCCTTCCGCAATCGCCCTGATGCTTTTCGGCGCAACTACGATCATGACCCTTGTCGGCCTCCTGACCAGCCTTGCTCCGGCCGTTGCTAGCGTGCAGGACAGCACGGCAGCCATCCTCGCCCTCATCGCCGCTTCGATAACCGCCGAGCTGCCCGGCGCTCGACCTGAGACTTTCCTCACTATCGTCGCCGCGATCGGCGCCTCATCGATTCTCGCAGGCGTCATCTTCCTGGTCCTTGGACGGTTCGGTCTGGGTAATCTCGTCAGGTTCATCCCCTACCCAGTGGTTGGAGGCTTCCTTGCCGGTACGGGATGGCTCCTGTTCAAAGGGGGCGCCGGGGTCCTGACCGGGACCTCGCTAACCATGGCGTCTCTCGCCAGCTTTGGCCGGCCCGGTTCGCTCATCAAGTGGGTGCCGGGTCTGGTATTCGCGGTGCTGCTCCTGGTGCTGGTCCGTCGGTATCGGCACTTCCTCGTCATCCCCGGCGCCCTTCTCGCCGGGCTGGCACTCTTCTACGCCGCCCTCTTCGTCGGGGGAAGCAACATGCTCGAGGCCGAGACGCGGGGATGGCTCCTCGGGCCCTTCCCCTCCGGCTCCCCCGGGTGGGAGCCCTGGACCCTCGAGGCGCTGGAACGGGCTGATTGGGCCCACGTCTTCGCTCAGGTCGCAAACGTCCTCACGCTCCTGGTCGTCGCGTTGCTGGCGCTCCTCCTCAACGCCAGCGGGATCGAGCAGATGCTGAAGCGAGACGGGGACCTCAACAGGGAATTGCAGGTCGCCGGAGTGGCGAATGCCGCCGCGGGATTGGGAGGCGGGATCATCGGCTTCCACGCCCTCAGTTTCACCGCGCTCGCCAACCGCGCCGGTGCCGTGGGGCGAATGGTGAGCCTCGTTGGCGCCGGCGTGTGCGGCGTGGTCCTCATCGTTGGAACAGAGGCGCTGTCTCTATTCCCCAGAGCGATCTTGGGCGGGTTGCTCGTTTTCCTCGGACTGGCGTTCCTCGTCGAATGGCTGTACGAGGCGTGGTTCAAGCTGCCGCGAAGGGACTATCTGGTGATCGTGTTCATCGTCCTCGCTGTCGCCGCTGTCGGTTTGCTGCCGGGGGTGGCCGTGGGTCTCGTCGCGGCCATCGTTCTGTTCGTCATCGACTACAGCCGCACGGACGTGGTGAGGCATGCCCTGACCGGGGCAACCTACCAGAGCAGAGTGGAGCGAGACCCCCGGGACCGGGAGATCTTGCGGCAGCTCGGCGATGAGACTCACATCCTGGAGTTGCAGGGCTTCGTGTTCTTCGGAACGTCGAACTCCCTCCTGGGCCGGGTCCGGGAACGCGTCGGCGATCCCAGCCTGCCCCCCGTTCGATTCCTCGTGCTCGATTTCCGTCGAGTGAGCGGGCTCGACTCCTCGGCCGTGTTGAGCTTCACCAGAGCCCTGCAGCTTGCGGAGTCGAACGGATTCACGCTCGTGTTGACCGGTCTTAGGGACCCGATCCGGAGTCAGCTGGCCCGAGCCGGTCTCGAAGAAGCCGCCGGGAATTCATTGCGGACCTTCCCCGACCTCGACCGCGGTAGTCAGTGGTGCGAGGACGTGGTCCTCGACTCCGTGGCACGGACCGCTGAAGCTTCGCAGCCGCTCCCCATCCAGCTGCAGGACGGCTTGGGGGAGTCTGTCGACCCCGAGCGGCTCATGGACTACCTGGACCCGGTGGAGATTCCCGCCGCCCACGAGCTGATCCGGCAAGGACAGCCCTCCGAGGACCTGTACTTCCTGGAGTCCGGGCGCCTCACGGCCCAGATCACGAGGCGGGACGGACAGACCGTGCGCCTACGAACGATGGGTCCAGGAACCGTGGTCGGTGAGATCACCATGTACCTGCGGACGGTCCGTACGGCCTCCGTGGTGAGCGAGGCACCCAGCAAGCTCTATCGTCTCACCCGGAGCGCCTTCGAGGAGATGGAGCGGCGCGACCCGCAGCTCGCCAGCGCCCTCCACAGGCTGTTCGCAAGGCTCCTTGCCGACCGCCTGAGCGATGCGCTTCTGAGCATGGAAGCGCTGCGCGACTGAGGCACGCATACGCACCTCGGGTGTGGGGCAGAGATCGGCTACTGGTCGCTGTGGAGTTCGCGGGCGTGCCGCTCCAGCGCCTCGCTCAGGGTCCGCTGGACGATGGACACCGACAGGTCTCCCCGCGTCTTCTCCATGATGCTTCGGGCCACGTCGGTGGAGCGTCGCAGATGCCCGGTGATTGCGTCCGGGTAGTCCATCGAGACGAGCACGTAGTACATGTCTTCCATGGTCGAGAGGATCTCCTCACTCCGCTGAACCTCTCCGCGCCGCAGCAGGTCCAGGATGGTCCGGCGAGCCTCACCGATGGCCTCCGCCATCCCGTTCAGGTACGGAGCCATTCCAACACGCAGCTCATCTTGGTTGGGGAGATCCTTCCCCTGGACAACAGCCTCGGTCAGGCGGGCCTCCGCGTACTCCTTCTGAGCATCCTGGATGAATCCCGCAAACAGAACGTCCGGCTGTTCCGCGGCCGCCCGCTCTCCCTCGTCCAAGGCGGCACGGGCTTGCTCCTGGAGGCGATGGGCCTCATCGAGCTCACCTCGGTGGATGGCCCGGATGGCGTTGGCCGATGCCCGGATCGCCTGCCGGGCAGCGACGAGTGCCGCTTCCCGCGCTACCATCTTCCGATCGAATCGGCGCTGGAACTCCTCCGCCAGGGGCTTCAGATCCACGGGGGAGATTCTTCCAGAGCAGCGATGGAGTGGCTACGTCTCAGCGAGCAGCGGCGTGACGGGGCCGCGACGGCGCCTGCGCGTCGGGTGACCGAAGGACCGCGACGTCCGCAGCGGGCAATGCCACCGCCCGGTCCGGGCGCCGGGTGACGCGGACCGCTCGCACCCGCAGAAGCAGCAACAGGTATCCGCACAGCAGAACCCCGAAGATACCGGTCAGGACCCACATCGCACGAAGGGGCGGGAACGCACCCATGAGAGCGGTGAACCCGACCGCTTCACCGAGCACGGTGAGCACGCGGCGCCGGCGTTCTCGGGCCCGCACGCGGAACCGGGACCCCCTGCCCACGAACCGCTCGTCCTGGCGGGGCATGAGGACCCACCGGCCGGGCCCGGCCACTGGCCCCTGGATCTCTGATAACACCCTCATGTTCCTCTCAAAGTCGGAAGCGCTTGCCCGTGATCCATTACGAGAGGGAAGGAGAAACGCACCCCAGATGATGCACAACCCCGCCAGCAAAAGCCAATTCACGGGTGGCGCCCCCTACGATCGATCCCCGGCCCGACCGCAACATAATGGGCTTACATTGAGCGTAGCACTCAAGATATAGGGGTTCAAACACCCGACCGAGGTCTGGTCAGCCTGCGAGCGAACGGAAGGCCTGGACCCTCACCTTCTCACCCGCTTCGAGAGGAGCGTCTCTGGGTTCCACGACGGCCAGCGCGTTGGCCCGCGTCGCGGTCCCCAGCATCCGACCGCCGAGGGGACCGGTTGGGCGCGCGTGCCACGCTCCATCTCGATGCTCGACCCTCGCGGGCACGAACAGCGTGACGCCGCTCGGTCCACTGACCCTTTCATCGAGCAGGGCAGTCACCTCCGGCCGACGGAGGTCGGAACGACCCATCATCTTCAGGATGGCCGGGCGAACGAACGCCTCGAAGCAAACGAGCGCCGCGACCGGACTTCCCGGCAGGCCGAAGTACGGCTCCCCTTCGATCTCTCCGAACGCGAGGGCATCTCCCGGGTACGCTGCCACCCGAAACGCATCGACCTTCTCCAGTCCGCCGACCGGCGCTTCTGGGCCGCCCCTCACGCAGGCATCTCCGGCACACACGAAGATGTCCGCCCGAGACAGGTTCGACGTCAGGGCCTCGCGGAGATCGCCTTCCGCTTCCGAGACGATCCCGACACGGTGAGGGACCGCCCCGGCATCTCGGACCGCGCCGTACAGCAGATACGACACGGCGTCCCGGGTCTCGCCGAAGGCCGCCGCGCGTCCCGGTTCCACCAGAGAGCCTGCGGATACCACAGCCACCCGAACCCTGGCATGGACGGGCGCCGACGCCCTGCCGGCCGCTGCCAGAATCCCCAGTTCCGGTGCCGCGAGCCTCCGTCCGCCCGGGACGAGCACCTCGCCGGCTCGAACGTCCTCTCCCGCCCGACGGACACCCGTCCCGAGCTCGACGAACTTCCACACACGGACACTCTCCCCATCGGCGTCGCAGCTCTCCAGGGGAACCACGCTGTCGGCGCCGGCAGGTATCGGAGCTCCCGCCTCGAGTCGCACCGTCTCTCCCCAGCCAACCGTGGCGTCGGGCCGCTGTCCCGCTCTGGCCCATCCCACCAGGCGAAGGCTGACGGGTGCTCCCGGGGCGGCCGCATGGATGTCCGCGGCGCGAACGGCATATCCGTCGGATCCACCCGTCGAGATCGGCGGGACGTCGTACTCGGCAATCACATCAGAAGCCAGAACGCATCCGTGCGCCTCGAGCAGCGGAAGCTCGATCGGCGGCAGCGGTTCGACATCTCCGAGGATGCGCGACCGCATCTCGTCCACCGAAAGAGGCGCCAAGCCCACGTCAGATCAGCTTCTTGCGTTGCACGAAGTCGGCGAGGAACGCTCGGAAGGCCGGCCCCAGGTCCTCGCGGTCGACGGCCAGTTCGACGGTGGCCCGCAGGTAGTCGAGCTTCTTTCCGATGTCGTAACGGACCCCGTCGAAGGAGAACGCGTATACGGCCTGCTGCCTGGCCAGCAGGGCGATGGCGTCGGTCAGCTGAACATCGCCTCCAGCGTCCGGTGGCGTTTGACGGATCGCGTCGAAGATCTCGGGCGTGAAGACGTACCGTCCGATCACCGCCAGATTCGAGGGAGCCTCCTCCTTCGACGGCTTCTCCACGATGTCCAGCACACGGGCCAGATCATCCTCCACGAACTCGGGCTTGACCGCTCCGTACAAACTGATGTCCTCGCGTGCCACCTCCTGAACGGCGATCACGCTTCGTCCGTACCGTTCGTAGATGCCGATCATGCGGGGCAGCAGAGGATCCGACGTGGCCACGATGTCATCGCCGAGGAGCACGGCGAATGGGTCACCGCCGACGTGCGGCTCGGCCACGGCCACGGCCGCGCCGAGGCCGAGGGGGTCCCGCTGGCGGATGTAGTGGACCACTGCCATCTCGCTTATCTCACGGATCTGCTTGAGCTGGTCGTGCTTCCCCGATCGCTCCAGGTACGACTCCAGCTCGAACGAGCGATCGAAATGGTCCTCGAGCGTTCGCTTGCCCCGTCCGGTGACGATGAGGATGTCTCGGATCTCTGC
>DASQUW010000180.1:0-2722 GCA_035641075.1 Actinomycetota bacterium | reverse complement strand
CGGGGGGACCCGCCGGAGTGGAGTCGAGCGTTCGCCCCGGAGAGGGGGGAGCCTTCGTCAGCCTGATCGCCCGCCCGTCCGTCTCGGGGGCGGTCGTCGTCCTGTCCCTTCTGATCGCCTTCGGGCTCGGAATCCTCCACGCGCTCGCTCCGGGGCACGGAAAGATGCTCGTGGCCTCGTACCTCGCGGGTGGCGGGGGCACGGTCGGTCAGGCCATCGGCGTCGGGGCGGCCGTGTCGGCCATGCACACGGCTTCCGTCCTGGGCGTCGGGTTGCTGGTTCTGTGGGTCCAGAGCGCCGTCGAGCCCGAGCGGGCATACCCGTGGCTCGGGCTGACGGCCGGTGTCGTGGCCATGGCTCTCGGCGTCGGCCTCCTGAGGGCCAGGCTCCGGAGCCCGCACACCCATGGGGATGACGCACATCCTCATGCTCATGAGGCTCCGGCGCCTCCGCCCCTGTCACGGAAAGGGCTCGCCGCGATCGCGGTGTCCGGCGGGATCCTTCCGTCGCCGGCTGCCCTCCTCGTCCTCCTGGCGGCGGTGGCCCTTCACCGGGTGGCGTTCGGCCTCTCTCTCATCGCCGCATTCAGCGTCGGTCTGGCCGCTGCCCTGGTTGGCGTGGGACTGCTGGCCATCCGGGCCAAGGACCTCATCGCCGGAAGGCTCCACGGGCGAGCGGCCAGGCTTCTTCCCCTGTTCAGCGCGGGAGCGATCGCGTCTGTGGGTGTGTTCCTCACGGTCCGCGCCGCGGCGCAATTCTAGGCGATCACGCGGGGATGGCCGGCGTCAGCTCCGCGATCAAACACGACGCCGAGCGCCACTTCCTGATGAGCTCCTGAGGCGGGATGTGCCGGTCCCGGCGGCGATCGGCGAGGGGCGCCGCTGCCTGATCGAACTCGGGACTGTCCGGCAGGATGAGGCGGACGGACGCGGCGAAGCGGTTGGTGCGGGAATCCCGATATTTCATCCGGGTGACCACGACGAGCTCCGAGGCGTCGGGCAGGCCCGGGATGACCTGCTCGCCCGAGCCCTCGTCGGAATGGAGGACGTAGATCCTTCCCTGCCGATACACGAACCACACCGGGATGGCTCGGTCACGCCCGTTCGACTCGATCCCCACCCAGATCACGTCGGACTTCCGGAGGGAGTCCTCGACGTCCTTGGGTAGCTTCTGAGGCGCCGCCTGGAGGACGACCTGGAAATCCGCCTGCGCCTGGATCTCCCCGTCGATGAGGAAGGATGCCGCGTAGATGCCCATCTCGTGAAGGATGGCATCGCGGACGATGTCGGTGATCCTGGCCAGATCCATCTGGCCGGGCATCCTTCGTGATTGAGGAACGCTCGCGTACGAGACTCTCCCCGACGGTGCGATTAGCTGGAAGTGCTCCAACACGTACCCCTGGGGCGCCTTCCAGTGACGGATCACCGCGAACGGGAGAGCCCGTCCGCCGAGCGCATTGGTGTAGACGAACGATTGGCCGGCCTCGCCCTCGGCATCGAGGTGGCGAGAATCGAGGACGTTCGCGAAGACGAGCTCTGCCTTCTGCACGCCGGGAGGATAGCGCCGTCAGACCGTTCGGGCGAGCCAGAGTGAGGGTTCTTCCAGCTCCGGCATCGAGGGCAATGCCTCCGGTGCCTCCCACATCCTGGACAGCGTTTCCTCGTCGGTGAGCTCGGCCACTCGCTCGCAGAACGCCCTTCCCAGCCGATACTGCTCCGCCTTCAGCTCCAGGCCGAGGAGCCGCTCTATGAGACGCTCTTCCTGGCTCCGTCCCTCGTGGCGCCGGCGCATGGCTTCCTCGATCTGGGGGAAGGAGGAGAGCCACTTTCGCCCAGCGATGTTCATGACGTGATCCGCATGCCCCTCGGCCGCAGACATGAAGGCCTGAAGACGCCGCATCCGGAGGCGCTGCTCATCGCTCATCGTCTGCCCCAGCAACTCTCCCGGATCTCCGAGCGCCTCGGAGAGCCGCTGTGGATCGGACAGGTCCAGGCCCGCGATCCGCGACTCCAGCCCGGCCAGATCGAAGTCCATTCCCTCTGCCAGCTCCTTGATCAATCCATGAAGGTACTCGGGCACCCATGGGCGCCCCAGCGTGAACGCGTGTGTGGTCTCGTGCAGGGCCACCCAGGCGCGGAAGTCGACTAGTGGGAGGCTCCACTCCCGCTCGAACCGGGCGATGTTGGGGACCACGAACAACAGGCCCGGCCGGCCCTTTCGGGGGAACGGGAGCTCGTACTGGCCGAGGACCCGCTGCCCCAGATGGCCGAGCACCGTCCCCACCTGGGCCCCCATCAACAGAGGGCTCATCTGCCCGATCATGGTCTCCAGCGCGGCCGATCCCTCCGCAGCCGCGGGCCCCTCCGTCTTCCTGGCATCCCCGAGGATCTGAGCGAGTCGCGCCGCGCCCGGCTCGAAAAGGTCCCGAAGCCCTTCCACGTTGGCCTCGACCCATCGGGCCCGGCGCACCACTTCCACCCGAGTCACGTCGGGGGGGCTGGGGAGGCCAGTGACCTCGGCCACGGAGAGCTCGGCGAGTCGAACGGTTTCCTCCAGGCCCCGTCGATCCTCCTCCGTCGGCTCGGGATCCTCTTCGGACCAAGACGAGACGGCGATCCCCACCTGTCGAGCCAGCTCCCAGTTGATGGGCCCGGAGCTCGACATCAGCACGCGCTGGATCTCTCGAAACAGCGGAGTATCGGCGAGCGGGTCCTGCCGCCCC
>DASQUW010000179.1:0-19160 GCA_035641075.1 Actinomycetota bacterium | reverse complement strand
ACCGGACTTCCCGATTGGCGTGGTGGACTCGTATCGACCTCGATGCCGAACCCTGGGCCGAATGGTGCGGGCGGTCTCCACGGCCGGCGGCCCCGTCGAGGGCCGGGCGGTGGACGTCGACGATCTCGGCGGCCTCTTGGTCGAGGGCGACGCCCGCGTGGAGCGGGTATCGTTCGGCGAGGTGATCCACCTGCATTGAGCGAAGCGAGGACTGGAGATCGCTTTGAGGCCCGGTGTCATCTCGGGCGATCTGGTAGCCATCGATCCTCCATCGTCACCCTGACCGGTCACGAGGCTTCGGGCCCACCGCGGCTAACCGGGGCTCCGCTCCGAGCTTGAGTATCATCCAGTCCACTCCAGGACTATCCCACCGAGGTCAACCGATTGCTGAGGAATAGGCGGATCGCCATCGTCATTCCCGCACACGACGAGGAGCGGCATGTCGCGGGGGTGATCGAGGCGATCCCTGAGTTCGTGGACCTCGTCGTGGTTGTGGACGATGGGAGTCGGGACGGAACCGCCGACCGGGTTCAGCGCCTCCACCATCCGAGATTGGCGCTCCTTCAGCACAGCGAGAACCGAGGCGTTGGAGCAGCAATCGTAACCGGATACCGCTTTGCCCTCGAGCATGGAGCAGATGTTGTGGGGGTCATGGGCGGCGATGGACAGATGGAGGCTGCATACCTGCCGACTCTGCTATCACCAGTGATCGAGGGTTCATGCGATTTCGCAAAGGGGAACCGATTCTTCTCCCGGAACTCGTGGCGCAGCATGCCGTTGAGTAGGGTGATCGGCAACGTTGTCCTCTCACTCTTGACCAAACCTGCCTCTGGCTACTGGCACATCTTCGATGCCCAGAATGGATACACCGCGATCTCGGCCACGATGATCAGGCGCCTCCCCCTTCATCGGCTAGAGACCGGATATCAGTTCGAGAATGTACTGCTCGTTCATCTCGGTGCTGCAGGCGCAGTGGTGACGGATGTGCCGATTGCGGCTGTCTACGGGGAGGAGGAATCCGGCATTAAGGTCTGGCGTGATGTCCCAGCCATCCTTTGGGCTCTCCTAACCGGATTCTTAATGAGGATTCGTCAGAGGTACCTTCGCCAACGAGTGTCGCCCCTCGGGGCTCTGCTGATCTCCGGAGCCCTCCTGGTCGTCGGCGGGATTGGCACCGCCCTTTGGGCCTGGCTCCGGGAGGAGCCTGGATGGGTGACCCGGGTTGCAGCTGGTGAGCTCGGTCTGGGAGGCGTCCTTGTGGGCCTGTTTGCTCTCATGGAGATTCTCACCAGTAGGAGAATCAGATTACGGCGGCCTGAGCATCAGGGAAAGGAAGGAGAGGTTCAGGGAGATGGGTCAGACGTTCGGGGATGATGTCCAGCATCGGGGATTCTCGATCGGCTTTTCCACCAGGCCTAGGTACTCTCGGTCGACGGTACGTCTTAGGGGCTAGGGGACCGGATGATGTCCTAGAGGTCCCGCGGACTGGGCGCGTGACGACATCTGGATGTCCGACCGTCAAGAGCGCGCGAAGCGATACGATTACTCCGAGCGATACCATCAGCCACTGCGGGCAGCGATCCGCAGTTGGGGCAACTCACTCAACGGGGCCACGAGCGGGCCGTCAGGGACAAGGACCACGCACCCCCGCTTGGCCCCTGTTTCCGACTCCGAGCGAGCCGATGGCCAGAACACTCGAATCGGGGTAAGCCGGTCGAGCCTGAGGTAGTCGAGCTCGAGAGAAGCGTTCGGATACTGCTCGTAAGCATAGCCCGGGTCATCGGGGACCTTGAAGTCGTCCAGAATAGCCACCCATTCGACCCAGCCTTGATCGATGATCGACAACTCATCTCGCAGTGGTACGTCTTCACTCCAATGCGCATCCAGGTAGAAGAGCGTCAGCCCCGCCAGTTTCCCGTCGCTGGCCCACGAACGGAGGGCGTGTCGCGAATCTGCCTGGACGATGTGTACGCCGGGGTCGCCACGAAACCGTCGGCTCCCGATCCGGAAAAAGTAGTCGTTGTGCTCTACAGAAAAGACGGGTAAGCTCGAAACCCTCCGTAGAAACGCCGTCGTTTCTCCTCTATACGTCCCCGTTTCTACTATCGCTTGGAAGGGCAATGTCCGGAGGAGTTGGGCCGCCATCTCCTGACGCCGCAACTGACCGTTGAAGGGACCACCCCATGACTTGCGAGCAGAGGAGCGCAACGAGAGAAGGTAGGTGGTTAGGCCTGGCGGCAGACGAATGAACACGTCCCGGAGCCAACGCTTCACGTCAAGCGGCATTCCATCCAAGTTGTAGGGGTCGGCTGATTATGGCCACGGGCCATGCCCGTGTCACGCAGTATCCAGCTAAAGCCCACTGTCATGGCGGCCCGGTGTCCGGCGAAGAAGTCGCCAGCGGGCAAATCCAGGGGGTTACATGGTTCGGCCGGAGCGGACGATGACTCAACCGACAAGGTTTAGGAGAACGCCTCCGTCCTGAGAAAGAGCGCGTTGATCGCCAGCATGTGGCCCGAACGAGAATCCGCGAACTCCGGCTCGACGAAAGCGCAGACGAAGTCCCTCGAGTAGAGATGTCCGGAGACTTCATAGAAGAGCTCCTGATCCTGGTACAGAGGCACAAGTGACAGCTCCGCCTCGATGCCTGCTACCTGTTCGAGCGTGCGGTTAGCGCCCGCGAGCACATCGCTCTCTAAGCCTTGGACATCGAGCTTAAGCCACACTCGATCAGCCGGCTCTACAAGCTGGTTCCCGAGTGTGTCCAAACGGCGCAATTTCGCGACTACGGCTCCCGTATAGACTGAATTGGGTGCGGCATCAAGGTGGCTCTTCAGTATAGGGAGAGCAGAGCTACTCACGGAGTTCGCGGAGACATTGATAGTGATGTTCCCGTCCCTTTTCCCCAACGCGAGGTTGTGGTGTTCCCAGCGACGATCATGTCTCGCAGAGCGGACGAGTGACGTATAAGCATCGGGGAGGGGCTCAAACGAGACGATTCTTCCTCCGTAACCACAGCGACGAACGGCCCGCCCGTACTGTCCGATGTTGGCTCCCACATCGATGACGACTGTGATGGCGCCCGACTTCAGAAGGCGGCACCGGAGACCTATCAAGCTCCCAGCCTGTCTTCGGATGTCAAGCCCCACCCGATGGAAGACGCCCTGGATAGCAGTCTTGAGTCGTTGTTCGATCAGGGGCGGCACCATCCTCCACACGCTAGCCCCCCGCGCGTCGGTGATGCAACCAGCGACGTCTGCTAGATTCTGCGGGATGGCAGACTTCTTCGGCGGTCGTCGGGTACTCGTGACGGGAGGCGCGGGGTTCCTTGGGAGCTTCCTTGTGGACCGATTGCGAGGTCGGGGGGCCCACGTGACGGTGCCTCGCAGCGCCGACTACGACCTGGTGAACCGAGAAGACAGCCGCCGACTCCTTGCGGATGCGAGGCCGGAGCTGGTGGTTCACCTCGCAGCCCGGGTCGGGGGTATCGGGGCCAACCGAGCGAATCCAGGGCGATTCTTCTTCGATAACCTCATGATGGGAGTCCAGCTGCTCGAGGAGTGCCGCCTGGCCGGAGTTCCCAAGGTGGTGGCCGTCGGAACCATCTGCGCTTACCCGAAATTCGCCCCGGTTCCCTTCAAGGAGGACGACCTGTGGGAGGGGTATCCGGAAGAGACGAACGCCGCTTACGGGATGGCGAAGAAGATGCTTCTCGTACAATCGCAAGCGTATCGTGAGCAGTACGGCTTCAACAGTGTCGTCGTCTTCCCGGTGAATCTGTATGGGCCCGGGGACAACTTCGACCTCGAGACTTCGCACGTGATCCCGGCAATGATCCACAAGTGTGTCGCCGCTCGTGACGACGGTCATCGCGAGGTGGTTCTCTGGGGAGACGGCACACCGACACGCGAGTTCCTCTACGTAGACGATTGTGCGCTGGGAATCGTGCTGGCTGCAGAGCGATACGATTCGAGCGAACCCGTGAACCTTGGCAGCGGGGTCGAGATATCGATTCGCGATGTGGCCGAGCTGGTCGGGGAGATCTGCGGATATAAGGGCCAGTTCACCTGGGACACAACGAAGCCGAACGGGCAGCCACGTCGCCAGCTTGACGTCTCTCGCGCTCGTGCGCGCTTTGGCTTCGTCGCGCAGACGTCTCTAGAGGAGGGCATCCGCCGGACAGTGAGCTGGTACGAGAAGAACATGAAGGATATCGAAGCCGGGTGAGTACGCAACGAGCGCTCATCACTGGGATCACTGGCCAAGACGGCTCCTATCTGGCGGAACTCTTGCTTGAGAAGGGCTACGAAGTCTACGGAATCATCCGCCGTTCAAGTTCCTTCAATACACAGCGGCTGGAGCACGTCTATCAGGACCCCCACGAGCCAACTCCACGCCTCCGCCTTCTCTACGGTGACCTCGAGGACGCGACCTCCCTTTATCATGCTCTCCTCGTCGCTCGTCCCGACGAGGTCTACAACCTTGGCGCACAGAGCCACGTTCGTGTCTCCTTCGATGTACCGCAGTACACTGCCTCGACGGTCGGAATGGGAACGCTAAGCCTGCTCGAGGCCATTCGACAGTCTGGGCTTACGCCCCGCATCTACCAGGCTTCGTCGAGCGAGATGTATGGAAGCGCCGCGCCTCGGCAGAGTGAAACGACACCCTTTCAGCCACAAAGCCCATACGCGGTCGCAAAAGCCTTCGCCCACCAAATGTGCCAGAGCTACAGGAAGGCGTATGGCATGTTCATCTCATGTGGGATTCTGTTCAATCATGAGAGTCCCCGACGCGGTGTTCCGTTCGTGACTCGAAAGATTACTCGTGCAGCCGCCCGAATCAAGAACGGGATCGACGACAGACTCTACCTAGGAAATCTCGATGCCAGGCGGGACTGGGGTTATGCGAAAGAGTACGTCGAAACCATGTGGCACATGCTTCAGCAGGACACCTGTGACGACTTCGTCATTGCGACCGGTGAATCACACTCGGTACGCGATGTGCTTGACGTCTCCTTCGGCGCGGTTGGCCTCGATTGGTCTCGCCACGTGGAGATCGATCCGCGGTACCTTCGCCCTAATGAGGTGCATCACTTGGAGGGTGATCCATCGAAGGCGGAGCGTGAACTGGGATGGAAACCGAAGGTGCGATTCCACGAGCTGATTGAGCTGATGGTTCGCGCTGACGATCAAGACGTACAAGCCTCCCTGGCCGGCAGGGCGCCCACGGAATGATTCTTGACTGAGCAACAACGGCTACCCCGCATTTCTGTCGTCACTCCCTCCTACAACCAAGCCGCGTTTCTGCCGGCCACGGTGTCCAGTGTTCTCGGCCAAGGCTATCCCGATTTGGAGTACATCGTGCAAGACGGAGCGTCAACGGATGGGACGAGGTCTCTCCTCGAGAGCCTCCCAGATTGGATCAAGTGGGCATCGGAGAAGGATGATGGCCAGGCAGACGCGGTCAACAAGGGATGGGGTCGGGCGAGCGGCGAGGTGCTCGGCTGGCTGAACTCTGACGACCTCTATGAGCCGGGCGCCCTACGCCGCGTGGGTGAGGTCTTCGCCGTCGATCCGACCGTGGAGTGGGTGGTGGGACGGTGCCGCATCATTGATGCCTTCGGGCGCGAAGTTCGTCGCACGGTGACGCGATACAAGAATCTGCTTCTCGACCGGTTGAGCCTGCCATTGCTCTTGATGGAGAACCCGATTTCACAGATGGCAGTGTTCGTCCGCCGTCGAGCGATCGATGCTGTCGGCTTACTCAGAACCGATCTGCGTTACACGATGGACTATGACCTGTGGCTACGTCTCATGCGGCTGAGTCGGCCACGCATGCTCAAGCAGGTGCTCGCCTCGTTCCGAGTGCACGAGTCCAGCAAGAGCGCTGGCGGTTTCCGAGGTCAGTTCGCCGAGGAGCACAGCGTGGCGGCGGAGCATGCTCGCGCGGCGGGACTGTCCTACCTGCTTCCCGTTCGGCGCCTCACGACGGGGAAGACCGTGACGATGTATGCCGTGGTGGAAGCGATCGCTCGGATCCGCGGCCGAATGAGCGACACCGCTCTTCATGGGAGATGACGTGGCTGCCATGGGGGGCGAGTGAGCGAAGCGCTGAAGACGGCAGGCTCGAGGAGTCGATCGTTCGGTCTGTCGACCTGGCAGAAGGTTGTCATACGTCTTACCATCGGAGTCGGCGTAACGGCTTTCCTCATCGTGCGGAGCGACACCGCGTCTATCAGTGAGGCGCTTGCATCCGCCGACCCCCTAGGCATCGCGACGGCCATCGCGATGAACCTGGCCCTCCTTATTGTCTCCGCGTTTCGCTGGCGCGTATTCCTCCAGGCCCTGCACGTCGATGTCTCGGTGGCGACGACCGTCAAGTTGACATTCGTCGGATCTTTCTTCAATGCCTTCCTCCCAACAGGTGTCGGTGGGGATGCTTACAAGGCCGTTCGAATCCGCACTCCAACGACGAGGCTCTCTACGAGTTTCGCCTCCGTGCTTCTGGACCGGATCGTTGGTGTCGGTCTGCTCGCGGGGATCGGGGTAGTGGTGGCAGGCGCAGGGCTTGTCCTCGGGACCGGAACGCCATTGACGGTGACAACGCTCGCGTTGGCGACTGGGGTCCTAGGCGCGGCCACCATCCTCCTCCTCTGGGGCCCGCGCCTCATCGGGACCGGTCGCCGGCACTGGCTCGGTCTTCGACCTCGTCTTCGCGCCACGCTCGATCAGGTGGTGTTGGCCAGCCGGACCCGCACGACGGTCAGTCGCTCGCTGAGCCTCGGATCCGCCTGTCAAGCGCTCGGCATCGCGGCTCAGGCATCGTTGGCTTCTGCCCTCGATCTCGATATCCCGCTCGACGTGATCACTCTGGCGTTTCTGACCACGACGATCGCGTCTGCCATCCCGATCACGATCAATGGACTTGGTGTTCGTGAAGCGGTCCTGGTGTGGGGCTTGGCGTTCTATGCGGTGCCCGCGGCTCGGGCCCTTGCGTATTCCCTGCTGATACTCGGAGTGGCGCTGGTCACGAGCGCGGCCGGGGGGATCGTGTATGCGCTGGCTGGGGGGGAGACTGGGGGACGGAGAGCGGGAATCCGGGTCCGGGAGCTCTGAGGAGCAACCGTAGACTAGCCCCTGAGGGGGCTGCACCCCGGGCTGACGCCACCACGGACAATGGTGAAGGGCACCGTCACGGATCGGGCGAGAGGGTTGGGCAGACCGGGGCCTTCCGTGCACGGCGGGGTGCGGCTCTGGAAGGTGGGGATCCAGGAGGTAGCTCGTGATCCGTTCCTGGTCCTCCTGCCGGTGACGGTGTTCGTTGTCGGCCTTCTGTGGGTGGCGGTCATCCCCCTATGGCAGACGCCCGACGAACCGGCTCATTTCAGCTACGTCCAGAGCCTGGGGGAGAGGACATCGCTCTTCCCGCAGCGGTTCCTTTCACGCGAATTGGTCGCCACGAACGAGCTCTCGGGGATGGAGGGCGTGCCGGGAGATGCCTCGGTTACGCAACCATTCGTTCCAGATTCCGATTCAGGGCCCGCCGAGAGCAAGATCGCTTCGCTCCCGAGAGAGCTCCGGGAGAAGGTCGATCCGTCGTTCGGCAACTCAGCGGCGGCATACCCACCCGGCTACTACCTGCTCGCCTCACTGGTCTACCGCCTGTTGAGTTCGGGTGACATCTTCAGCATCATGTTCGGGCTGCGGGTATTCTCCGCCCTACTGACTTCGATCACGCTGCTCTTTCATTATCTCACCCTTCGTCTGTACTTCGCCGACCGCACCACCGCCAGGGTGACTGCGTTTCTCATCGCTCTGTCACCCATGTATGTCTTCATGGGGATGGCTGTCAACGTCGAGGTTCTCCTGTGGCTGCTCTTCAGCATCTACCTGTATCTCCTGGCGAGGGCTCTTCGGGAAGGTCTGTCGGCGAAGATGAACCTCGTATTGGCCGTCGTTGTGGCCCTTGGCCTCTGGGTCAAGCAGACGTTCATGGTCGGCATCCTCTTCTACCTGCTGCTCTTGGGATTCCTGAGGCTCCGCCGATCGATCGAGTGGTCGCAGCTCATCCGGGCCGCGCTGATGTTCAGCGGCGTCGTTGCGTTGATGGCGGGGTGGCTTTATGTGAGTGGCACCGCAACCACCTCTCCGGAGGTTCCCCCTGGGGAGCCGAGCCTAGCGGGATTCCTCGCCCACTTCGTTCGACTGTGGCGATCGTACAGATGGGCCTTGCAGGAGACTTTTTGGGGATCCTTCGGGTGGTTGGATACACCGCTGTCGCAGACCCTGTATGCGGTGCTGGGCTTCGTTTCCGTCAGCGCGCTGGCGGGGTTCCTTTGGTACATCGTTTCGACCAAACGGCGGAAGGAGCTGCCGGACGAGGCCGTTTTCTTCTCTCTTGTTGTCGTCCTGTTCGCGGGTGCGTTCGTCGTCCTGAATTACCTCGTGCTCGCGAGCGGTGCCGGCTGGTTCCTCCAGGGGCGGTACCTCTTCCCGATCATGGCTCCGATCATGGCCATCCTGGTGACGGGTCTCACCTGGAAGGCGCCGGAGCGCTCAAAGACGTTTCTCCTGATGGGGATGATGGGCGCCATGGTGTTCTTCCATACGATCACCCTGTTCGATTACGTCATCCCTCGGTACTACCTGTAGGTGGGGGCGATGAGGAAGGGACGTGTGGTGGCGCTGGCGGCCTCGCTGACGGTGGGTGCGGCCGTTCTGGGCTTCAGCGTCGGTTCGGTGGGCCGTCCTTCCTATCGCAGGCAACTCTCGATCGTGTGGGACCAACCGGTTGCCCACGACAGGGATTCGCTCACCGGAGAGATCGCGGGGTCCAAGAGCTTCGGGCAGACCTTCCGGGCCACTCAACGGAACATGGGGCGGATCGACGTCTTCCTCTCAAACTTCCGGATGCCGAACGCATCGCCGGTCCTGTTGAACGTTCGCGAGATCGGGTCCGAGGAGGTCCTCAGGCGGAGCGTGGCGCCCTCGGGCTCGGTTGACGACAATCGTTACCATCCATTCTCGTTCCGGCCGATCCGGGACTCCGCGAACCGAAACTTCGAGGTTGTCGTTTCATCGCCGCGCGCTGAACAGGGTCACACAGTTACCGGCTGGCTCAGCGACCGGGATCAGTACTCGGCGGGGTGGGCATCGATCAATAACGAACCCGACTATCAGCGGGACCTCGTCATGAGAGTCGGCTACCGGACGAGAATCGAGGGCGTCATCGACGAGCTGGTGCACCGTGGCTCCCAGTACAAGCCGGGATACCTAAAGGGAGCTACCCTCCGCGTCATCGTCATCCTGGCCTTCATCGTGACGCTCACGACCCTCTACGGAGTGGCGATATCAGCCCTTGGCGGGGGGCCGCCGGCAAGGAGTGACCCTTGAGCTTGTCGCCAGCACCCTCGCCGAGTGCTCAGCAGCCGAGGCATGACGACCTCCGCCTGCTGCGCTGTTCTCGTCAGCGCGGATCCGGAGGGGTATGGCGACTCCAGTAGACTGCCCCCATGCCTGGACGTCAACTGCTCACGGTTGTCATGCCCGTACACAATGAGCGAGCCACCCTCCGGGAAGCCGTCGGGCGCTTTCAGAAGACGAAGCTTCCCCTTCCGGCCGAGTTGGTTGTCGTCGACGACGGCTCCACCGACGGGAGCCTGTACGCGGTGGCGGACCTCGCGGAGCCGGACCGGGTTCGCCTGATCCGCCGGCCTGGCAACAGGGGGAAGGGGGCCGCGATCCGGGCGGGGATCGAGGCCGCCCGCGGCGACGTTCTCACGATCCTCGACGCCGACCTCGAGTACGACCCCGCCGACATGGGGCGGCTCCTCGAGCCAATCCTGACCGGGGACGCTACCGTGACCTACGGCACCCGGGCCTTTGGCTCTCACACGGCGTTCTCGTTCTGGTACGTCGTGGGGAACCGGATCGTGAATCTGTGGGCCAGCATGCTCTTCGACGCGTGGCTGTCGGACGTCTATACCTGCCTCAAGATGGCCCCGACCGAGATATGGCGGACGCTCGACCTCCGTTCGAACGACTTCCGCATCGAGGCCGAGGTCACCGCTAAGCTCCTCGCCCGCGGGGAGCGGATCTACGAGGTCCCGATCGGATACCGGGCTCGGAGCCGCCAGGAGGGCAAGAAGATCAGGGGAGCGGACGGCCTCCGAGCCCTGTGGGTCCTCCTTCGCATTCGTGTGACGGGGCGATGATCCGGCCTCGTCTGGACCCCATCCACCCCTGAGTCCCGAGAAGCCGGACGGGGTGGCTTCCACCACCGCGAGGACGGAGCGGGCGGCGAGCTGGTGGGTGTGGGCCGTTGCAGTGGCTGTGTTCGTTGTGGGCATCGGCACACCGCTGCTCGGGCTGCGGGTCTTCCATGGCGCCGACCTCCTACTCGACCGGTACCCGTGGAAGAGGACGCCACCCGGTGTCAGCGTGGCGTCGAATCCGCTGGTCCAGGACACGGTCAGCACCTTCCTCCCGCTGCACGCGGAGGTACGGCGCAGAATCTCCGAAGCAGATCTTCCCCTCTGGACGCCGTACCCGGGAGGCGGCCTGCCACTCCTCACTGTCCCCGATGCGGGGACCCTCGGCCTCCTCAATGTCCCCTACCGGATCGTCCCCCTCTGGTACGCGCCGGCCGTGTCAAAGCTCGCGGAGCTCCTGGTGGCCATGGGGTTCACGGCGCTGTTCCTTCGGCGGATCGGGCTTGGACGCACCGCGGCGCTGACGGGGGGACTGATCTACGCGATGTCCGGCTTCCAGGTGGTGTGGACGAACTGGCCCCAGACTCACGTGGGAGCGCTGATCCCGGCGCTCTTCTGGGCGATCGAACGAGCCGTCCAGGTAGGGGGCGTCCGGGGCGCCCTGCCGGTGGCCCCCGTCCTGGCGGCCATGATCTTCGAGGGGTTCCCGGCCGTGGCGGGCTACGCGATGCTTGCAGGCGCCGCCTACGCGCTGTGCCGCCTCGTCATGGACCGGTCGAGGAAGGGCCGGGTGTCCACGCTCGGTCTCCTCGCTGCGGCGGCGGTCGTGGGCCTCGGCCTCACGGCGCTCCAGACGGTGCCCCTGGCCGACAGAGCCGCCCACCTCACCCTCGACTACCGGATGCAGGGTCCCGATTCCCACCTCCCGCCGATGACCATGGCCACGATGGCGATCCCGAATGCCTTCGGCTCCCCGGCCGACAACTCGTTCTTCGGTCCGTTGAACTACGCCGAGATTCAGTTGTTCGCCGGGGCGTCAACGCTGGTGCTCGTCGGGGCCGCCGCCGCGTGGCGAGCCCGTCGGCCAATCCCGCCGGGGGTACGAGGGTATCTGTGGTTGGCCTCGGCGGTCTGCGCGGTCCTGCTCTTCGTCGGCGGGCCGTTGCTGGCCGCGTTCCAGCTGATGCCACTATTCGAGCTCAATTTCG
This sequence comes from Actinomycetota bacterium, assembly GCA_035641075.1. Classification (GTDB taxonomy): domain Bacteria; phylum Actinomycetota; class UBA4738; order UBA4738; family CALAEC01; genus DASQUW01. The sequence goes on along the minus strand of DASQUW010000179.1, from coordinate 7,742 downwards.
TCACACGCCTTCGATCCGTGTTCGGCTTACTCCTGGCCTGTGTGGCGGCGCTCGGTCTGCAATCCGTGCTCGACGGTCCGCGAGTCTCGCGACGAGCTGTGGCCGTGTGGGCGGGGGCCGCGATGGTCGGCGGCGTCGGGCTGTGGCGCCTGTGGATCGTCAGCGAGGAAGCGGGGCGGACCGCCTTCGTCATCCGGCAGGCGGTGATCCCGCTCGGCGCTGCCCTCGGCGCGGCTCTGGTCGTCGGGCTCTTCCCACGGGTTCGGCTTCGGGACCACGCCGTGGCGATGTGGATCGTGCCGGTCCTCTTCGCGATCGAGGCCCTGGCCTTCGTACTACCGTGGTGGCCCCGGATTCCCCGGGACCGCTTCTACCCGACCACCCCGGCCCATCGCCAGCTCGCCGAGCGCCTCGGGAGCGAGCGTGTCCTGGGGACCGGGGGAGCGATGGCCCCCGGAACGCTGACGTACTACGGGATTCGGTCGGTTACTACGAACAACACCCTTCCGCAGATCCCGCCATGGGAGGACTTGATCCGGGCCGTGGACCCAGAAGCCTATTCCTCGAGTCCGGTCTATCCGTCGTTGCGGCCGTCCGAGGCGGTCGCCCGCTCTCCGGTCCTCGATCGCATGGGAGTCCGCTACATGGTCGTCCCGCCCACGGTTCCCGTTTTCGGCCCGCGCGAGGTCGTGGCGGCGCCGGCGACGGGGACGGTGGAGCTCCGGGCCGGCAAGACCCGTTCGGCCGAGGTCCCCGGGGGCCCGGTACGAGCGGTGGTGGTTCGTCTCGTCCGAAGCGCGGGCCTAGCTCCGGTCTCCAGACTGACCGCCCGGCTCGTTGATCCCTCGGGGGCGACAGTCGGCGAAGGGTTCCAGCTCCTGCACCCGGGACGGGAGGCCGGGCCGGTCGAGGTTCCCGTGGTCGAGCCCTGCGTGGCCGAGTTCGGCTGCCCGCCTCGGCTGACCCTTGAGCTAGGGCTCGATTCTCCAGTCGGACGGGTCCTGCTCCAGGCAGGAGAGGGTGGCAGCCCTGCGTTGGAAGCCGTCGTGGGCAGCGACGACGGGCTCCGCGTCGAGATCGTGGAGAACGTCGTTGTCTATCGCCGCCTCGGGGCCCTCCCCCGGATCAGATGGGCCGCCTCCGCGCTGGTGATCGAGGATCGCGGGGAGCGCGTGGCGGCGATGAAGAGGCGCCTCGACCCCTCCGAGGTGGTACTCAGCGCCCCAGGGCCTCCTGGCTCCGGCGAGGCGGCGCAGGTCCGCATCGCCGAGGACTCGGGGGATCGCATCGCCGTGGAGGTCCGCGCTGCGGGGACCGGTTACGTGGTGGTGGGCGACCCGCTGGCCCAGGGGTGGGAGGCCACGGTGGACGGCCGGCCCGCTGAGCTCCGCCCCTCGGATCACGCTGGCGTGGCCGTGCTGGTCCCGAAGGGATCGCACCGAGTAGAGCTGCGGCCCGAGTCGTCCGGATGGCGTCTGGGCCGAGGGATCTCGTCCCTCTCGCTAGTCCTGCTGGGGATCGGCGTCGTCCGTACCCGGTGGGGTCGTCCTCCCTTGCCGCCAGAGCTGGGCGAGGGTAGCGTGCCGGCGCCGTGAACATCCTTTTCACGCATCTGCACATCGACTGGCCTGCGCGATCGGATGCGTACAAGTTCATGCTGGTCACGGGGCCGCGATCGCGGGCACGACGTGACCCTCGACACCCCCATGGTCGCCGAGGTCGCCTGGCACATCCGCGAGACCGGTGTCCAGGTCCGCGAGATGAGGAGAACCGTCGAGGGACGACAGTAGGATGGCGACCGGTAGAGGCGCCATGAGCGGTCCGGGCTCCCCAGGCCCCCCGCCCGACCGAGACGAGGGTCATCGTCTCCTCCCGCGATTCCGCCGCGCACTCGACCGATTGGCGCCGTGGGGGACGCGCCGGAGGAGCCTGCTCCTTGCGCCGGCCCGGGCGATCAGGATTGGCCAGCGGCAGGGGTGGGGCACCCTGCTCCGCAAGGCCGTCCGGGTGTGGCGTTGGATTCCCCGGCTCTGGGTGCGGGCGGTCCCGCTCCCGGAGCGTCTGACCTGGGAGGAGCGCTACGACCTGTGGCTTCGGCTGACGGTTCTGTCCCCACGGCGGCTCCGTCGTCTGCGGCGCGAGGCCCGGAGGCTCCGGTACCGCCCACTGGTCAGCGTGGTTGTTCCGGTCCACGACCCCGAGCCCGAATGGCTTCAAGCCGCCATCGACTCCGTCCGTGCCCAGGCGTATGGAAACTGGGAGCTGTGCCTGGCCGACGATGGATCCACTAGGGAGGACGTCCAGCGGCTGCTGGCCGACGCCGAGCGGAGCGACCCCCGGATCCGGCTCCGGTTCAATGACCGCAACCGTGGGATCGCCGCGGCCTCCAACGCCGCCCTCGAGATGGCCAGCGGCGAGTTCGTAGGCTTCCTTGACCATGACGACGAGCTCATGCCACACGCGCTGTTCGAGGTGGCCAGGTTGCTGAACCGGGCTCCTGACGTCGATTTCGTCTACAGCGACGAAGACAAGGTTGGGCTCGACGAGTGGCGGACGGATCCCTTCTTCAAGCCGGACTGGTCGCCCGACCTCCTGATGTCCGTCAACTACGTGACGCATTTCAGCGTGTACAGGGCCGAGGTGCTCCGAACCGTCGGGGGGCTGCGCCCAGGCTTCGAGGGAAGCCAGGACTACGACCTGGCTCTGCGGGTGACCGAGGCCACGGAACGGATCGCCCACATCGCCAGCCCGCTGTACTCCTGGCGCAAGGTGCCGGGGTCCGCGGCCGCGTCCCTCGAGTTCAAGCCCTACGCCTTCGAGGCGGGGACGCGCGCGCTCCAGGAGGCCCTGGACCGCAGGGGCACCCCGGGATCCGTGGAGCCCGGTCAGGTGGGGGGGAGGTACCGGGTCCGGTACGTGATCCGCGACCGGCCGCGCGTCGTGATTGTCATCCCGACGCGGGACCGGCGGGACCTGCTGGAGCGATGCGTCGACAGCATCCGGGACCGCTCCACGTACGACCGATTCGAGCTGCTCGTGATCGACAACGCCAGCCGCGAGTCGAGGACCCTCGAGTACCTGGCCTCGTTGCCCGGCCGCGTCCTGTCCTACCCGCACGAATTTAACTTCTCGATGATGATGAACGCCGCTGTCGACGACGTGGGCGAAACCGACTTCGTCCTCCTCCTGAACAATGACACGGAGGTCGTCGCGCCGGAGTGGCTGGAGGCGATGATCGAGCTCGGGCAGCGCGAGGAGGTTGGCGTGGTGGGGGCCCGTCTCCTGTACCGCACCGGAGAACCACAGCACGAGGGGATCGTGGTGGGCCTGGGCGGCTCACCTGCCCGCAACGTAGCCTACGGTTACTTCGAGCTCGGCCGGACCATCAGGAACTGCTCGGCCGTGTCCGCGGCCTGCATGCTCACCAGCCCTGAGGTGTTCAGAGCCCTGGGAGGCTTCGACGAGCGGCTTGCCGTGGCGTGGGGGGACGTCGACTTCTGTCTCCGGGCCAGAGAGAAGGGATACGAGGTCGCCTACACCCCCTACGCGGTCCTCTACCATGACGAAGGAAGCACCCGCGGGGTCGGCGGGATGCACGGACCGGAGGACGATGAGATCTTCCTTGCGCGCTGGGAAGGATACCGGGATCCGTACTACAGCCCGTGCTTCGATCCGTCAACGCCCTTCGACCTGCCTCTCGTGGAGATGAGGTGAGCAAGGCAGCCCTCGCCGCGCCGTTCGACGCGTACGAACGGCATCACCTGACCGCCAGGATCGTCGGCCACCTGTTCCCGGGAGATCGGCCGTCGGTGCACATCCTGGACGTGGGGGGGCATTCCTCGCTGCTCAAGCAGTTTTTGCCGAACGACCGGACCGTCGTGGCCGACGTGGAACCGCCGCCGCCGTACGCGTACCGGCAGGAGATCCCGTTCCGGCCGGATGCTTACGTGCAGGCGTCCGGAAGCGCACTCCCGTTCAAGGACGGGAGCTTCGACCTGGTGGTTGCCCATGACACGCTGGAGCACGTCCCCGACGAGACTCGGCGGGACTTCATCCGGGAGCTGGTCCGGACCAGCCGCGGTTACGTCGTAGTCAACGGGCCAATCTACCGACCCGAAACGGACAGGGCGGAGCGGCGACTAGAGACTTTCTGGCGCCTGGGCCTTGGCGTGGAGAATCCGGCCTTGATGGAGCACCTCGAGAACCAGCTCCCTCGTCGCGAGCTGATCCAGGAGGTCCTTGAGGAGGCCGATCTGCCTTTCGCCACGATCCCGAACGGCAACCTCCTCATTTGGCTCACCATGATGGGGCTGAAGTTCTACTTCGAAATCCTCCCGGATGGCGCGGCCGTCCACGAGTCCCTCGACCGCTCGTTCAACTCGCTGGTGGCCGACAGGGATCTCGGAGGCGTGTGCTATCGCGAGGCGTTCGTGGTGGCTGCGGCTCCCGAAGGGCGGCCCCGACTCTCCGGCCTCCGCCGAGCTGTTGCCCCTGGCGGCGAGGAGCTCAAAGCGGGCGGCACTCGCCCGCTGTTCGCGTTGATGGACGTGCTGCAAAGCCACTCCCACCGCCTGCGGACCGAGCGGGTGTCGTTGGAGGAGAAAGTGAAGAGGGCGCTCCGCGAACGGGACCACGCCGTTGTTAAGTCCGCCGACCTGGATGCCGTGGTGCTCGGCCTGCGCGGACGAGAACGCGAGCTCGAGGAACAGATCAAGGCCCTCGAAAAGGAGCTGACGAGGGTCACCGGCGGGGGAATGAGCCGGCTGATCCACAGATCGGTCCGCTTCCTCAACCGTGTGGCGCCCTGGGGCACCCGACGCCGGAGCTTCCTGCTCGCACCGGCGCGAGCTATGCGGATGATCATGGATCAGGGGGTGGCCGCCGCGGCGGCTCACCTCCTGAAGGTGTGGGTCTGGGTCCCCAGGCTGTGGAGGCGCGCGTGGCCCCAGGCCATGGCCCTCAGCGGCGGCGAGCGATACGAGCTCTGGCTCCGATGGAAGCTCCTTAGCCGGCGGGCGTTGGGGGAGATGGGCAGGGAAGCTCGTGACCTCCGGTATCGGCCCCTGCTCAGCGTGATCATGCCGACCTACAATACGGACCGCGCGTGGCTTCGGGCCGCCGTCCGTTCCCTCCGTGACCAGGTCTACGATCGGTGGGAGCTCTGCATCGCGGACGATGCCTCGCCGAAGGGATCAACGCGGAAGGCCATCAGCCGCCTCGCCGCGCGAGATTCCCGAATCAAGGTGCGGTTCCTCGATCGGAACCTCGGGATCGCGGGAGCCTCGAACGCCGCCCTCGAGCTGGCGGAGGGCGATTTCGTGGCCCTTCTGGACCACGACGACGAGCTCAAGCCAAACGCGCTCTTCGAGGTGGTCAAGGCCCTCAATCATGATCGCGAGCTGGACTTCATCTACAGCGACGAGGACAAGCGGGCCCCGGATGGGCGGCTAATCGATCCGTTCTTCAAGCCCGACTGGTCTCCGGACTTCCTGATGTCCGCGAACTTTGTCACCCACCTGAGCGTGTTCCGACGTTCGCTCCTCGATCGGGTGGGAGGATTCCGCGAGGGCTACGAGGGGAGCCAGGACTACGACCTCGTGCTCCGGGTCACCGAGGAGACCGATCGGATCGGGCACATCAGCGTGCCCCTATACACCTGGCGTCAAGTCGCTGGCTCCGCGGCGGCGTCGACGTCGGCCAAGCCGTTCGCGTACTCCGCCGCCAAGCGCGCTCTCGAGGACGCCTTGCGCCGGCGGGGCCTCGAGGGGACGGTCGAAGACGGTCACGACTGGGGGTACTATCGAGTACGCTACTCGCCGCGAGAGCGCCCCACGGTCGGCATCGTGATCCCCGTACGGGACCGGGTGGATGTCCTGCGTCGATGCGTGGAGAGCATCCGGGACCGATCCTCCTACGCCCACTACGAGCTCATCGTCGTCGACAACCGCAGCACGGTCCCGGAGATGGCTCAATATCTGACGGAGCTCCCCGGGCGCGTTATCGGCCATCCGGGGGAGTTCAACCTGGCTCGTATGCTGAACGCTGGCGCCCGTGAGGCGCAGACCGACGTTCTGCTATTCGTCCACGACGATATCGAGGTGATCGAGGCCGAGTGGATCGAGGCGCTGCTCGAGCACGTCACCCGTCCGGATATCGCCGCAGCGGGGGGACAGCTCGTCCATCTGGATGGCCGGCCGCAGCACGAGGGCATGCTGATCGGGCCCAGTGGTGGGCTGGCCGGGAACATCGCCGGGGCGAGCTACTTTGGGATCAACCGTTGCGTTCGCAACGTTGCGGCCGTCAGCTCTGCATGCCTCATGACCACGTCAAAGGTGCTCGGTGATCTTGGTGGCTTCGAAGAACGGTACCGCGTCACGCTCGCCGATGCGGACTACTGCATGCGGGCCTTGGAGAAGGGATACCGGGTCGTCTACACGCCGTATGCCTCCGCGTATCACGAGCAGGCGGGGATGCATTGGAGGATCCCCGATGCAGTCAGGCAGGGCGACCGCGAGCTGTTCCGTCGTCGGTGGTCGGGATCCCGAGACCCCTTCTATAACCCGAATCTGGATCCTGACGACTTGTTCGCCTTGCGATTCGATCTTGAAAACGGAGCCACCGTAGGCCTCAGATGATCCGCCGACAGGTCTCGCAGGTTTCAGCGAGGTCATCCTACGGCCAGGCTCGTCGCTGATGGCCGGAACGCACGAGCGCCCGGTAAGAGGACTCGTGAGACGCGCGACGAAGAGAGCGGATCGGACTCGCTTACGGGAGGGAGCAGGCCTCCTGCTTACCATCATCATTATCATCGGCTCCGCCTTCTCCCTGGTTGCGCTGCACATTGGTGCGTATCGAGTCCTGTCCCCCTTCGACGAGGCTGCCCACATCGACTACCTGATCCGCGTGCTCGATGGTGACATCGTGCGACGCGGGCAACTCATGAGCCAGGATGCTTTTCGCGTCGCGTCTTGTCGGGGCTCAGAGTATGAAGATCTCCGGTTGCCCCCCTGCGGCCTTGAGCGCTATGACCCGGAGCAGTTTCCGGATCGCGGCTTCAACTACCTGCACGAGCACATCCCGACCTTCTATTTCATCACAGCGGTACCGGTGCGACTGCTCGCTGTCGTGGGCATCGAAGATGTAGTCGAAGCAGGAAGGTGGAGTTCTGGGTTGTGGTTTGCCCTGGGGCTGGCTGCCTTTTGGGCAGCCGGACGCCGCCTCGAGCTATCGCGCACACCCATAGCGATCGCTATGGTGTTGCTCGCGACAACGCCCAACATCGTTCACGCATCCTCCACCGTGAATGACGATGCCACTGCAGTGCTCGCCGGTAGCGCAATCGTCTTGGCGGTTCTTTGGTGGGAACGACGCGGCCGTGGGCTGGCTGTCCTGGCGCTCGTGGCCGCTGTGGTCATCTCTCTGAAGCCAACGCACGTGCTGGCGGTCGGAGCCGGGGGTCTGCTCCTCCTCGGCCGAGCCATCGCTGCACGTCGGGAGGCAGTGACGTCCGAGGAGACGCCCCGCGGGACCCGATCGACTCGTCCCGCCCTGGACAACCTGTGGGCGAGCTTGGCTTTGATCGGAGGCGCCGTGCTGCTCATGGCGGTTTGGTTGCCTATCCATGAGGCCCTCGCGGTCAGCGACGTTGATCCACAAGCGGAGCGATTCAGGACCGACACTATTGCCCTCGGGGACGTTGTGGCACAGGTAGGCGCCCTGCTCACGCCCGTCCTGGGTCCACC
>DASQUW010000178.1:0-11386 GCA_035641075.1 Actinomycetota bacterium | reverse complement strand
CTGGAGGCCGAGAGGCTGGAGAGGGAACGGCTGGAGGCCGAACGTGCGGCGGCGGCACGTCTCGAAGCGGAAAGCGTTCGCCCGAAGGTCTCGCGTCGGGCGGCCAGACGTGAACGTCGGGAGGAGAAAGCGCGACGAAAGGAGGCCGAACGTCAGGCACAGGAGGCCGCCCGGCGGGAAAAGGCACGGCTGGAGGCGGAACGGAAAGAGGCCGAGCGGCAGGAGACGGAGCGCGCCGAGGCCGAGCGCCGGGAGACAGCCAGAGCGGAGGCCGCCCAGAAGGAAGTCGAGCGCGAGGAGAAAGCCCGCCAGGAGGAGGCCCGAAAGGCAGCCGAGCGGGAGGCGCGAGAGGAGAAGGCCCGACTAAAGGCCGCCCGCCGGCAGGAGGAAGAGGCCGCCCGAGCTGAGGCCGCGAGAGCGGCGGCTGCGCAGAAGGAAGCCCAGCGTGCGGAGGCCGAACGCCTCGAGACCGTGAAGCAGGAAACCGCGCGGAAGGAAGCAGAAAGGAGAGAAGCCGAGCGAGAGGAAGCCGCCCGGCTGAAAGCCGAACAGGAGGAGGCGGCGAAGCGGGCGGCTGCCCGGAAGCAGGCAGAGCGCGAAGCCGAGCGGCGCGAGAAAGCGCGTCAGAAGGAAGAGGCCAGGAACGAGCGAGCCAGGCTGAAGGCAGCGGAACAGAGCGAGCGGTTGGCGAAGCGCCAGGAGGCAGCACGCCTGGCCGCAGCCCGAGAGGAGAGGGCGAGCCGTGATGCCGCGCAGAGAGAGGCGGTTCGGCTTCGCGAAGCGAGGAAGCTCGAGACTGCAGAGGTTGCACCGACCGCCGATCGCGACAAACGGCTCCGCCGGCGCGTGGTTGCTACGCTCGTTGGCGGAAGCATCGTCGTGGTCGTCCTGGCTGTGATCATCGTCGCCCAGAACGTTCGGGGCGATCAAGGAACTCCCGCTTCGAGCAATGCCGTCGACACCCCAGCCGCCTCGCCCGCTGAGTCTCTGCCGCCTTCTCCGCCTACGCCGTCTCCACCTGCGACGTCTCCACCCCCGGCGGCCGAGGGAACGGTTGCGGTTCCCGATCTGGAGGGTCTATCGGCCCTGGAAGCCCGGGCCGCGCTACTGGAGGCGGGGCTCAACTACGACGGAAATATCCCCACCCCCGGCCCGGCCGGTGTCGTCCTCGGCAGCGAACCCGCGTCCGGCGAACGCGTCGCCGAGGGAACGGCGGTGAAGATCTACATCGGGGCCGAGTCCGATCGGCTCCTCGAGGAAGAGACGCCTGGGTAATCCTCGATCCGAAGGGCCGCGGCGCTCACTCCGGAACAACGGCCACGCAAACGAGTTCGACCTTGGCGTCGCGATCGAACAGCCCCTTGACTTCGAGCAACGCGGCCGCCGGGTAGTGCGATCCGAAGTGCTTCCTGTAGATGAGGCCGAAGTCTCGCCTGGCCACCCGATACCCCTCAACGTCCGTCACGAAGATCAGCATCGACACGAGATGCTCCGGGCGCCCGCCCGCCGCGGTCAGAGCCTGTACCACGTTCGACGAAGCTTGATCGAACTGCTCGAGAAGACCCGCACCGGCGAGCGTGCCATCGGGGCGGTGTCCCGTCTGCCCCCCGAGGTACACGGTCTTGCCCGGCGCGGCCACGACGGCGTGTGAGTATCCGACCGGCGGCTCCAGCGTCTCCGGATTGACGATCCTGTGGGGAGTCTCACCGTTCATCGCCCGGTCCACTTTGGATCCCGCCCTTCGGTGAACGCGCGATAGAACTCGTGGTGATCGGCGCTCGTCATGAGCAGCGCCTGAGCCATGGCTTCCAGCTCGATGGAGCCAGCGAGGTCCATGTCCTGTTCCCGAGAAAGGAGCAGCTTCGTTCCGGCGAGGGCGAAGCCCGGGCCCGCGGCCAACTTCCCAGCGAGATCCACCGTGGCTCCGGGTAGCGCCTCGTCCTCCACCACCTGCCCCGCGAGACCGATCTCGACGGCCCGCTCCGCAGAAACGCGTTCACCCAGCATCAGAAGCTCGGTGGCCCGCCCCATGCCAACGAGCCGCGGCAACAGATACGCGGATCCCATGTCCGCCCCCGCCAGTCCGACCTTCGTGAACAAGAAGGCGAAGGAAGCGGATCGGGAGAGCAGACGGAAGTCCGCAGCCATGGCGATGACCGCTCCAGCCCCCGCAGCAACACCGTTCACCGACGCGATGATCGGCAGGGGGCATTCGCGCATCCTCTGAACCACCGCACCGGTCATTCGGGTGAAATCGAGGAGGTCGCGGGCGTCCGCTTTCTGCAGCGCTCCGATGATGTCCTCCACGTCCCCGCCCGAACAGAAGCCCCGCCCCTTTCCCGTGATCACCAGGACCCGGGCGTCCTCGCGATGGGGAAGCTCTGCGAGGAGGTCTCGCAGGTCCGCGTACGCCTCGAACGTGAGCGCGTTCAGTCGTTCGGGGCGGTCGAACGTGACCGTGGCGATCCCTTCGGCGAACTCGAAACCGAAGTGCTCCCACCGGTCGGTGAACCCGGCCGAAGCCCGGTGCGGGCTCACCTCACTCGAACGCCTCGAGGCCGGTCAGGGTCCGGCCGAGGATCAGGGTATGGATCTCGCTGGTCCCTTCGTACGTGAGCACCGACTCGAGGTTGTTCATGTGGCGGATCACCGGGTACTCGAGCGTGATCCCGTTGGCGCCGAGGATCGTCCGCGCCTCCCGGCAGACCTCGAGGGCCTCGCGCACGTTGTTGAGCTTTCCCACGCTCACGTGCTCGGTCCGCAAACGACCCTCATCCTTCATCCGGCCGAGGTGCAGCGCCAGGAGCATCCCCTTGTTCACCTCGAGCGCCATGTCCACGAGCTTCCGTTGCGTGAGCTGGAAGGCGCCGATCTGCTTCCCGAATTGCACCCGCGACGTCGAGTACTCCAGGGCCGATTCGAAACAGGCCCGCGCCGCCCCCATCGACCCCCATACGATCCCGTACCGGGCTTCGTTCAGACAGGACAGGGGCCCCTTCATCCCACGCACTTCCGGAAGGACTGCATCGGCTGGGAGTCGGACGTCCTCCAGGATCAGCTCCGAGGTCACGGAGGCGCGGAGCGAGAGCTTCTTCTCGATGTCCTTGGTTGAGAAGCCGGGAGTGTCTCCGGGAACGATGAACCCGCGGATACCGTCGTCGGTCTGAGCCCACACCACGGCGACCTGCGCAACGCCTCCGTTCGTGATCCACATCTTGGTGCCGTTCAGCACCCAGTCGTCGCCGTCCCGCCGGGCGGAGGTCCGCATGCTGGCAGGATCGCTGCCGAAGTCCGGCTCGGTCAGCCCGAAGCACCCGATGGCCTCGCCCGCGGCCATCTTCGGAAGCCATTCCTGCTTCTGTTCCTCGGATCCGTATTTCCAGATGGGGAACATGGCCAGGGACCCCTGCACCGAGACGAGGCTCCGGATACCGCTGTCACCGGCTTCCAGCTCCGTACAGGCGAGGCCGTACATGACCGCGCTGGCACCGGCGCACCCGAACCCAGTCAGGTGCATGCCGAGGAGCCCCATCGAGCCCAACTCCTTCGCCAGCTGCTCCGAAGGAAGCTCTCCGTGCTCGAACCACTCGGCGATCTCCGGAAGGACCCGGTTCCCGACCCAGTCGCGAACGGTGCCCCGGACCGCTCGCTCCTCGTCGTTGAGGAGTGCGTCCAGGCTGAGGAGGTCGAGCGGGTTGACCGATCCGGACTTCGCCTCGGTCGTGCTCATCGCCCTAAAGATAGCCGAAGGGGCGGGACCGCGAACGGCCCCGCCCCTCCTTCCCCGGCTCCCCCCTCAGCCCGGGATCGGCACGTCCGGGACGCCGGCAAGGCCCCTCTCGAGCTGCTCGTCCCGGTACTCCACCTCGGGCAGCCGGTGGTTCAGGTAGTCGTCGTACGCCTGCATGTCGAAGAAGCCGTGGCCGGAAAGGTTGAACAGGATGACCCGCTCTTCCCCGGCCTCCCTGGCCTGGACAGCCTCGTCGATGACCGCCCGGACGGCGTGGGCCGGCTCCGGGCCCGGGATGAAGCCTTGCGTCTGGGCGAATTGCGTCGCGGCCTCGAACACCTCGTTCTGGGAGAAGGCCCTTGCCTCCATGTGGCCCTCCTTCACCAGCAGCGAGAGCGAGGGCGCGTCACCGTGGTACCGGAGCCCTCCCGCGTGCACCGGTGCCGGGACAAAGGTGTGCCCGAGCGTGTACATCGGCAGCAGAGGAGTCATCTGACCCGTGTCGCCGAAGTCGTACGCGAACGAACCCTTGGTGAGGGTGGGGCACGCCGCTGGCTCGCAGGCCACGAAGCGGGCCTGGCTCTTCCCCGCCAGGCGCTCGCCCATGAACGGGTAACAGAAGCCGGAGTAGTTCGAACCGCCGCCGACGCATCCGATGATCACGTCGGGCTGATCGCCGGTCATCTCCATCTGCTTCTGGGTCTCTAGGCCGATGACTGTCTGGTGAAGCAGGACGTGGTTGAGGACGCTCCCAAGGGAGTACTTCGTGTCCGGGTCTTGCGCAGCCACCTCGATGGCCTCGCTGATGGCGATGCCGAGCGAGCCCGTGGACTCGGGGTCCTGTTCCAGGATCTTCTTCCCGGCCTCGGTGGTTGACGACGGTGACGGGCGCACCTCGGCACCGAACGTCTCCATGAAGATCCGGCGATACGGCTTCTGCTCGTAGGACGCCTTGACCATGAACACCAGGCTCTCGAGTCCGAAGAAGGTCGTGGCCATGGCCAGCGCCGATCCCCACTGCCCGGCCCCGGTTTCCGTGGTGATCTGGCGGGTGCCCTCCTCCTTGTTGTAGTGGGCCTGGGCAACGGCCGTGTTCGGCTTATGGGAGCCGGCCGGTGACGTCCCCTCGTACTTGAAGTAGATGTGGGCCGGAGTGTCGAGAGCCTGCTCCAGGCGCCGGGCCCGGTACAGAGGAGTCGGCCTCCAGAGCCGGTACACGTCGAGCACCGGGCCGGGGATGTCGACCCACTGGTCGGTGGAGACCTCCTGCATGATGAGCGCCTCCGGGAACAACGGCGCCAGCATGTCCGGCGACACCGGCTCCCTGGTCCCCGGATGAAGCGGCGGCAGGGGCTGCATCCCCGCGCCGACGATGGCCGGCATGATGTTGTACCAGGCCGTCGGGAGATCGTCCGTCTTCAAGTTGAACTGGACGGGTTCGGCCATGGCCCCTCCTTCGCCTCGGGGACGTGAGTATGCTGAGGGAAACCCTCAGCCGTCAAGGTGACTGTTCGCCACAGACTCTGCACGGCGGCGTCTCGAGTCTTGATGAGTGATCGGTTCAGACGATCTCGATTTCCGCAACCATCGTGGGCAGATGGTATTTGCAGAAGACCTTGAAGTTGCCTGCCTTGAGGGTCTCCCCGACGGCGCCCGTCGTGGTCTCCTCTCCGGAAGAGACGTCAACATCCAGATCCGAGCCCGTGAGCGCTTTTCGAAAGTCAACGGACAGGTTGTGCAGGGACACTCCTTCGTTCCGGATGGTAAGGCCCTGCTCGCCTGAGACGATGAAGCAGTCCGGATCGAACTCGTTGTCGACCATCGCGATCAAGGCCGCAGGCTCCCCAGTGAAATCGATGCAGTCCTGAGCGGACTCCTTGGGGGACGCAGTGGGCGGACTCGTCTGGGGCTCCCCAACCGCCTCAACCACCTGCAGGACGCCGTCCATCCCCGTGTGGAACTTGCAAAGGAATTCATAGAACCCCGGCCCGACGAACTGACTCAGGGGGGTCTTGGTTTCCAGGATCTTCTCGCCCTCGATCGTCAGATCGAGAAGAAATGGAGCCAGGTCGTCCTGGTTCTCACTGATCGTGAAGGTGTGGGTCCGGACTCCAAGGTTCCGCAAACGCAGGATCTGGTCGCTGACGACCACGGGGCACTCTGGCGCAAACATGTTGTCGAGTACCACGATCTCGGCAGTCTCGCCTCTCGTGAGCTGGACGCAGTCATCGTCTCGCGCCGTCCCCGAACCGGCTCTCGCAGGTCCTTGATGAGCCGGGGAGCCGGGCTGCTCTTCCGGTGCGTTCGACCCCCGCTCGGGCTCCGATCCGTCGCAGGCGATCGCAGTGAGGGCCACCACCAGCAGCAGCGCGGTAACGTGGCGCCCGGTCTCCAACCACGTCCCTCGTTCAGCCGTTCTCATGCAAGGAATGTTCGAGCAGCGTGAACTCCACCGTTCGGCCTCAGCCCGACAATCGTTCCCGAAGGAGGCGCTGAGCTTCCTGCGGGTTGGCGGCGCCCCGGGTCTTCTTCATGAGCGCGCCGACGAGGAATCCGATGACCCCTTCCTTGCCCGCTCGGAACTGTTCGACCGGCCCAGGGTTCTCCGCGATGACTTCCTCGACCACGGCCAGGAGTGCCGACTCATCGGATATCTGGGCCAGACCCTTCGCCTCCACGATCGCCTCGACGGCCTTTCCACTCGCGAATGCCTCGGCCAGCACCTGCTTTCCCCCGGCCGTGGAGATCGTTCCGTCCTCAACCAGGCGCACGATGTCCGCGATGTGCCGAGGCTTCACCGTCGCCTCGCTCAGCGACACCTTCGCTTCTCGCAGGAGCGCCGTGAGGTCCCCGACCATCCAGTTCGCAACGGTCCTTGGGTCGGCACCGAGGCCGACGACCTCCTCGAAGAAGCCGGCCCACTCCTTGTCCGTGCCGACCAGCCGCGCCGCGGTGGGCTCCAGCTCGTGCACCAGGACGAAGCGTTGCCGGCGTGCCGCCGGGAGCTCGGGGAGCTCGGCCTTCAACCGCTCGATCCACTCCGCGTCGGGCTCGATCGGCGCGAGGTCCGGCTCCGGGAAGTACCGGTAATCGAAGGCGTACTCCTTGGACCGGAGCGGAAGCGTGACGCCTTTCCCCTCGTCCCAGTGGCGGGTCTCCTGGACGAGTGCCTCCCTCGCCTCCACCGCCGCTCGTTGCCGCTCCGCCTCGTACCGGAGCGCACGCTCCACGCTTCGGATCGAGTTCAGGTTCTTGATCTCGACCTTCACTCCCAGCTCGCCGCTCTCGATCGGTCGCACCGAGATGTTCGCGTCGCATCGGAACGAGCCCTCCTCCATGCGCACGTCCGACACACCGAGGGACTCGAGCAATGCCTTCAGCTCGATCAGGTACGCACGGGCTTCCTCGGGCGATCGGATCTCGGGCTCGGAGACCACCTCGACCAGCGGCACCCCCGCCCGGTTGTAGTCCTCCAGCGCGTACTCGGCCTCGGCGATGCGGCCCGTGGCGCTGGCGTGGAAGGTCTTTCCGGTGTCTTCCTCCAGGTGGACACGGTTCATCCCGATCCGCCTCGTCTCCCCGTCGACCTCGATGTCCAGATGGCCACCGGTGCCGATCGGGAGGTCGTACTGGCTGATCTGATAGTTCTTCGGCATATCCGGATAGAAGTAGTTCTTGCGGTGGAACAGGGATCGGGGTGCGATCTGGGAGTCGAGCGCGAGAGCGATCTTCATGGTGTGGTCGATCGCCTGCCGGTTGGCCGCGGGCAGCGTTCCTGGGTGGCCGAGACACACCGGGCAGACGTTCGTATTCGGCTCCGCGCCGAACTCGTTGGGCGAGCCGCAGAACATCTTGGTGCGCGTCGACAGCTCGACGTGGCATTCGAGCCCGATCACGGTCTCGTAGTCGCTCACAACCTCACCGCAAGGTAATACGCCCGTTCTCGCCGCATGATGAAGCCGTCCCCCTCCCACCGAAGGGCCAGGAAACCCGCGGCGACCTTCTCTCGCAGGCGCAGCGCTTCGCGGATCTTCTCGACGTCCGCTCCGGCGATGCGAGCCCAATAGACATCACGTTTGTCCTCAACCTGCCGCTCCTCGGCCTTGATCTCGAACCCTGCTGCTTCGACGAACGCGCGAACCCGGGAAGGCGCCAGGATGTGGACGTGGCTCGGATCGCGAACCCGCTCGACCTCGTCGCGAGCCTCCCGGCGCTCCGGGTTCTCCGGGCCAGCCATGTCGATGAGCAGGAAGCGCCCGCCCGGAACGAGCACTCGGGCAACCTCATCGACCACCGACGCCGGATCCTCGAGATGGTGGAAGACGCTCCCGCAGGTAACCAGGGTGAAGCTCCCCTCATTGAAGGGGAGACGATGCGCATCGGCCAGGACCGCGCGTGCTCCCGGCGCGCGGGTCTCGAAGAGACCGAGCATCTCGGGGGAGACATCGGTCCCCACAACGCCACCTACATGCGGAGCGATGACACCGGCGATGGTCCCCGGCCCCGTCCCAAGGTCCAGATACGCGTCGTCCTCGTCCGGGTCACACAGACCGAGGATGAAATCCTCCGGATACCGGCGGTCCTCCTCCTCCGCGTAGACGTTGGCCATCTTCCCGAACTGCCTCGCCGCCAACCGTCCGCCACCGTCCTCCGAGGTCATCCTGTCGCCTCCGCGACCAACGGCGGCGTCGCCTCCAGCGAGAGGTCCTGTTCGAATGCGTACGCGGCCCGGAGCACCGTTCGTTCGTCCAACACCTTTCCGATGAGCTGGAGTCCAACCGGAAGGCCGGCGTCATCGAGGCCGCACGGCACCGAGATGGCCGGCGTCCCCGAAAGGTTCGCCGGGATCGTGAAGATATCGGAGAGGTACATGGCCAAGGGGTCCTCGGCCTTCTCTCCGAGGCGGAAGGCAGTCGTCGGCGACGTTGGGGCCAGAAGGATGTCGAACCGCTCGAACGCCGCCTCGAAATCCCTGATGACCAGGGTTCGAACCTTCTGGGCCTGCCCGTAATAAGCCTCGTAGTAGCCAGCTGAGAGCGAGTACGTCCCCAGCATGATGCGTCGCTTCACCTCCTGGCCGAATCCCTCGCCCCGGGTGCGCATGTTCAGCTCGACGACGTCCCTGGTCCCCTCGGCTCGGTGGCCGTACCGGACCCCGTCGTAGCGGGCCAGGTTGGACGAGCACTCGGCCGGAGCGATGAGGTAATAGGCGGAAAGGGCGTAGTCCGCGTGCGGCAGGGCAACGTCGTCGATCTCCGCTCCCAACCCTGCCAGACGCTCCACGGCAGCTTCGACGCTTGCACGCACCCCAACCTGCACTCCCTCACCGAGCCAGTCACGGACGACGCCGACCTTCAGGCCCCGAACGCCCGCGTCCAGCCCCTCCGTGTAGTCGCGCGGTGGCTCCTGGACCGAGGTGGAGTCCTTCGGATCGTGTCCGGCGATCGCGGAGAGGAGCACGGCGGAGTCCCGGACATCACGAGTCAGGGTGGCCACCGTGTCCAGCGAAGATGCGAAGGCGATCAGGCCGTACCTCGAGTTCAGCCCGTAGGTCGGTTTGAACCCGACCACTCCAGACAATGCAGCAGGCTGGCGCACGGACCCGCCCGTGTCGGTGCCGAGCGCCCACACCACCTCTCCCGCCGCCACGGCTGCCGCCGACCCTCCGGATGATCCGCCGGGAACGGTTTCCAGGTCCCAGGGATTCCTGGTGGGGAAGAACGCGGAGTTCTCCGTCGAGGAGCCCATGGCGAACTCGTCGCAGTTCGTCTTTCCGATGAGGACGGAGCCGCCGGCCGCGAGCCTCGCCCACGGCGTGCAGTCGTAGGGAGGGACGTAGTTGTGGAGGATCTTCGAGCCACACGTCGTGGTCACGCCGCGCGTGCAGAGCACGTCCTTCAGGCCAAGCGGAACGCCGGCTATCGGGGGGAGCTCCCCTCCGGCGGCCAGACGCTTGTCTACCTCACCGGCCTGCGCCCGGGCGAGGTCGGCGGTAACCACCAGGAACGCCTTGACGCGCTGCTCCACGGCCTCGATCCGGCGAAGACAGGACTCCACCGTGTCCAGCGCGGTGGCCTCCCCTGCCCGGAACATCCGGGCAAGCTCGTGGCCGGTCAGATCGCAAAGCTCGGCCACCACGTCACTCCATCTCAACGATCCGGGGAACCTTGAACTGCCCCTTCTCGGCTTCAGGTGCTCCTGCCAGAGCCTCATCCTGGGACAGGGTGGGCTCTGGCTCGTCCTCCCGGAACACGTTCTGCATCGGGATCGGATGGGAGGTGGGCTGGACGTCCTCGGCCGCCACCTCCCGGACCCGCTCGGCGTGCTCCAGGATGACCCGAAGCTGCGCCCGGAACCGCTCCCGCTCCTCGTCGGTCAGGGCCAATCGGGCCAGGCGGGCGACATGATCGACATCGATCTCTACCGGCACGGTGGGAAGTCTAGCGAAGGGTCCAACCGGATAGGTCTTCGCCTGAAGTACCTATCTCCTGGCCAGGCGCTTCAGGAAGGCCTTCTCGTCGACGGTCTCGACTCCGAGCGATTGGGCCTTCTCGAACTTTGAACCCGGATCCGTGCCGACCACCACGAAGTCCGTTTTCTTCGAGACACTGGAGGCGACGCGGGCACCCGCCTCCTCCGCCGCCTTCGCTGCTTCGTCCCTGGACATCGAGTCGAGCCCACCGGTCAGGACGATCGTCTTGCCGGTGAGAGGTCCCTTGGCCTTCTTCTTCTTGGGCTTGTCGGCCATCCTGACCCCGGCCCGCCGAAGCTTCTCCAAGAGCTTTCGGCTCTCCGGATCGTGGAACCAATCGTGCACCGCGCGAGCCACGATCGGTCCGATCTCCTCGACAACTTCCAGTTCCTCGACCGACGCCTCCTGCAACGCATCGATGGAGGGGAACGCGTCGGCGAGGACCTGGGCGACATGTGAGCCTACATGCGGTATCGACAGCGCCACGAGCAGCCGCCAAAGTGGCCGATCCTTCGACGCCTCGATCGATCTCAGCACGTTCGAGATCGACTTCTCCTTGAACCCCGGCAACTGGGCCAGGTGCTCCTCGGTCAGGCTGTAGATGTCCGCGGGGTCCTTGACCCAGCCGCGGTCCATGAGAGCCATGCCGGTCTTGTAACCGAGGTGCCCGATGTCCATCGCCCCGCGTGAAGCGAAGTGGAACAGCCACTCGATGTTCTGCGACGGACAGCCTCGGCGATTCGGGCATCGCCAGTACGCCTCACCCTGCCGTCGGACGAGCTCGGTACCGCACGAGGGACAGCGTTTCGGGAACCTCCACGGGCGGGCGCCCTTGGGTCGTTTGCTTGGGATGGGGCCCACGACCTCGGGGATGACATCGCCTGCCCGCCGGACGATGACCGTATCCTTCTCCCGGACATCCTTCCGCTTGACCTCATCTTCGTTGTGCAACGTCGCCGTGGTGACCGTGACCCCGCCGACCGACACCGGCTCGAGCATGGCGAACGGCGTCACGACGCCGGTGCGTCCGGTGTGCACGGCGATCTTGTTCAGCCGGGTCGTGCGCTCCTCCGGCGGGAACTTGTACGCGATGGCCCATCGGGGTGCGTGGCTCGTCGCCCCCAGCTCCTCCTGGAGGGCGATCTGGTCCACCTTCACCACCACGCCGTCGATCTCGTAGTCGA
>DASQUW010000177.1:0-15013 GCA_035641075.1 Actinomycetota bacterium | reverse complement strand
CAGGGTCGAGAGACGCTCCCGCGCCATCGCCGATCGAGGGGTACTCGCCGAGGTGGGTTCCCCGGGGGACGGTATACTTTGCCCGTTGCCCCCGCTGGGGGCGGGCGACCATCGCCCCCATCGTCTAGCGGCCTAGGATACCGCCCTTTCAAGGCGGCGACACGGGTTCGAATCCCGTTGGGGGCACGAGAGGGCGAACTATATAGCGGGGGCCTGTGGAGCAGTCTGGAGTGCTCGCGACCCTGTCAAGGTCGAGGTCGAGGGTTCAAATCCCTTCAGGCCCGCTGAACAACCCGGCTTCCGTCGGAGGTGGCGGATGCGGTTCCCACGTCCGTGGGGCGAGGTAGCTCAGTTGGCAGAGCACGCGGCTGAAAACCGCGGTGTCGGCGGTTCGATTCCGTCCCTCGCCACAAAGCCGACAGGCCGGACTCGTGGACGAGCCCGGCGTCCCGGCGTCTAGCTACCCGAGCCGGACCTCTCGAGGAGACCGCGGACTTCGTTCTCCCAGTACCGGCGGTGACCCCCCAAGGTCCGGATCGACGACAGCTTCCCAGCCTTGGCCCAGCGCGTGACCGTCTTTGGGTCGACGCGGAACAGCGCTGCGACCTCGGCCGGGGTGAGCAGCTTTTCGCCGCTCTTCTGCGTGCTCACCGTGGCCATATGACATGCCCTCCGGGCGCGATTATGGCACTTCTTTGCCTGAAATGTCCAGCGTCCGACTCGTCGGGTACATGAAAAAAAGCAGCAAATTCCGTAGGAAGGAAGGACACCTCGGAGAGTGTCAGTTGAGCGACTCCCGGGTCTTCGCCTCTGCCCACCGGGACGCCACGAGCTGATAGAGATCGCCCGCCCGATCGAGGTCCCCCTCGGCCAGCGCGTCGAGGGCCCCCTGAAGCTCGCGGGCGGAATGGTCCTCCTCCAGCTCCGAAAGGGTCAGCAGCTCGGAGATGTCCCCGTAATCGAGCTCCACGGCCGATCGAGGGTCGAAGACCATCAGCCAGGCCACCATGTCCTCCACCAGGTCGGCCACCAGCTCGAGCTCGTTATCGCGGAGGATCTCCAGGGCTCGCTCCGCTCGCTGCTTGGCCTCGGGAAGGGAGGTCCAGTACACGAGGCGCGTTCGTCCGTTCGGACGCTCCACGAAACGCCGCTCGAGGTCATCCACGAGCACGAACCACCGCACCGGGATGTGCCACGCGCTCTGAAGGAGCGTGGGAACCGCCCCCGGGTTGCGTCGCCGGATCCTTGCGAGTTCCCTCGCCGCCCGTCGAGCCTCGGCCTCAGGAACCAGCGCATCCGCCACCTCCGGGGGAACGCTCTCCCGCAGTGAGAGCAGGCTCGCCAGCACCCGGATGCGGGTCCTCGGCGGGCAGACGTACCAGATCCCGTCGACGAACCGCACTTCGGGCTGGTCCTCGTCCGCAACGATCACGCCGAGCCGCCCCTGGGTCCAGCCCTGGCGATAGACGCGCCTACGGGGACGGATGTGGTCCCCCTCGATGATGTAGCGCTCCCACTTGGCCTGCTCGGCCTCGGAAAGCGCATCGAGCGGCTGGAAGATCCTGAGGTAGGCGTTGGCGATCACCGCATAGCCATGATAGCCGTCCGCTGACCTCGTCAGACGGCTGCTCGGAACGATTGCTATAGTCGGGCGTCGCCGGATCCCGGCCTTACCGCATGGGCGTATTCTCTGAGCTGAACGATCAGTACGAAGAGGTCGTGTACTTCAACGACCCCCCCACCGGACTCCGGGCCATCGTCGCCATCCACTCCACCGCGCTCGGCCCGGCGCTCGGCGGCACCCGATTCTTCCCGTTCGAAACCGAGGAGGAGGCCCTGCGGGACGTCCTCCGGTTGGCCCGGGGGATGACCTACAAGTCCGCCGTTGCCGGTCTGGACCTTGGTGGGGGGAAGGCCGTCATCATCGGCGACTCTCGCCGCGACAAGTCCGAGGCCCTCCTGCGGAGCTACGGGCGGTTCATCGACTCGATGGGGGGCCGGTACATCACCGCCGAAGACGTCGGGACCTCCCGCGACGACATGGACCTCATTCGGAGGCAGACCAGATGGGTGACGGGCGTTTCCTCTCAGCTCGGAGGGTCCGGCGATCCCTCCCCGGTGACTGCCTTCGGCGTGTTCAACGGCCTCAAGGCCTGCGCCGAGGAGGCCCTGAGCACGGCGTCGTTGGAGGGGCTGAGAGTGGTGGTCCAGGGGGTGGGGAAGGTCGGGTATGCCCTGGTGAAGCACCTCGTCGAAGGCGGCGCCGTGGTAACGGTGTCGGACGTCGAGGTGGACTCGGTGGCTCGGGCCGTCAACGAATTCGGTGTGGACACGGTCGAGCCGGAGAAGGCCCACGCGGTGGAGTGCGACATCTTCGCACCCTGTGCCCTGGGAGGGATCATCCGAGACGACACGATCCCCGAGCTGAAGTGCAAGGTCGTGGCGGGGGCCGCCAACAACCAGCTCGCTCGCCCCGAGCACGGCGATGCCCTCGCCGAGCTGGGGATCCTGTACGCGCCGGACTTCGTGATCAACGCGGGTGGAATCATCAACGTGGCCGACGAGCTGATGGGCTACGACCGCGACCGGGCCATGACCAAGGTCAAGGACATCTACCGGACGCTCAGGGAGGTATTCCGGATGTCCAGGACCGAACAGGTCCCCCCGGCGAGAGCCGCAGAGCTCCTCGCAGAGCGGCGCATCGCTGGCGTGAGCCGGGTGCAGCTCCTGTACGTGCCCGGAGAGCACCGCACCAGCCTCCGTCGGTAGGCCCCATGGTGCCCTATCCTTACGGGCACCGGCGGGAAAAGGAGACTCGAGCGTGCCACCTGAGGGCGACCACACCGTCCGCATCCTGGCCCCGGATGGGACCGTGGACGAGAAGGCCAGAGAGGGACTCGATCTGAAGGAGGAGGACCTCCGGCAGATGTTCCGGTTCATGGTCCTCGCCCGAAAGGTGGATCTCGAGTGCACGGCGCTTCAGCGCCAGGGTGAGCTCGCCGTCTATCCCCCTCTGATCGGGCAGGAGGCTGCCCAGATCGGGAGCGCCTACGCCCTCGGTGACGAGGACTTCATCTTTCCGTCCTACCGGGAGGTGGGGGTGGCGATCGTCCGTGGAGTGGACCTCGTCGACTACATGCACTTCCACCGGGGCACGTGGCATGGGGGGGTGCGGGACCCCGTGGGAGCCCGGTTCGCCATGATCTCGGTTCCCGTGGGGAGCCAGGTGCTTCATGCCGTGGGCTGGGCCATGGGGGCGAAGCTCGACGGGAAAGAGGCCTGCGCGATCACCTACTTCGGCGACGGTGCCACCTCAGAGGGCGACTTCCACGAAGGATGCAATTTCGCCGGCGTATTCAAGGCGCCCGTCGTGTTCTTCTGCCAGAACAATCAATGGGCGATCTCGGTGCCGATCGAGAAGCAGACCGCCGCTCCCATCTGGAAGAAGGCCGAGGCCTACGGCTTCCCCGGCGTGCGGGTGGACGGCAACGACGTCCTTGCCGTGTACAAGGTCACTCGGGAGGCGATCGAGCGCGCCCGGAGCGAGGGGATGCCCAGCCTGATCGAAGCCGTCACGTATCGCCTCGGTCCGCACTCCACCGCAGACGACGCCACGAGATACCGGACCAAGGAAGAGGTGGATCGATGGCACGAGGTTGATCCGCTCGAGCGGTATCGACTGTTCCTCGAAGCTGAGGGCGTCGCCGATCAGTCGTTCGTGCTGGAGGTGGATGCGGAGGCCGCCGACGTGGCTGCGACGGTGCGTGCCGGCATCCAGGGCGCTCCCCCGCCTCCGGTCGAGGACCTGTTCAAGTGGGTGTACGCGGACGTTCCGCCCCACCTCGCCCGTCAGCGCGACGAGGCTCTCGGATCGCTCCAGGAGGGCGAGCATGGCTGAGGTCACCATGGCCCAGGCTCTCAACGAGGCCCTCCGGTACTGCCTGAACGACGACGACCGCGTGCTCATCCTCGGCGAAGACGTGGGGAAGCTCGGCGGGGTCTTCCGGATCACGGACAAGCTTCAGGCGGAGTTCGGTGAGCAGCGGGTTTTCGACACGCCCCTCGCGGAGTCGGCCATCGCTGGGGTCTCCCTCGGACTCACCCAGGCAGGCTGGCGTCCAGTTGCCGAGATGCAGTTCGAGGCGTTCTCGTATCCCGCGCTCGACCAAGTCATCTCCCACATCGCCAAATACCGGTTCCGCTCCGCGGGGACGACCGAGGTTCCGATGGTGATCCGGATCCCCTGCGGCGGCGGGATCGGGGCCGCCGAGCACCACTCCGAGAGCCCGGAGACGTACTACGCGCACACGTCCGGACTGAAGGTCGTCATTCCGTCGACGGCGCTCGATGCGTTCAACCTGCTGGTGCGGTCGATACGGGACCCCGATCCGGTCATCTTCTTCGAGCCGAAGAGTCGGTACTGGTCCAAGGAGTCAGGGGACCTCATCCCCGACGGCCTCCCGATCGGCAAGGCCCGGGTGGCCCGGGAGGGACAGCACTGCACCTTGGTGGCGTGGGGGGCGATGGTGGCCCGGTGCCTGGAGGTTGCCACGACCGCCGCTGAAGACGACGTGGAGCTGGAGGTGTTGGATCTTCGCTCTCTGGTCCCGCTCGACCTGGACGCGCTGGCCGCCTCGGTGCAGAAGACGGGGCGAGCCGTGGTGGTGCACGAAGCACCGCTCACGGCCGGCTTCGGTGCCGAGGTGGTGGCCCGGATCGTCGAGGATTCCTTCGATTACCTGGAAGCTCCGGCCCTCCGGGTGACCGGGTACGACATGCCCTATCCCCCGGCGAAGGTCGAGGAGCACTACCTGCCGAGTGTGGATCGCATCTTCGGAGCCGTCGATCGCGTGCTGAGTCACTGATGGCGGAACGAGTCTTCAATCTGCCCGATCTCGGCGAAGGGCTCGAAGACGCCGAGATCGTCGAGTGGAAAGTGTCGGAGGGCGACACCGTGAAGCTCAATCAGCCGCTCGTGGACGTGAACACGGCCAAGGCGCTCGTGGAGATCCCCTCACCGTTCGCCGGGAAGGTCTTGACACTGCACGGGGCCGATGGCGACGTGGTGAAAGTCGGTGAGCCCCTCATCACGATCGACGTCGAAGGAGCCGAGGCACCCGGAGAAGAGGTCGAGGCGCCATCGGAGGCGGCTGGTTCGGAAGCGCCGAAGCGGGAGGCCGTGCTGGTGGGCTACGGCGTCAATCCCGAGGACACCGCGAAGCGGAGCCGGCCCCGCCTCCGGCCGCCCGGCGAACGGAAAGCGCCCGCCGCAGCGGCCGGTGCCGCCCCCCCATCCGGACGGGTGGCGGCCGCACCGCCGGTGCGCCGCCTGGCCAAGGAGATGGGCGTGGACCTCACCGTGGTCCAGGGGACCGGGGCCAGCGGGCGGGTGACCAGGGAAGATGTGATCAAGGCTGCCGGGGCCGAGCGCCCGGCGGCAGCGGGCGGGGAGCCGAGCGTGGGAATGCCGCGGTTCGAGGGCCCGGAGGAGCGGATCCCGGTGCGAGGAGTCCGCCGGATGATCGCTCAGAAGATGGCCAGGTCCTGGGCGGAGGTTCCCCACGTCACCACGTTCCATCTCGTCGACGCCACGCACGTGGAGGCCTTCCGGAAGGAGCTGACAGCACAGTCCGGTGTGAAGGTGACGGCCCTCTCGGTCGTTGTCCGGGCACTGGCCGATGTGTGTCGGGAGCATCCCAAGCTCAACTCGTCCTACGACACGGAGGGCGGGGAGCTCGTGTTGAAGAAGGCATGCAATGTGGGCATCGCCACCGACACCGACCAGGGGCTCGTGGTTCCCGTGGTCCGGGATGCCGGGCAGAAAGGGATCGTCTCACTGGCCAGGCAGATCGCCGATCTCGTCGCGGCTTCCCGGGAGCGGCGAGCCACCCCGGAGCAGCTCACCGGCGGAACGATCACCGTGACGAACGTGGGGACGTTTGGGTCCGAGTTCGGCACGCCCATCATCAACTTCCCCGAGGTGGCCATCCTGGCAATCGGCACCATCAAGCCCAGGGCTCTGGTCGTGGATGGCGACGTACAGGTCCGGACCGCCGTGACTCTGTCGCTGTCGTTCGATCACCGGGTCATCGATGGGGCCGAGGCCGATCGTGCAATGACCGCGCTCCGGGAACTGCTGGAGAGCCCGTTCCGCCTCGGCGCCCTGCCGCGCGAGTGAAGATCGTTTCCCTCCTCCCCTCGGCCACCGAGATCGTCTACGCCCTCGGCCTCGGCGACGACCTGGAGGGCGTGACCTACGAGTGCGACTACCCCGCCGAGGCGACCACCAAGCCGGTGATCTCAGACACCGCGTTGCCCCAGGACCGCCCGTTGTCCTCCCGAGAGATCGACGATGCCGTACGCGAGCGGATGGACCGGAAGGAACCGATCTACGTGCTGAACAAGGAGCTGATCAAGAGGATCCAGCCCGACCTGATCCTGGCCCAGGATCTGTGTCGGGTCTGTGCCGTGCCCTCGGGCCAGGTGGAGGACGCTCTGCGGGAGCTCGGCACGGAGTCCGAGGTCATCTCGCTCGACCCGAAGGGAGTGAAGGACATCCTGGATGGGATCGTGGAGGTGGGACGGGCGACGGGGACAGAGCAGCGTGCGGAGGAACTGGTCGCCTCGCTCCGCGAGCGGATCGATGAGCTCAAGACGAAGGCCGTCCGCCTCCCGACCATCCGAACGTTCTGCCTCGAGTGGTTGGACCCGCCATTCGTGGGAGGTCATTGGGTGCCGGAGATGGTTGAAGCCGTTGGTGGCGAGAATCTCCTCAACTCCAAAGGCGAGCGATCCCGAACGGTCATGTGGAAGGAGATCGGCGACGCTCGGCCGGAGGTCGTTGTGTTCATGCCCTGCGGCTACTACCTCCCCGAGGCTGAACAGGAGGCCACCAGGATCTACGCGGTTCCGGAGATGCGCGCGACCACTGCCGTGCAGTCAGAGAACGTCTTCGCGGTCGACGCCTCTTCGTACTTCTCCCGCCCGGGTCCGAGGATCGTCGACGGCGTGGAGATCCTGGCCTGGGCCATCCACCCTGATGCCTTCGATGAACCTCCCGAGGGCACCATCATCCGCATCCAAGCTCCCTAGCTGAATCGAGTTGAGCCTCTGTAGAACTCCCACTACCGTGGGGGCATGAAGCGGCAGAACAATGTCTTGCCCGGGGATGCTGGCCGACGGGTTTCGTTCCAGTACGAGCTGCCGAACGGCTATGTCGGTGAGGTGGTCGGAACGCTCGAGTGGTTCGACGAGGCCGCTCAGACCTACGTGGTGAAAGACCGGAACGACAAGCTGCACCGGGTTCCGCTCAGGGGCGTTCGGTTCGGGAAGATCGTTCGGTAGCCCCGAATTACGATTCGCTTCGAAGCGGCAATGTGAACGTGATGCGAGCGCCGCCGCTCGGCGCGTTCTCCGCCCACACTCGGCCGCCGTGCGCCTGCGTGAGGTTCCGAACGATGAACAGTCCCAGCCCGACGCTTCCGCCCGCGTCACTCTCCGCCGCCCGGTGGAACCGCTCGAAGACCCGGGTGAGATCCTCCTCGGGTATCCCCGGACCGCTGTCCGTCACGCTCACCCGGACCTCTCCGGGGGCTGGCTCCACCGCGACCTGGATGCCGGCCCCGTCGGGCGAGTACTTCACCGCGTTGTCCAAGAGATTGGCCACGATGTGCTCGACGGCCGAAGGGTCGCCGTACGTGGTGGGCACCTCGTCGGGTATCTGAACTCTGATGGTCCGACCTCCGAGCACTCCTCGGAACGCTGCCACCTCCTCTTGCACAATGTGGCGCAGATCGAGGGCCTGCCGAGTCAACGCTGGAGCAGCTTCCTCGAGGCGAGTGGCCATGAGGATCTGCTCGATCATGGCCAGGAGCCGACGGCCCTGGCGCTCGACCACGTCCGTGAACTTCTTCACTTCCTCCCCGGAGAGGCCGTGCGCGCCCCGCAGCAGCTTGATGTAGCCGAGGATGGACGTGAGCGGCGTCTTCATGTCATGGGTCATGGTCGCCAGGAAGTCACGGCGCTTCAGGTCCAGCTCCGCCAGCGACGCTGCACTTTCCTTCTCCAGCTCGTACAGCCGGGCATTGGAGATGGCGATGGCGGCATGCTCGGCGCAGACGCTAAGCGCCCGCAGGTCGTGCGGGGTGTACACCCGGCGCCCCTCCGAGACGCTGACGTTCAGGA
The DNA here is from genome assembly GCA_035641075.1 of Actinomycetota bacterium. Taxonomy (GTDB): domain Bacteria; phylum Actinomycetota; class UBA4738; order UBA4738; family CALAEC01; genus DASQUW01. Next base: position 6,829 of record DASQUW010000177.1, on the reverse strand, counting down.
CGCCCACCGCCTCGCCGGCGGCCACGAGCGGTGCCGACATGGCCGAACGAACCTCCCGGCTCTTCGGAACGAGGTCCCGGAACCGCGGATCCGTGACGGGACCTCGGAGCACCACGGGCTCCCGGTGCTCGAGTACCCATCCCGCCACGCCCTCTCCCAGTCCAAGAGATCCCCTGGTCGCTTCCTCGTCGAGGCCGACCGAAGCGGCGAGCCGGAGCTCCTTCGACTCGGGATCGAAGAGCATGATGGACACCTCCGTGGCGCCGAGCAGCTCGTGCACGGATTGCACGATCGCGTTGAGGACTTCATCGAGCGGGAGGACGGCGGCTGCCGCCCTGCCCGCACGTGAAAGCGCAGAGAGTTCGTGCAACCTGTTCGACAGCGCCGCAGAAAGCACACGCTCCTCGATGAGTGCACGCTCCAACCTCGACAGAGAGCGCTCCCTCAGGAAGATGTACACCGTGAACACGAGTGCGAGCGCCACGAAGACGATCTGAAACACTCCCGAGTTGACGACGGCCGGCATCGGCCTGTCCAGGAAGCGCTCGGAGGTGAACCAGAAGATCGCCAGGCCGGCGACGGAGAACGCGAACACCAGAAGCAATAGGACGGTGAGGTGCCGCCGCCTCGCCTGCACCTCCTGAAGCTGCGGGACCTTCACCTCACCCAGCGTCACCACCGGTTCGGTCATGTGAGGCGCACTCCCTGACCCGTCACGACACGGCCGATCGGGACAGCATCCGACCCCGCGCCGCGGATGACCTCGATGACGTCTGCGACGCCCTCTTCGGGAACGGCGAGCACCATGCCCAGTCCCATGTTGAACGTGCGGAACATCTCCTCCTCGTCGGAGTGGGATAGCTCCGCCACGAACCGGAAGACCTCTGGGACCTCCCATGCGCTTCGGTCGAGCTCCGCGCCGAGCCCTCGGGGAAGGGCCCGGGGGAGGTTCTCGGGGATCCCTCCGCCGGTGATGTGGGCGGCGGAATGCACCAGCTCGCGGCGAGAGGCAACCAGGACGGCGGGCACGTAGATCGACGTCGGCTCGAGAAGCTCGTCGCCGAGCGGCCGCCCCAATCCCTTCGGCGTATCGGTGAGATCGAGGCCGGCATCCCGCACGGCCATCCGAACCAGGCTGAACCCGTTCGCGTGCAGGCCCGAGGAGGGAAGGCCAAGGAGAGCGTCGCCCTCGCCGACCCGAGAAGGTCCAAGGAGTGCCGCCTCCTCGACGATCCCCACGCAGAAGCCGGCCATGTCCAAGCGATCCTTCTCCATGAGGCCGGGGTGCTCCGCGGTCTCCCCGCCGAGCAGGGCGCATCCGGCGAGCCGGCATCCCTCGACGATCCCCCGCACGAGCGCGGCGACCTCGTCCGGGACCAGGCGCCCCACGGCGAGGTAGTCGAGGAACAGGATCGGCTCGGCCCCGGTGCAGACCACATCGTTCGCGCACATGGCCACGAGGTCGATGCCCACCGTATCGAGACGCCCGGCCATCCTGGCGATCTCCGTCTTCGTTCCAACTCCATCCGTCGCGGCAGCGAGAAGGCGCCCGTCGCCGATCTTGAACAGGCCGGCGAAGCCGCCGATGCCTTCAACGACCTCGGGGCGCGTGGCGCTCGAGGCAAGTTCGCGGACGAGGTCCACGATCTTGGCGGCGGCGTCCAGATCGACGCCCGCCTGTCGATATCTGCTGCTCACGGGGTTCTACTCCCGGCGCTCCAGCACGTGCTTGGACGGCGCCCGCTCCGGGACCGGGATGGGGTACTCCCCGTCGAAGCAGGCCCGGCAGAAGGTATCGGCAGGTGCACCGGTGGCCTTCACCAGTGAAGGAAGCGAGAGATATGCGAGGGAATCGGCCCCGATGAACTCGCGAACGCCCTCGACGCCGAGGTCGGAGGCGACCAGTTCCTCGCGGGTGGACATGTCGATCCCGTAGAAGCACGGCCACTGGATGGGCGGGCTGGTGATGCGCATGTGAACCTCCGTGGCTCCGGCCTCACGAAGCATCTGAACGATCTGACGGGTGGTGTTACCCCGGACGATGGAATCGTCCACCACCGTGAGTCGCTTTCCCCGGATTGCCTCGGCCACCGGATTGAGCTTCAGCCGAACCCCACGCTGGCGGAGCGCGGGCGTGGGCTCGATGAAGGTGCGGTGCACGTACCGGTTCTTCATCAGCCCCTCGCCGTAAGGGATGCCGGAGGCCTCGGCGTACCCCTGCGCAGCGGACGCTCCCGTATCCGGCACGGGGATGACCATGTCGGCATCGACAGGAGCCTCGTTGGCCAGCCTCCGCCCCATCTCCCTCCGGGCCTCGTGCACGCTCCGCCCGTACAGGCGGGTGTCCGCCCGGGCCAGGTACACGAACTCGAACAGGCAGAGCGCGTGGCGGGGGCTCTCGGCGAAGCGCACGGAACGCAGGCCTCGATCGTCGGCCATGACCAGCTCGCCCGGCTCGACGTCGCGCACATAGGTGGCGCCCACGATGTCCAGGGCGGCGCTCTCGGAGGCGAAGCAGAATCCCGAGGGAAGTCTCCCGATCACGAGTGGCCGCAGCCCGTACGGGTCCCGGGCCGCATACACGGTGCGCTCGTCCATCATCACGAAGCAGAACGCCCCCTTGAGCGTGGGGAAAACCTCGAGCGCGGCGGCCTCCAGGCCGTCCTTGTTTCGCGACAGGAGCGTGGTCACCAGATCGGTGTCCGTCGTCGCGCGGCCCCGGACTCCCACGAGCTCCGCAAGCTCCTCGGTGTTGACCAGGTTGCCGTTGTGGCCGAGGGCCAGGCTGCGGCCCCCGTCGGTCTTGAACGAGGGTTGGGCGTTCTCCCACGTCGTCGATCCGGTCGTGGAGTACCTGGTGTGGCCGATCCCCAGCTCGCCCTGGAGCGTCTGCAGCGTGGCCTCGTTGAATACCTGAGAGACCAGGCCCAACTCCCGATACACCAGGATGTTCAGTCCGTCGGAGACGGCGATCCCGGCGGATTCCTGTCCTCGGTGCTGAAGGGCAAACAGCCCGAAATAGATGAGCCTGGCGACCTCCTCGCCTGGGGCCCAGGCCCCGAAGAGACCGCAAGCCTCCTTTGGTTTATCTCCCACTTGTGCCGATGGTATCATCCGTCACCCGGCCTCCCGGCGAACGTCCAGGAGTCCGGGAAGAGAGCCCTCGTACAGATCGCGGGCTTCGGCCACCGTGCTCTCGAACAGATCGTCGAAGACCATGCGAGGGCCGCCGGTTTCGCCCAGCCGGGTGAACGCGACCCGGTGCGACCTGGCCAGCTCCTCGAACGCATCGGCCTTCTCCGGGGCAACGGAGACGACGGCCCGGGACGCCGACTCGGAGAACAACGCAACGTGGGCAGGCAGATCGCCGGGGACCGTCACGGCGAACCCCGTCTCTCCGAACATCGCCGACTCCGCCAGGGCAACCGCCAGCCCGCCGTCCGAGCAGTCCTGGGCCGATGTCAGGACGTCCACGCGGGCCGCCTCGCCCAGCAGGCTCTGAAGCGCGACCTCCCGTTCCAGATCGAGTCCCGGGGGACGGCCGCTGACCTTGCCCAGGACCACATCGGCGTACTCGGTGCCGCCGAGTTCGGGGAACGTCTCGCCGAGGAGATAGACCACGTGGCTCGGCTGGAACGCCGGCCGGGGCATCAGCCGGTAGTCCTCCAGGATGCCGATCATCCCCACCACCGCGGTCGGATAGATCGCTGAGTCCTCGGTCTCGTTGTAGAACGAGACGTTTCCCCCCGTGACCGGTGTGCTCAGAGCCTCGCACGCCCGGGCCATCCCTCGGATCGTCTCCGCGAACGACCACATCACTTCGGGCCGCTCGGGGTCGCCGAAGTTGAGACAGTTGGTCACCGCCACCGGCCGGGCACCCGTGCACGCCACGTTCCTGGCGGCCTCCGCCACCGCGTGGGCGCCGCCGAGGAACGGATCCAGGTACCCGTATCTGCCGTTCCCGTCCGTCGAGACTGCAACGGCCTTGAGGCTCCCCTCGATCCGGATGACCGCCGCCGGCGCCCCCGGGCCCGCGATGGTGTTTCCCTGCACCAGCGAGTCGTACTGCTCAAACACCCACCGCTTGCTGGCGACGTTCGGTGCGCCGAGGACCAGCCGGAACGCATCGGCGACCGAGACCGGAACCTCGGAGAAGGTCGGGTCGTCCTCATGGAGTTCCTCGAGGTAGCTGGGCGCCTGCATCGGGCGCGTGTACTCGGGCGCCTCATCGGCCAGCGAACGCGCGGGCACCTCCGCCACGACCTGGCCTCGGAGGCGGGCCCGGACCTGTCCGTCACCGGTGACCCGTCCGATCACCGCTGACGAGAGGCCCCACCGCTCGCAGACCGCCTCAACCGCCGGCATGTTCTCCGGTGTGACGATCGCGAGCATCCGCTCCTGCGACTCCGAGGTGAGGATCTCGAAGTCCTCCATCGACCTGTCCCGAAGGGGGACTGCGCCGAGATCGAGGTCGGCGCCCACATCGGCGCGAGCCGCGGACTCGGATAGCGCGCAGGTGATGCCGGCGCCGCCGAGATCCTGGAGTCCGACGAGAAGGCCGGCCTCGATCATCTTCAGGCATGCCTCGATCAGTAGCTTCTCGTAGAAAGGATCGCCGATCTGCACGCTGGGCCGGGACTCGTGGCTCGACTCGTCGAGGGTCCGGGATGCCAGCACCGAGACCCCGCCGATCCCATCCCGCCCGGTATGCGCCCCGATCAATACGAACAGGTTCCCGATCCCTTCCGCTCGCGCCCGAACCAGCGCGTCTCGGGGGGCGAAACCGATGCACATGACATTCACCGTGGGGTTGGCCGTGTGACAGGGAGCGAACTTCACCTCGCCCCCGACCGTGGGCACGCCGATGGAGTTGCCGTACTGCCCGATTCCGGCGACCACGCCGCCGAGGAGCCAGCGGTTGTGGGCCTCGTCGAGAGGGCCGAAGCGGAGCGGGTCGAGGAGCGCGACGGGGCGGGCGCCCACCGACAGCACGTCCCTGACGATGCCCCCGACGCCGGTGGCCGCTCCCTGGAAGGGTTCGATGGCCGAGGGGTGCGAATGGCTCTCCATCTTGAACACGCAGGCCAGCCCGTCGCCCACGTCGACCACCCCGGCATTCTCGCCCGGCCCCACCAGAACATCTGGCCCCTGCGTCGGGAGCGACCGAAGATGCGCCTTGCTCGACTTGTAGGAGCAGTGCTCCGACCACATCGCCGCGTACATGGCCAGCTCTGCCCGGTTGGGCTGTCGGCCGAGCCTCTCCTCGACGGCCCAGTACTCCTCGTCGGTGAGCCCGAGGGCCCGATGGAGCGGCTCGTCCCTCACGAGGCCGGCGCGAGCACCGAAGACAGGAGCGATTCGAACAGGGGCTGTCCTCCGACCGGGCCGACGTCGGGATCAACGGCGTGCTCCGGATGCGGCATCAGCCCGACGACGTTCCCGCTCTCGTTCCTCAGCCCGGCGATGTTGTTCGTGCTTCCATTCGGGTTGGCGTGGTCCGTGATCTCCCCTCGCGGCGAGCAGTATCGAAACACCACCAGCCCCTCATCGCCGATCCGTGCGAGCGTTTCCCCGTCGGCCACGAACTGGCCCTCGCCGTGCTTGATGGGGACTTCGAGCACTTCGCCCACCTCGATGCCGGACGTGAACGGTGTGCGCGACGTCTCCACCCGGACGTGAACGCGGCGGCAGATAAACGCGAGGCCCCGATTCCGGATCAGGGCGCCGGGCAACAATCCCGCCTCGCACAGGATCTGGAACCCGTTGCAAACCCCGAGGACCGGTCGGCCGGTCGCGGCGTGATCCCGAACGGCCTCCATCACCGGGGCGAACCTGGCGATGGCCCCCGTTCGGAGGTAGTCGCCGTAGGAGAATCCGCCGGGCAACAGAACGGCCTCCGCGCCGTGGAGGTCGCGGTCTCGGTGCCAGACGGGGATGGCCTCACCGCCGAACATGCGCACCGCCCGGAGCGCGTCTCGATCGTCGTTGGACCCGGGGAACGTCACCACCGCCACGCGGGGCGTCACCGAACGTCCTCCGCCGAGAGGATACGGAACTCTTCGATGACCGGGTTGGAGAGGAGGCGCTGGGCGACGTCCTGTGCCAGCGTCGTGGCCTCCTCTTCGTTCGCCGCATCGACGGTCAATTCGACGTGCTTTCCCACCCGAACGTCGGAGACGTTCATCCACCCCATCGTGGGCAGTGAGTCCTGGATGGTCTTCCCCTCCGGGTCGAGCAGGCCCGCCTTCAGGCTCACCACGATCTCGAATCGCCGCTTCACAGAACGCCGCTCCTTCGCAGGTAGTCATCGAACGACTCCCCGGTAAGGCGTTCGTATGCTTCGCGATATCGGACGGCCGTCTGTCCGACAACGGTCGGCGGGAGCTCCGGCGGAGGGGGCTCGTGGTCCCAGCCGGCCTCGTCCAGCCAATCTCGGACGTATTGCTTGTCGAATGACGGCTGTGCGCGTCCCGGCTCGTACCGATCGGCCGGCCAGAACCTGGAGGAATCGGGGGTGAGCACCTCGTCGACGAGGATCAGCTCCCCGTCGGCGAACCCGAACTCGAACTTCGTATCGGCGAGGATGATCCCCCGAGCTCGGGCGAGATCGGCGCCGAACTCGTACAGAGACAGCGTCAGCTCCTTCAGCTTCTGCGCCAAGCCCTCGCCCACCATCTCGGCGGCCCGCTCCAGGGTGATGTTCTCGTCATGGCCCTCGGTGGCCTTCGTCGAAGGGGTGAAGATCGGCTCGGCCAGCCGGTCTGATTCCACCAACCCAGACGGCAGCGCGACGCCGCACACGGCCCCGGACCTCTGATACTCCTTCCAT
>DASQUW010000176.1:0-8504 GCA_035641075.1 Actinomycetota bacterium | reverse complement strand
CTTGAGGGCCTCATGGTGGGGGCTCGACTGCTCCTCCACGGCCAGCACCTTTGCCTGCAGCGGCGTGTACCGGAGCTTCATCACGTGGCCATCGGGCGGCGGGTCGACGTCGGTGCTGCCCTCGACTGCCACCACGAAGTGATAACCACCGGTGCCCAACCCGAGAGCCGTGGCCGTCGTGTTGAGCAGGACCACCGACCCCTCGGACACAGTGCCGGTGAGTACGGGATACGCGATGGCCGGCTCGGTCCGTCCCTCCACTTCCACGAGCAGCTCCTGAAGGCCTGGGCGGGCGGTCTTGACGCTGATCACCGTTCCCGTTCTGAGGCGGATCACGTGGCAATGGTAGCGGCCCGTGAAGCGGGCGGTATCATCGCCCTCGAATGCATCCCCTTGAGCGCCTGATCAATCTCGTTGCCCTTCTGTTGGAGTCGCGTCAGCCGCGCACGTTCGACGACATCCGGCGGCTCCTCCCCGCCTACCAGCAGGAGGACCGGTCCACGGCCAAGCGCCAATTCGAACGAGATAAGGACATCCTTCGGGCTATCGGCATCCCCGTCGAGGTTGCCCCGACCGACATCTGGGCCGTGGAGGAGGGGTACCTCATCCCGAAGGATCGGTATTACTTGCCGGAGATCACGTTCACCCCCGAGGAGGTGGCGGCCCTCTTCGTGGCGTCCCATGCTCCTGAAGAGAATGGAGAGGCAGCCCAGGCGTTCCGGAAACTGGCCCAGCAGGCCGAGACGGGAGTGCTCTCCACCCTTGCCGGTGTCCCCACGACCACCGGCATCGACACGTCGGGCCCGCACCTGGCGGAGGCGGCCCAGGCGGTCGCGGGCCAGCGGCGGGTCAAGTTCCGGTACCGCCCGGTACAGGGACGGGCAGGGGAGCGGGACGTGGACGCATGGGGCCTGGTGTTCCGAACCGGCGCCTGGTATCTCGTCGGAAACGACCGGCGTCGCGGTGAGCCTCGCTCCTTTCGCCTGTCTCGCGTCCTCTCGCCGGTTCGCGACGCGGGGCCGGGGGAGGCTCCACCCGCCGGATTCCGAGCCGCAGAGCACGTCGCCGCGGGTCCGTGGGGCTTCGGGGAACCCGAGGTGCGAGCCAGGGTCGCGTTCAGTCCGAAGGTCGCCTGGTGGGCTCTCTCCGGCGTCCCCGATGCGCGCACGCTCCGCACCCGGAAGGACGGCTGGACGGAGGCGGAGGTGCCCGCGGCCGGAACCGACTCATTCGTCTCCTGGATCCTCTCGTTCGGCGCGGATGCAAGGGTCATCTCTCCGAAGGCGGTCCGAGACCCCGTCGTGAGCAGCCTGAAGGCCGTCCGTGCCGCTCTCTAGGACCGCCGAGCGGCTTCAGCGCCTCCTGGCCGTCGTCCCGTACGTGGTTCGCCATCCGGGGACGAATGTCGAGGAGCTGTCGAAGCTCTTCGACGTGACGGAATCCGAGCTCACCGCGGATCTCAACCTGCTGTTCGTCACCGGTCTTCCTCCATACGGGCCCGGCGACCTCATCGACGTGCTCATCGAGGAGGGTCGGGTGTGGATCGGGATGGCCGACTACTTCTCCCGGCCGGTCCGGCTGACCAGAGCCGAGGCCCTGGCCCTCTACCTGAAGGGGACCGAGCTTCTCGGAGCGCCGGGTCTCTCGGAAGCGGAGGCGCTTCGAACGGCCCTGGCGAAACTGGAGGAACGACTGGGTCCCGAGACGCTCGGCGAGCTTCGGGCCGAGGTGGAGGAAGGCGGCCGGCGGGTCGGACCTCTGGCTGCCATCAAGGCAGCCGTGGAGTCCCGAGACCGCATCGAGATCGACTACTACTCCGCAACTCGCGACGAGATGACCACCCGGCGGATCGACCCCGAGCACGTGATCGGGGCCATCGGCAACTGGTACGTGGTCGCCTGGTGCAATTTGGTCCAGGGTGAGCGGATGTTCCGGGTGGACCGGGTCCGGGACGTCCGACTCACGGGCGAGACCTTCGAGCCCCGCGGGTTGCTGGGCCAGGGGCGGCCCCTGTACACACCCCAGGAAGAAGACATCCGGGTCCGTCTCCGCCTGGGGCCCCGGGCCCGGTGGGTGGCCGAGTATTACCAGGTGGAGCAGGTGAGATCCGAAGGGGGGGCGCTCGAGGTGATCCTGCCCACCAAGGATCTCTCCTGGATGGCCAAGTTGATCCTCCGGCTCGGTGGCGACGCGGAAGTCCTCGAGCCCGAGGAGTTGAGATCTCTGGCCAGGGGGGTGGCCACGGAGACACTCGCTCTGTACGCAAACGGAGCGGCTGGGCGTTCTACCAGGCGCCGGCGCCAGTGATCCGAGAAGTCGCATTCCGGTTGAAACGGACAGGGCATTCTTGGCTCCCCGGCGACCCCTAAAGTGCCGCCACGAGCGACCGATATGTTCTTGCGAGATGACAACGATCCGAGCGACGTGCCCCAAGTGCGGTGAGGTGGAGATGGGAGCTCAGGCGATCCTCCTGAGCGTCCGCGAGACCGACGGAGAGGGAACCTACTCGTTCACCTGCCCGGTCTGCGACAACACCGTGGAGAAGCCGGCAGATCGCAAGGTCGTCATGCTGCTGCTCTCCGCGGGGGTGGACGTCAGTCAGACCGCGGCCCTGCTCCAGGAGCGGGAGATCCGTCCGATGGGTCCGCCGCTCACGACCGACGACCTCATCGACTTCCATTTCCTGCTCGAGCGGGAAGACTGGTTCTCCAGGCTTACGGCCTCGGCCTGAGCGTCCGGCTCGACCTGCTTCATCCTGATATCCTGAGTGCCTGATGGTCCTTGCCGTCGCAATCACCGTGGGGGCTGCCGGCCTTGTGGTCCTCGTGGTCATGCTGATCTCCCTCTTCCGCCAGTCGATGCGCCTGGCCGGCGCGGTGACGGACTTCCAGCGGGCCGTCGGTCCCGTCCTGGAGGAGATCCGAGCTGAATCCGGACGCGCTCAGTCCCGGTTGGCTCGTCTCTCGGAACGGCGCACCCCCCGGTCGTCGGCCAAGCCGAGGCGCGGGTAGGGATCTCCGATGCCGAACCTCGGATTCGCCGAGATGATCGTGCTTCTGGTCATCGCCCTGGTGGTGTTCGGCCCCAAGAAGCTGCCGGAGATGGGGCGAACCGTCGGCAGGTCGCTCCGCGAGTTCCGGCGAGCAAGCGCCGAGATCCGGAACGAACTTCGGTTCGAGGACGAGCCACCCCGCGTTCCGTCACCCGGGAGCCGGTCCGCTGGACGGACGGAGGCCCCTCCAGAGGCCGCCGAGACCACAGAGCCACCACCGGGTGACGCCCCGACGACCTGACCGGCAACCCGCCGGACGCTGATCATGGCCGTGTTCCGCAGACGCAAGCGTCCCGAAGACGGCTCGATGACGATGGTCGAGCACCTGACGGAGCTTCGCACCCGGCTCATCATCTGCGTGATCGCCGTCGCCGTGACCTCGGTGATCGGGTTCGTCTTCTACAGTGAAATCCTGGGGTTCCTCACAGCCCCGTACAAGAAGGCGCTGGATGCCCTCCCGCCGGACAAGGTTCCGCAGGGGGTTCTCGGAGAGGGAGTCCTCGTCTTCGATAGCCCCGTCGCTCCGTTCCTCGCGTTCCTCAAGGTGGGATTCATCTCCGGGTTGATGCTGGCTCTTCCCGTGGTGCTGTGGCAGCTCTGGCAGTACGTGACCCCTGCGCTGACGAAGAGGGAGCGTCGAATGGGGATCCCCTTCGTCCTTTCCTCCCTGATCCTTTTCGCCGGGGGGACGGCGTTCGCGCTGGCCATCATCCCTCGCGGCCTCCGATTCCTCCTTGGGTTCGGCGGCGCCGACCTTGTTCCGCTGCTCACCGTGGACCGATACCTGGGCTTCCTGACGTTTATGATCCTCGCGTTCGGGATCTCCTTCGAGTTCCCATTGCTCCTGATCTTCCTGGCGGGTGTGAGGGTCATCACCACCGCGCAGATGAGACGATGGCGGAAGTACGCGTACTTCGGGATCGCCGTCTTTGCGGCCATCGCCACGCCGACGCAGGACCCGTACACTATGTTGCTCATGACGGTCCCACTGATGCTGTTCTACGAGGGCGCGATCCTCGTGGCCCGCGCGTTCAAGAGGTAAGCCATTGGCCATCAAGGGAAAACGCAGGGGAAGAGGAGGAAGGACCTCGGTGGGCACGGCGCCGAGGCCCCAGTTCGTCGTCCCCAGAAAGCCGGTCTTTCAGAGAACCGGAGTAAGGATCTTTCTGATCCTGTTCGTGCTCGCCGGCCTCATCACCGGCATCGTCATCGGCATCAACGTCCGAAACAGCAACCGCGAGCGGGATGCAGCGCGGCAGGACGTGAGGGAGTTCCAGGTCCGGGTGGAGGCAGCACTGACGGCGGAGGCGATCGGGCAGAGCCAGTCGACGAGCGTCCTGATCCTCCCGGAGCTCGGACAGACCATCTCCGAACTCCAGGCCGGCCAGATCAAGAGGGGGAAGGTGAAGGAGACTCGAGCGAAGCTCGAGACGTGGAATACCGACGCCAAGGAGGCCGCCGAGAAGGTGGCCGTCCTCGATGCCGGCACCAGCGACTACGCCAAGGACCTGACGGAGACCCGGACCCTTATCCAGCAGAGCCTCCTCATGTACGCGGGACTGGCCAGATCGGTGGGCGTCGCCCTCGACCTGGAGGGGAAGCCCAGGGAGGACCTCATCCAGAGCATCCTGGATCAATACCCGACCGCAGCGACGGTCTTCGACACCGGGTGGCGGCGGCTCCAGACGATCCGTTCGGAGCTGGAGATCCCCCTCGTTGTCCAGCCGCCCCCCGGCCTTGACCCTGGAGGGATACCTGGTGGGGTGCCGGGGGTCCCGGGGGTCCCGGGGGTACCGGGGGTACCGGGGGTCCCGCCGGCCATCCCGAGCCCGTGAGGTGATGATCTCGTGACCACGGTGTTGCTCATCCACGCGTTTCCTCTCGATGCGTCGATGTGGGACGAGCAGGTGGCCGCGCTTCGCGGGGAAGGCGAGGTCCTGGCCCCGTCCCTTCCCGGTTTCGGTGGGACGGGGCCCGTCGGCGACGTGCTGACGATGGATGCGATCGCTGACTACCTGGCAGAGGAGCTCGATCGAGCCGGCGCCGAGCAGGCCCTTGTGTGCGGTCTGTCCATCGGCGGTTACGCGGCCTTTTCCCTGTGGCGTCGCCATCAGAACCGCGTCGCCGGCCTGCTGCTGGCGGACACTCGAGCCGAGGCCGACGACGAAGCCGGGAAGGAGCGGCGGCGGGCGGTCGCGGAGAAGGCTCGAGCCGAGGGAAGCGGCCCCATGGCGGAGAACCCTCCGCCCCTGCTCTCGGAGAGAGCGGAGCCGGCGCTCTGGGAGCGGGTGAAGGACGTCATCCGGCGGCAGCCCGGGGATGCCATCGCCGCGGCATCGCTGGGGATGGCCGAGCGCCCCGACTCCAGGCCGATCCTTCCCACCATCAACGTCCCCACGACGATCGTGGTCGGTTCCGCGGACGCGCTCACGCCGCCGGCGATGTCGGAAGCCATGGCGGAGGCAATCCCGGACGCCGAGTTGATCGTGCTGGAAGGCGCAGGCCACCTGTCCAACATGGAGGACCCGGAGCGGTTCCTCTCCGCGCTGCGCAAGCTCGCTGCCCGCGTCGGGTAGCGTGCGAGAATCGAGGGGGATGGACCTCTCCCGCTTCGCCTCTCGTTACCCCTTCGACCTCGACGACTTCCAGCTGGAAGCCCTGGAGGCGCTGAACAAGGGCGAGTCCGTGCTGGTGGCCGCCCCCACGGGCGCAGGGAAGACCGTGGTCGCAGAGTTCGCCGTGGAGCGGGCCATCTCGATGAACCGGAAGGCCTTCTACACCACCCCCCTGAAGGCCCTGTCCAACCAGAAGTTCGGCGACTTCGTTTCTCAGTACGGAGCGCCAACGGTCGGCCTGCTCACCGGAGACAACAGCATCAACTCGGAGGCTCCGGTGGTCGTGATGACCACGGAGGTGCTCCGTAACATGCTGTACGAGCGAAGCAGCACCCTCGAGGGACTGGAGGTCGTGGTTCTGGACGAGGTCCACTACCTCCAGGACCCGTATCGAGGGGCCGTGTGGGAGGAGGTCCTGATCCACCTCCCACTATCTGTTTCAGCGGTCTGTCTCTCGGCCACTGTGTCGAACGCGGAGGAGTTCGGGGAGTGGCTGACCACGCTCCGAGGGACAACGCGCGTCGTGATCGAGGAGCACCGTCCCGTGCCCCTCGAACAGCTGTACATGGTCGGCCTGGATCTTCATCCGATGCACGTGGAAGAAGATGGGCACGTCACCCCAAACCCGTACGTCGTTTCGCTCGGCCAGCGCGAGATGCGCCACCGGACCTACCGGAGGAGATCCGACGGGAGGCGCCAGATCCAGCGGCTGTCGCGGCCGAGGGAAGGGCACCGCCGGGTGTTCGCCCCTCGGCGCGAGGACGTCGTCCAGCGGCTGGCCGAGGAGGAGATGCTTCCCGCCATCTATTTCGTGTTCTCCCGGGCCGGGTGCGATCGGAGCGTGCAGTTCCTGATGTCGTCGGGCGTCCGGCTGACGACACGTGAGGAAGAGACGCGCATCCGGGAGACCGTGGAGACGCGGATGGCGTGGATGGACGAGGACGACCTGGCCACGCTGGGTTTCTACGAGTTCCGAGAGGCCCTTGCCGCCGGTATCTCCTCGCATCATGCGGGCATGCTCCCGGCATTCAAGGAAACGGTCGAGGAGCTCTTCGCTCAGGGCATCGTGAAGGTGGTCTTCGCCACCGAGACGCTCTCTCTCGGGATCAACATGCCCGCGAAGACGGTGGTCATCGAGAACCTGTTCAAGTTCTCGGGAGAGCGCCACGAGCTGCTGACCCCCGGGGAATACACGCAGCTCACCGGACGCGCGGGGCGCCGGGGGATCGACGACGTCGGGTACGCGGTGGTCCTGTACCAGAAGGACGTGGATTTCGAACGCGTCGCGGGCCTGGCAAGCACCCGCACCTACGAGCTGCGCTCCTCGTTCAGGCCCTCGTACAACATGGCCGTGAACCTGGTCCGCAACTACACCCCCGAAGAGGCCCACCACCTCCTGAACTCCTCGTTCGCCCAATTCCAGGCCGACCGCGGCGTCGTGGCGTGGGAGCGGCAGCTCGAGCGGGACCGGGCGTTCCTCGGCGGTTACCAGGAGCGCATCGAATGCCATCTGGGCGACTTCCAGGAGTACTGGTCGCTCCGGGAGCGGGCGGAGGAGATCCGTCGTGATGCCGCCCGGGCGCACGATCGCGAGCGACAGGACGTCGTACGGGCGGCGATGGCCGGGCTGCGCCCCGGCGACGTCGTCTTCGTCCCGAGAGCCAGCCGCCGGGGCCTCGCGGTGGTGCTCTCGAACCGAGATGGACGCCCCACTCTGCTCACGCAGGACCGGCGGTTCTTCCGAGCCTCCCTGAAGGACTTCGACGATCCTCCCGGGTCGCTGGCGAAGGTCCGACTGCCGAGGTCGGGGAGCGCAAGAAGCGCTCGGTACCGCCGCGACCTGGCCGCCAGCCTGATGGAACTGAAGGTCAAGCCGCCGAGGTCCAGGACGGGACGGCTCCCTGGGGAAGCGCTCGCCCAGGCCGAGGAGCTTGAACGACGGGCGGAGTCACATCCATGCCACCAGTGCCCCGACCGCGCCGAGCACGAACGGTGGGCGGCCCGGGCTTCCCACCTGCTCCGGCAGGTCCGAGGGCTCGAGCGGCGGATCCGTGCTCGTACCGAGACGCTGGCCCGTCAGTTCGACCGCGTCCTGGGGGTGCTCGAACGCCTCGGCTATGTGTCGGATTTCCGGCTCAGCGATCGCGGGGAGCGGCTCGCTCGAATCTACGGAGAGGCCGACATCCTCGTGGCGGAGGCGCTGGCCGAGGGCGTCTTCGAGGGCACGTCGCCGGGCGAGCTGGCGGCGCTCGTCTCGACGGTCGTCTACGAGTCCCGCGAGCGGAACCCCAAGGCCGCCCCGATGCCCTCGGATTCCTTGCGCCAGCGGTTCGGACAACTCGGGGGATTGTGGCGGCGGATCAGGCGAGTGGAGGAGGAACAACAGGTGGAGCTGTGCCGCGAGCTCGAGGCCGGATTCGCCGCAGTCTCGTTCCACTGGGCCGAGGGGAAATCCCTGGAGGACGCCCTGGCCGAGACGGAGTTGGCTCCAGGAGACTTCGTCCGCACCTGCAAGCAGCTCCTCGACCTCCTCCGACAGATCGAGAGCGTCAGCGAGGAACCGGTGGCCTCCACTGCGGCGGCGGCGAGGCGCGCGGTCAATCGCGGAGTGGTCGCCTACACGGGCCTCTAACGGAATTGGCCAGCCCCTTTGGCTCGCTGGTCCTCATCGTTAATCCCCGGTCGGGGCGGGGGCGGGTGGGCCAGGAACTGCCCGAGATCGAGCGGCAGCTCCAGGCCCGGAAGCTTCCCTATCGCCTCGTCGAGGCACCAACCCTGGGCCAGGCCAGCGAGACGGCCCGGGCCGCTCTGGAGGCGGGGGAGCGTTTCGTTGTGGC
>DASQUW010000175.1:0-2752 GCA_035641075.1 Actinomycetota bacterium | reverse complement strand
AACTGGTACCTGCCGAGGTGGCTGGAGTGGCTGCCGAAGCTGGACGTGGAGGGCTCCGAGGCCGCGGAGCACCGGGTGGAGGTGCCGGACTCGCCAGCCGAGCTCGTCGAGGCCGGCGTGGACCCGGCGAGTAGCCGGGGCGACGTCCGATAGCGGGCGGGAGCGGCGGCGGCGCTCAAGGTCCGAGACGTCTGAGGGACAGACGTAGGTTCCGCGACCACCGTCGTTCGAGACGAATGGGTGTTGAACTGAACGAGACCGTACCGGCGGAAGGGAGAGACGATGGGCGAAGAAGGACAGCGCCGATACCTAGTCCTCGCGATGGGGACGCTTGCCGGACCTGGCCCCGCGACGGAGCTCCTCCGCTTGTCCCGTGAGCAACCCTCCGTCTTCCGCGTCGTGGTCCCGGTCACCGTCCCCGACTATGGGTGGACCTGGACCGAGGGGCAGGCGCTTGCCGATGCCACGGAGCGGATGCAGATCATGACTGAGTTCGGCCGGGCCATGGGTTTGCACATCGATGTCGAGGTGGTCTCGAGTGGCGATCCGGTGGAGGTCGTCCGGCAGGCCAACACCACGGCCTCCGAGCCCTACCAAGAGATCATCGTGGTCGACCGCCCCCGGTGGGTTCGACGGTGGCTGGCGGACCATGCCGTCGACGAGCTGCGGCGAGATCCCGGCCTGCCGCTGACCCGGCTCGAGGCGAACCCGCCGATGCGGCAGGGGAAGCACTTCGACGTCGATGAGCTGAGGCAGTACTTCCAGGAGTACTTGAAGCGAACCGCAGGGGCCCCCGAGGACTGATCCCACCGAGGATAAAGTGAGGAGTCGCGATGGACTTCCGTTCGCGTACGCCTTTCGGGACGGCGTGGAGGAACATCACGCGCATGGCCAGGCCGGACGTGCAGATAACTGCGCCTCCGGAAGGCATCGCCTTCGACCAGGACATCGAGGTCCACGTGCGAGACGGAGTGATTCTGCGCGTCGATGTCCAGCGGCCCCGGACGCCCGGCCGCTACCCGGCCATTCTTGAGCGCCCAGCCGTACGGCAAGGGGGACATGCCCGCGGCCGGCCGCAGCGGCAGGCGACTCGGACCGGCTCGACCGATCCTTTGGTCGGCTTCGAGCGCCCCGCGAATCGCCTACCTGTTTCGGCTATGCCCTACCGATCCAACAGGGTGCGGAAGAAGGACGTGAACAACGGCTGAAGGTCTTCGTCGCGCTTCCCGCAGCTCGACTGGCTCGACTCAGTCTTGGTTCAGCCTCGCCGTGTGGCGACACGGCCGGCCTGTAGGTGTTGGTTTCATACGAGTTGGGCCTCCAGAGCGGTGATCCGAAGGACGTTGTAGACGGCTCCCGCGATCAGGAACCACGCGCGATTGCCTGTGGGAATCCAAAACTCGGTTCGGCCGTGACGGCGCCGGCAGGTAGCATCCACGGGCTTTGCGATCTGTCATCTACCTCATGCTCGTCCGCGGGATCGGAGTGCTCACCGGCCGGGGGAGCATGGCCCAGCTCCAGCTCGAGAACGCCGTTCTCCGCCACCAGGTGACGGTCCTCCGTCGGACGGTCCGGCGCCCGGAACTGAAGGACCGGGACCGCGCGTTCCTCGCCGCGGCGAGCAGGGCGCTCTCGCCGGATCGGTGGGGCTCGTTCATGGTCACGCCCCAGACGCTGCTGCGGTGGCACCGTCAGCTCGTGAGGCGGAAGTGGACCTACCCGCGGCGACGGGTCGGGCGGCCTGCTCTCGATCCGGAGACCGTGGCTCTCATTACGCGTCTCGGCAGGGAGAACCCGAGGTGGGGATGCGTGCGGATCCAGTGCGAGCTCCGCAAGCTCGGGATCTGGGTCGGGGCGAGCACGATCCGCAGGATTCTTCGCCGCGCCGGACTCGGGCCGGCCCCGCGGCGCACCAGTCCGACGTGGAGTGAGTTCCTTCGGGCGCAGGAGAGAGGAGTGCTTGCCTGCGACTTCTTCACGATCGAGACGATGTTCCTGAGGACGCTGTACGTCCTGTTCTTCATCGAGCTCTCCACGAGACGGGTCTGCGTCGCCGGCACGACCAGCCGGCCCGACTCCGCCTGGATCACCCAGCAGGCCCGGAACCTCGCGATCAAGCAAGAGCTGGAGGACAAGCACATCCTTCTCAGGGACCGAGACGCCAAGTTCTCGGGAACATTCGACGAGGTCTTCCGAACGGAAGGTCTCACAGTGGTGAAGACGCCGATCCGGGCGCCGAGGGCGAACGCGTTTGCGGAGCGTTGGGTCGGCACCGTTCGACGAGAGTGCCTCGACCACGTGCTGATCTTCGGCAGGCGTCATCTGCAGCGCGTCCTGCACACGTACGCCGAGCACTACAACCGCGCCAGGCCGCACCGGGGAATCGACCTTCGTCCGCCCGATGCCGCGCCGCGGCTGGCGCGATCCGCCGAGACGCGAATTCACCGTCGGGACGTCCTCGGCGGACTCATCCACGAGTACGAGAGAGTCGCGGCATGACTGGACTCGGGATTTTGGAGCCCGACAGGCCGTTCACGAACGTGCTCTACGCAGCGCCCCGCTAACGTCTCTTTACTACGCGCTCGAACCCCGGGTTCAGCTGGGGACGGGCGTGTGGTGCTTGTAGCTTGAGAGAGCCTCCGGCTATGCCGGAGGCTCTCTGAGCGAAGCCAGCGACGCGGGTCTGCCTTTCGTCGGCCGAGTACCTCACGTCCGAGGACGAACCCGAACCCTCTGCGGTCGACTTTGTGAC
>DASQUW010000174.1:0-7048 GCA_035641075.1 Actinomycetota bacterium | reverse complement strand
CTGGCAATCCCGAAGTCCGCCACCTTCACCCCGTCATCGGGGGTGAGCAGAACATTTCCGGGCTTGACGTCGCGATGGACCATCCCCTTCTCGTGAGCCGTTGAGAGCGCGCGACAGACGGCCACGGCGATCTCCGCGGCTCGCTGGGGCGGGAGGGCGCCTTCCTCGCGGATGATGTCCGCCAGTGTTCTCCCCTCGACGAACTCCATGACGATGTAGTGGAGGCCGTCGGCCGATCCGATGTCGAACACGGACACCACGTTGGGATGGTTGAGTCCCGCTGCAGCCTGGGCCTCGCGCTGGAACCGCTCCACGAACTTCCGATCGTTTGCAAACTCGGCCGCCAGTACCTTCACAGCGACGGTTCGTCCCAGTAGCCGGTCGGTTCCTCGAAACACCGTGGCCATGCCGCCCTTGCCCAATCGGGACCCGAGCTCGTATCGGTCGCCCAGGACCCGCGACTCTTTGGTCATGAGGTCAGCGCCTCCTCCATCACGGTCCTGGCGATCGGGGCGGCTACGGCGCCCCCGGTGGCCTCGCTTCCCAGGTCGCCGCCGTTCAGGACGACCACGGCCACGGCCACCGTCGGGTTCTCGGCGGGAGCGAAGGCCACGAACCAGGCGTGTGGGTCGGTCCCGGGATTCTGCGCGGTGCCGGTCTTCCCGGCCACGCTCACGCCGGAGATCTGGGCCGCCGTGCCGGTCCCCGATTCCACGACGGTCTGCATCATCCGGGTGAGGGTCCCCGCATTCTCGGCAGTAAGGGGCTCACCGAATGACCGCGGGCGCAGACGGCGGACGATGCGTCCGGTTGGATCGCGGACCTCCTGCACGAGTTTCGGCTCCATCATCACGCCGCCGTTGCCGATCGCACCGGCCATCAGGGCCATATGCAGGACGTTGATCCGGACATCCTTCTGTCCGATCGCTGAGAAGGCGACGCCGGGAAGATCTTCTGCAAATGCCTCGGCGGGAGGGAAATTGCCCTCCTGGAACGGGATGTCGAAGGGGATGTCTCCAGAGAGACCGAACGCCCGTGCCTGCTCGGCGAGCTTCTCTGCGCCGAGCTCGAGACCGACTTCAGCGAACACGACATTGCACGACACCTCCAGGGCCTGGGCGAGCGTGACCTCCGAAGCGCCGCCGAGGCAATGGTCTCCACCGAAGTTCTCCAGCGTCTCGGTCGTCTGGGGAAGGTCCAGTTCCGGCGGGTTGGGGAAGCTCGTCTCGGGAGTGATGCCGTTCTCGAGGGCCGCCGCTGCCACCAGGATCTTGAACGTCGACCCCGGCGGGAAGAAATCATCGGTGGCCGCGGAAAGCAACGGCTTCTTGGGGTCGGCGTTCAGCCGCTTCCAGGCCGACCTGATGGATCTCCCGTCATGTGACGAGAGGACGTTCGGATCGAAGCTCGGGTTGGCCACCAAGGCCAGGACCTCGCCCGTCTGGGGGTTGATCGCGGCGACGGCACCGGGCCGATCTCCCAGGCCGGAGGCGGCTGTCTGCTGAAGGTGCGGATCGATGGTCAGGACGAGGCTCGCCCCCCGGCGGTCTCGCCCGAGGACCTCGTCGACGAAGGTCTGGAGAGCCACCTCGGGGGCCCGTCCCGACAACTCGTCGTTGTAGGTCTGCTCCAGCTCGGCTCTCCCGAACACGAAGGAGTAATACCCGCTCAGGTGGGCGTACAGCCGCCCCTCCGGGTACCGGCGGAGGTACTTCAGGGCGCCCTCGGTCTCTTCGCTGGTGGCGATCACGGTTCGCCCGTCGGCGCCGAGGATCTGTCCCCGCTGGACGTCGTACTCCTGGATGAGAAGGCGTTTGTTAGCCGGATTGTTGGCGAGGTCGCTCGCCGCGATGACCTGGATGTAATTGATGTTCAGGGCCAGGAGGCCAAACAGGATCAGGAACCCGGTGGCCACGAGACGGATCTGCCGCTCCATCTATCGCGCCTCCGAGTGGGCTCCGGAGGACACCCGTACCAGCAGGGCCAGAAGCACGAAGTTGGCCACCAGGCTGGACCCCCCGTACGACACGAACGGCAGCGTCACGCCGGTCAGGGGAATCAGCCGAGTCACACCGCCGACGATGACGAACGTCTGCAGGGCCAGAATGGTGGAGAGGCCGACCGCGAGGAGTCGGCCGAAGTCATCCTGTCGCGCCAGCGCGGTCCGGAACCCCCGCGCCATCAGGATCACGAATAGCAGCAGGACGGCCATGGTTCCGAGGAGTCCGAGCTCCTCTCCGATCGCCGCAAACACGAAGTCGGTAGGAGCATCCGGGATGTCCTGAGGTCGCCCGAGCCCCAGCCCGACTCCGGCGATCCCCCCGGTGGCCATGGCGAAGAGCGACTGAGCGATCTGGAACCCTTCGTCCTGGATGAACTGCGGATCGAGGGCGCCGAGCCACACCGCCACGCGATCCTGTACGTGGTCGAACGACCGGTAGGCGAACAGCGCGCCGGCCGCGAAGAGCAGCCCACCCAGGGCGAGATAGGCGCCCCGAGCGGTCGCGACCCACAGCATGACCACGACGAGCCCGAAGAACAGAAGTGAGGATCCGAGATCCTTCTCGAAGAAGAGGACCGCCAGGGAGATACCCCAGGCCACCAGGATGGGACCGAGATGCCGCGGTTCCGGGAGAGCGATCGGCCCCAGGCGTCGCGTCGCCACCGCGAGCAGCTGGCGTCTCGCGCTCAGGTACGACGCCACGAACACGACGATGAGCACCTTGGCGATCTCCGCCGGCTGGAACTGAAGGGCACCCAGCTTCACCCACACGCGAGCCCCGCGGATCTCGGTACCGATCCCCGGAGCCAGGGGAAGCAGGAGCAGGAGGACGCCGAGGAGGCCGATCGTGTAGGTGTACGCGTCGAGCTGCCGGTGGTCGCGTATCGCGATCAGCGTGAGAGCGAAGAGCGCGAGGCCGAAGAGCAGCCACGAGGCCTGTGCCGCGGCTCGCTCGGGGTCGAGGCGGTAGACCACGGCGAATCCGAGCCCGGCCAGCAGGCCCGCCGTGGGAAGGAACAGTGGATCGGCGTCCGGGGCGAACCGGCGAACGACCAGATGGGCGAAGAGGTAACCACCCGCAAGCAGAGCTCCATACCCGAGTACCCCCGGCGGGACTCTCTCTTCCTTCCCCAGGCCCACGAGCGCGTACGCGGCGAGCGCCAGCACGACCGCGAGGATCAGGAGACCGAGCTCCGTGTTCCGCCTGGAGCGTACGAGGTCCACTCGGGGGGCGGCTGCCGCACTCATGGCGATGGAGGGACGTCGCCTTGGAGAGAGACATCTCTTTCGATCTGGGCCAGGATCTCTCGCGCTTCGGCTTCGTTTCCCGCCGTGATTCCGTCGCCGATGTCGCGCCACGTCTGGAGCCGCTCGGCGGACTGAGCCGGGATCTGGCTCTCCTCCACCAACGTCGAGAAGTTCACACCGAGCACCTCGGTCGGGATCCCTCGAAACAGGGACACGTTGCCGTCGTGGATCCCCACGAACCACTGGCGGTCGAGATAGATCCGCGCGCCGATCAGGAGGGCCGCCACGAGCAGGACCGGAATACCGACCGTCACCGCAAGTCGTCTCATCCGGCCGGAGGGCCGTCTTGTTGTGGTCCTCGGCCGAATCGTGCGGGCCGCGGCGTCCGCCGGCTGGGCGGGGGGCGGCTCCGCCGCATCCTCGACATCGACGACGACCGTCGTGATGTTGTCCTGACCCCCCGCGGCGTTCGCCGCCTCGACGAGAGCCTCGCTCGCGGCCTGTGGATCGTCGTGTCCGGAGAGGATCTTTCGGATGTCCTCCTCGGCCACCATCGATGTCAGGCCGTCGCTGCAGAGCAAGAGCCTGTCCCCGGCAGCGACTTCCACGGTGGCCTGGTCCACCTCCAGTTCGTCCTCGATACCGAGGGCTCGGGTGAGAACGCTTCGTTGGGGATGTATCTCGGCTTGTTCGGGTGTGAGCCTCCCCTCCCGGACCATGCGCTGGACGAGCGTGTGGTCCTCGGTGAGCGCCCGAAGCTCCCCCTCGCGGAGCAGGTAGGCGCGGGAGTCGCCCACATGTCCCAGGTACATGCGGTCGCGTCCGGCCACCACCGCCGTGAGCGTCGTTCCCATGCCCGTGAGACGCGAATCCCTTGACGCGCGCTCGCCCACGGCCTCGTTCGCCCGGTGGATCGCCGTTCGGAGTCGGTCCGGGATTCCGTCATCGGGCCCTTCGGCTTTCGTCACGTCGATGAGCGTCTCCACGGCGACCTGGGATGCGACTTCGCCACCGAGATGTCCACCGAGTCCGTCCGCAACGGCGAAGAGTGGGTACTCGGCGACGAACGTATCTTCGTTCCGTTGTCGCAGCAGTCCGACATCCGTCGCCGCCCCGGCCCGGAGCTTCATTTCCGTACCTCCAGGACCGTCTTCCCGATCCGGATGCTGTCTCCTGGGGCCAGCGCGGTCGGGACGGTTACCTTCCGCTGGTTCAGGTACGTGCCGTTGGTGGAACCGAGGTCCTCGATCACCCAGGAGCCGTTACGGTCCGAGATCCTTGCGTGCTGCTGCGAGGCGTAGGTGTCGGACAGGGAGATGTCACAGGACGCATCGCGTCCGATCTGCAGGGCGCCGGTGAGGCGGTACGTCCCCGACTTCCCTCCCCCTTCGTCGAGAACGACGATCTTCGTTGGGGCCGCCTTGACCCGCCGGATCGGCCTGGTTCGAGCGCCGCCCCGGCTGCGGCGCTCCCGACGCCCATAGAGATCCACCGCGATCGCTCTGATCGCCCGGTAGATGAAGAAGTACAGGAGAACGAGGAGAGAGACCTTCATGACCGTGAGGACGAACGGGGGCACGCCTTACCCCTTCCGGAACTCGAGGGTGGTCTGTCCGATCGTGATGCGGTCACCATCCTCGAGGGTCCGTTCTGACACCGGGTCGTTGTTCACCAGGGTCCCATTGGTGGACCCGAGGTCGACGATGACGAAGCCGTCGCCCTGCCGCCGGACCTCGGCATGTCGGCGGCTGGCCCCCGGATCGCTGATCTCCACCTCGGATCCGGCCAGACGTCCGATCAGGGCCGTATCGCCTTCCAGGGCGAACTCTTTCACGGTGCTGCCGCCTTCTATCAGAGCGAGGCTCGGGCGTCCCGGCAGGGTTTCGCTTCCGGGAAGAGGAGCACCCGTTTCCTCGGTCAGCTCGGAGGCCACTTCGAAATCGCCCCGTCGGAGCCCCTCGTCGGTCTCGAACACGACTTCCGGGCGGGCCACCAGGCCGAAACCGCGCTCGCGGGCGCCGTCCACAACAACCCTCTCGAGCTCGCGACCAAGGGCCTTCTCCATGCCCCCAAGCCGCCCGCGGTCTTCGCCCGATAAGCGTAAGACATACCGATTCGGTACCCACACTTCCCGGACGCCAACCGTCTTCCCTGCCTCCATCTCCCGGAGGAGGCGCTTGGCCAGTTCCACGGGTTGGAGGCCGGAACGGAAGGCCTTGGTGAAGAATCCCTCGACGATGCGCTCCAGACGGTGTTCGAAGTCTCGGAGGATCCCCATGGAATGTTTCCTTTGGGAGGCGTCGTTCGCCTGATTATAGTCGGGGCTCTTCGACCGACTGCTACCATAGCGCCGGCGAAGGGCGAGTGGCGAAACTCGGTAAACGCGCAGGACTCAGAATCCTGTGGGCGCAAGCCCTTGGGGGTTCAAATCCCCCCTCGCCCACTCCTCTGGAACTGAGGGGCATGGTGTACAAATCGCGTTCTCCGAAGGGGAGAAACGATGACGGGGGAGGAGCTCGCCCCTCCTGGCGACCAGGGCAATTGTGTCACTACCACGATCTAGATTTGTTAGGCGTGACCCACTCGGCCGAGCAGATAGACAAGGTGCTCACTCTTCGCGCCCGCGGGCTTTCTCTTCGTACCATCTCTGATCGACTCAGAATCCCGCGCGGTACCGTGAGCGAGTGGATATACCGCCGTCTCCCAGATGCCTGGTCCAGCCGGGAACTGCGGTGCGAAGCCTGCGGTGTCGCCTTTCACAGGGTCGAGGAGCTTCCTCGCTCAATACGTCTATCTCCTCGGCCTCTATCTCGGGGACGGCTCAATCGCGTCGCACCCTCGCGGCGTCTATAAGCTCCGGCTCAGCCTTGACGCTGCCTACCCAAGGATCCTCGATGAAGCAGAATCGGCATTGCGACAGGTCATCCCTGCGAGCAAGGTCAATAGGTACGCACGGCCGAGCGGCGAAGTCGAGGTGTATTCCTATTCAAAAGCATGGCCCTGTCTCTTTCCCCAACACGGGCCGGGCAAGAAACATCTCCGCCGAATAGAGCTCTCTGGGTGGCAAGAGAAGCTCGTACACGCAACACCTCACCTCCTCCTCCGGGGACTCATCCACTCCGACGGATGCCGGTTCATGAACACAGGACGTAATTGGCGCTATCCGCGATACGCCTTCTCCAACCTCTCCGCCGACATCAGGCTCATCTTCACGAAGGCCTGCGACGAATTGGGCCTCCGTTGGACGACCTCCGGCCGGACCGTATATGTCTCCCGGATGGCCGACGTGGAGGAGATGGACCGGTTCATCGGGCCAAAGGCCTGAGCGCGTCTACGAGCCGCCGTTTGGCGATCCCGCCGAGCACAGAAGCCCACCAAGGTTGCAAGCATGTGTACAGGAGTCAGACTGCCCCTGGGGTTCAGCGGGAGGAGGCAGGTGAAAGCCGTTCAGGTTGACCGGTTCGGCGGGCCCGAGGCTCTCCGGATGGTGGAGGTGCCGCGGCCCGAGCTGGCCTCCGACGAGGTGCTTCTCGAGGTCCGAGCGGCTGCGGTGAACCGCGTGGATATCCTGCTCCGCAGCGGCCGCTACCACACCCCTCCGACGTTGCCGTTCGTCCCCGGACGTGAGGCAAGCGGTGTGGTCAGCGAGGTCGGTTCGGGCGTGGATGACTTCCGGCCCGGCGACCCGGTCGTGGCGCTCGCCGGCCGGCCGGGCGGCTACGCGGAGTTCATGGCGGCGCCTGCAAGGAGAGCTTTCCGCATGCCGGAGGGGCTGGACTGGGCATCGGCGGCCTCTCT
>DASQUW010000173.1:0-3474 GCA_035641075.1 Actinomycetota bacterium | reverse complement strand
GGAGAGCGAAGCCCGAAACCCCGCAGCCGCTCGTCGTGGCCCCCGAAGGGGAAGCGCGGGACTGACACCACTCGGACTCCAAGGCGAAAGCGACCGCGTCATCGGGACTCATGGCGTAGCCCTCGGCCCGGGACTGCTCGTATTCCTCATCACCGAGTGCCTGCCGTGCATCGGACTCCGGGTTGTGCTGCGCCATGACGACGGTCGGGGGACCGCCACCGAGGTCATCCCGGATCCGCGGTACGTGTGGCTTCAGGCATCAATTTGTCAAGCCGCAACCTTCGGCCGCCGCACCCGTCTCACACGGCGGTACCATCGGTACCGTCGATGATTATCTGGAAGTTCCTCCACATCGCAGCGATGTTCGCCGCGGTGTCCGTCTTCGTGGGGCAGGGCCTGCTTTCGGCCGGGATCGCTCGCACCGCAGACGTTCGTGCAATCCGCCGCGCCCTGGTTGCCGAGACCCGGTTTCAGCCCGTGGGCGGCGTCCTGTTTGTGCTCGGCCTCGTCTTTGGCATCGTCGCTGCCCTTACCGCCGAGTTCGACCTCACCGCCCCCTGGCTTCTGATCGCCTACGGGCTCGTGGTGGCTGTGATCGCCACTGGGATCGCCTACCACGGGCCCCGGGGGAAGAAGCTCCAAGCCCTCGCCGAGGCGAGCCCCGAGAATGAGGCCTCGGATGCTCTTCGCGCGCTGATCGAGGCGCCCAGCGCCCGCGTGATGGCGGCGCTCGACAGCCTGTTATGGCTTGCCATCATCTACGTGATGGTCGTCAAACCGTTCAGCTGACGCGCCCCACGGCATGTGCAGTCCGCAGCTTGATGTCGGTAGACTCCGCTGGATCGTAGAACGGTAGCCCCACGGTGCGGTCAGGTGCACCGACGGACCGTTCTGAAGGGGATCACCGAGCAGGTACGTCTGTTCAGGATCTTGGTCCACGAGGGTTCGTAACGAGGAGAGCGCAGTGGGCGAACGCTACGACCTGGTGACCATCGGGGCCGGCCCGGCCGGCGAGAAGGGTGCCGCCCAGGCAGCGTACTTCGGCAAGAGAGTGGCCGTGGTGGACCGATTGCGCCACCCGGGTGGGGCCACGGTCGCCTCCACGGGGATTCCCACGAAGACCCTTCGAGAGACCGCCCTGTACGTCACCGGCTTCCGCAACCGCGATGTGTACGGCCTCAGTCTCGAGCTCGATCGGGAGACAGTCCTTGAGCGGCTGATATCTCGCAGGAGCGAGGTGGCAAGCACGATGGCCAGAGCGGTGGACGAGAACTTGAGGCGGCACGGCATCCGTTACATCCAAGGGGAGGCGAGACTGGGGCCAGATAGAACCGTCCTGGTGACCGTCGATGGAACGGAGCTCTCCCTCCAAGCGAACGTCATTCTCATCGCTTCGGGATCCCGGCCTTTTCGGCCACCAACGGTGCCCTTCGACGATCCCGACGTCCACGACTCCGAGGAGGTCCTTGGGATTCGGCGGCTCCCGGGAAGCATGGTGGTGGTGGGCGGCGGGCCCGCTGGGTGCGAGTACGCTTCGATCTTCACCGCCCTCGGCACCGACGTGACGCTTATCGACACCGCGGAGAGGATCCTGCCGTTCATGGACGAGGAGATTTCCCGGCTGCTGGCCGAAACGTTCGAGCGGATGGGGATGCGGGTGCTCCTGGGGGCCGGGGTGGCCACGATCGATCGATCGGACGGACGGCTCCGGGTCCGGACCGAGAATGGGGAGGTCCTCCACCCGGAACAGGTGCTGTTCGCCGCGGGGCGATCGGGAAACACGGAAGGCCTGGGGCTGGAAAAGCAGAAGGTGGAGCTCGATGCTCGGGGACGGGTGAAGGTTGACGAGACCTTCCGAACCACCGCGGACGGCATTTATGCGGCCGGGGACGTGATCGGCCCGCCGTCCCTGGCCTCGGTCTCCATGGAGCAGGGACGAGTAGCCATCTGCCACGCTTTCGGGATCCCTTTCAAGGAGACCGTCGACCCTCTCCCGCCCTCCGCCGTGTACTCCATCCCCGAGTCGGCAATGGTCGGGCTCACTGAGGAGGCGGCCCGAGCCGAGGGGGTGGACGGCGAGGTGGGCAGGGGATGGTTCGCCGGAAACGCCAAGGCCACCATCTCTGGGTTCACCGAGGGGCTGGTGAAGCTGGTGTTTCGCCGGGACACCAGGGCGCTCCTCGGAGTGCACATCCTCGGCGACGGAGCTAGCGAACTGATCCACACGGGGCAGGCCGCCATCCACGCAGGCGGGACCATCGATCAGTTCATCCACACCACGTTCTGCACCCCCACCAGAAGCGAGGCATTCAAATACGCGGCCTATGACGGGCTCCAGCGGCTGTCGGGCAGGTCGCTTGGTCCGCCCTCGAGCATCGCCACAGAAAACCCAGCGCCTGAGTGAACGGTCAAGGACGTTCGCCTGGCTGATGAGGGCTCGTGTCTATTTGACGATGCGGTACTTGATGTGAGTGACACCGGGCGCCTCGATCGCGCGCACCTGCTCGAGTTCGAGGTTCCCGACGTTGTCGAGCAGACGCTTGCCAGCGCCGAGCACGATCGGGACGATGTGGAGCTGGAACTCATCGACCAGCCCGGCAACGAGGTACTGCTGGATCACGTCGGCGCCTCCCGCGATGACCACATCCCGGCCGGCCGCGGCTTGTTTCGCCTGGTCAAGCGCTGACTCGATTCCCTCTGTGACAAAAATGAAGGTCGTACCCCCCTTCATCTCGAGGGGCCTACGGGGATGGTGAGTGAGCACGAAGACCGGCGTGTGGAACGGAGGGTTGTCGCCCCACCAGCCATTCCAGGGGGGATCTTCTCTCCAGGGGCCGGGCCCGCCCCCGAACATGTTCCGGCCCATCACGCTCGCGCCGACGTTCGACTGCAGCTCCTCGACAACGGGCGTGCTGGCGTTGACCTCCCCTCCCTCCTGGCCATGCGGCTTGCGCCACGCCTCGAGCTCGACTATCCACCCCTGGAGATCCTCGCCGCCGACGCCCATTGGGTTCTCTTCGCTCTCGTCGGGCCCAGCAGAGTACGCGTCCAGCGAGACTGCCAGTTGGAACCTGATCGTGCTCATCGAACCCCTCCTCGTTCGGCGCTTGGAGACGGCCCCCTGATGCCTTCCTCTCTGGCGCCCCCGACCGGATGTCCAAACACGCGGCCCATTCTCTACATCGGCGGCAGTTCACGTCCTGGTGCGGTACTGGAGGTAGACCATCCCGTTCGCGAAGCGGCGTTCGTCTAGCAGCTCGAGCGTCACCCGGACGTCTTTGGGAAGGGCCCGTTTTCCGCCTCCCACAACGATGGGCGCGACGAACAGGTGCCACTCGTCGACCAGGCCCGCCCTGAACGCGTGGGCGGCGAGCTCGGGACCGCCCACGGCTAGGTCACGTCCGGCTCGCGCCTTCATCTGCCGGACCGCCTGGGGGTCGAAGCGTGGCTCGATGCGAGTCCTGGCGCTGGATG
>DASQUW010000172.1:0-3077 GCA_035641075.1 Actinomycetota bacterium | reverse complement strand
GTCCTCTTCTGAACCGGCCGGAATCGGATGGGGTGCTCACGTAGAGCATGCGAGTGGGCGGTGAGTAAGCGGGGATGCCTATGAAGGCCCATCCCTCCACGTTGGCCACCTGAAGGCGCTGAGTTGGACCGCGATCGATGGCATCCCGTTCATAGATGAAGAGGATGCCTCGCTTGTTTTCGACCGCCAGCTGGGGCGGACAGTTCGGCGGATCGAACAGGATCGGGGTCGAGCCGAAGTCCGAGTCCAGCCCAGGTATGCCCGGGTAGTTCTTGGCCTCGAGCCTCAGCTTCGGGGTCAGGCGGAGGACGTGCTCGGCGTACGCGTAGTGTTGGGGCTCGGTCAGGGCGTTCCCGGTGGCCATATAGACCGCTCGATCCTCAGGGTCGATTGAGACGCCGCCCGGCCCCCACACTCCCCCACCGCTGGGACCATCGGGGGGGATGACATAGAACTCTGCCGTCACCTCGGCCGCAACCACGTCGATCGCGACAGCTCGGCCATGGTACGGAGGGGTCAGGCACACGCTGGCCAACGCCGCATACAGCCAGCCCTCCCACAGATTCATCCCGCCGTAGACCTGCTCCCGTTCTGGCGCTGCCGTGATTGCCACCGGCCACCCGGGTTGGATCTCCCCGGTCGCCATGTTCATTGCGTACGCATTTCCATCTCCGGCGACGACGTAGATCCGATCCGTCGACCTCTCGACAACGGGAGTCCCCGTAATCCCGAACCGTCCTTGCGGCATGTCCTGGCAGTCGGTCTTCACGGCTCCGAGGCTGCGCTCCCAGACGGTCTCTCCGGTCGCCGCGTCGAGTGCGTACAGGTAGCCGGCCTCGTCGCCGACGAAAACAAGATCCCGCCGGGTCCCACCCACATCGACTTGCGGGGCCAGGACGGAGGAGGCGATTACCGCGCCGCGAAGCTCGGCCTTCCAGGCCAGCGCCAATGAGTCGGCGTTGTCCGGACC
This sequence comes from Actinomycetota bacterium, assembly GCA_035641075.1. Classification (GTDB taxonomy): domain Bacteria; phylum Actinomycetota; class UBA4738; order UBA4738; family CALAEC01; genus DASQUW01. Next base: position 2,107 of record DASQUW010000172.1, on the reverse strand, counting down.
GAGGAGGCTTTCGTCGGCGTTAAACCCGGTTCGCTGAGGATCGCCCCCGAACGTGGGCCAATCGGCCCGCTCGTCGACCGCAATGGTTGGAGGGGAAACAGCGGGAGGTACCTCCCCTCGTGGGGACCCCTGTGGACCCGTACAGGCCACACCTAACCCAAAGAGGACCAGAAAGGACCCAACGGTGCGCGACCCAGGCCGACTCATGCCCTCAGGTTAACGTGTCCCCTTCTCCGTCAACGCCGAGCCGCGTGCGGGGAAGCTGCAGGTCCCAATCACGTCCTTCTCATCAGACTGCGGTGGCGGGACTCCGGGGACGACCACAGCTAGGGGGATGTCGCCGAGACTGGTGATCCGGGCGTTGCGGGCTTCCGCGTGGATGCCCTCCATCGCGTCCAGCTCGGCCAGATCGCGTCGACCGTCTTCGTGGTTGCGATCAGAGCCCGGAGGCGATCCGTCTCCTCGGTGGGGAGCTGCGAGGGAACCCGGGATCACCGCAGGATCGACCGTGTCAGACTCGATCGTGCTCCGGAGTGCCGTCAGCATGGCCCTGGATCGGTCCCGGTGCGGTGCGGATGGAATCGGGAATCATCCGGTGAATATCTGGTCCGACGAGCCGGCTCACGAGGCCATCGTCTCGGTCGATCTCTGGCGAGCCGCCCAGGCGCTCAGGAGGTGTCCGAACACCGACTGGCGGCGCCGGCCGCGGACGGGGCGAGCGAAGCGGCCCCTCCACGGACTGGTCCACTGCGGCCCCTGCGGCCGCAGGATGGCGGCCGTCCACCGGAACTGCTCGACGATGTCCGTACGCTGGTACTGGGAGTGCCCGCTCTGCAAGCAGCGCATCCGCGACGACCGGCTTCAGGCGGAGGTGATCGAGGCCCTCGCGCGTGAGCTGCTTCGTCCGGAGCGCCTGACGGCCCTGGAGCGTCACCAGGAGGCCTCCCTGCGGAAGACGCGGAAGGAAGCCCTCAAGGTTCGCACGGCGGTCCAGAGCCGCCTCCCGGAACGAGCGCCACCATTGCTGGCGAGCAACTAGAGAGCAAGATCGGCTGAGCTCAAGTAGCGGAGGCGGTTCTGGATTTCAACGATCGATCCACTGCCCGCACCGTATCCAAGAAGGCTGAAAAACGCGTCCCCCCTGGCCCGGTGTGAAGGAACAGCCTTGTCACATAGGAGCCATACACCCCACAGAATATCCATGTACCGCAAAACTTGCTGGCCGAGCCGAGGGCACAAACCAATTCGGCTGCAGGAGTGGAGATCAGATACGGTGACCAGTGCGGGGAATAGAGATCTCTGATGGCGGTGCCTGGCTCAAAGTTCGGATAGTCTTGGCCGGCTACCTGTTCAATCTCGGTTGACGCGAAATAACTGGACGCTTCATCCGCTGAGGGGTAGCGGCAGATGAGCTGAACAAACTCAGGGTGGCCAGGTTGGTTCCCCTCATGACTCCAGATGCGCGCGACTTGCTCATCCGCACCCGGGCATCCCATTGAAGATAGCGCTCGATCCCCCGCTAGACGCCAGTCGATTTGCTCGCGTCGTTGGCGGACGTCGGGTTCAGGCCAAAGGACGACATGGGTCTCCGGCAACGGAGGATCCTCTAGAAGGAGGCCTCGCGATTCCATCGTGGATCCTGAAGGCGGTGAGGTGCTGCCGTGGTTGCCACATGATGTGAACAGCAGCAGGCTGACGATTCCCGCGAGAACCGGGCCTTGAGTCTCTTTGATCATCCTTCCGTCAGTAACCATTGCTCCAGGGCTGGAGGAACTGCAGGTTTGGGTCCTCCGATTCGGCTCGAAGGTAGTCTCTCTTTCCCTCCAGGCTCTGCCCGGCTGAGCGAGGTCCGTGAAACACTGCGGCTGCTGCGACTAGCGACGACGTCTCTCGACCTTTGCAAGGCGGTGGCATTCAGGTTCATGCCCTCCAGTCGGAAGAAGAGGGACGACACGTCGAGCGTGACGCGTGCCCGGGGTGGGATTCGAACCCACATGGTCCCGAGGGACCGGAGGGGTTTAAGCCCTCCGCGTATACGTTCCGCCACCCGGGCCCGTCGATGGTACCGCGGCGGCTAGCTCTCCTGGATGCGGACCCGCTCGATGTA
>DASQUW010000171.1:0-18510 GCA_035641075.1 Actinomycetota bacterium | reverse complement strand
GCCGACAACCCGAAGAGCGCCAGGCCGCCCCAGACCGCCGGGGTTCGAGCGACACGGACCGCCGTGGCGATCGGGTCACGGAGAACGACCCCCTCGCTGTGCTTCACGATCTGGTCGACGCCGTGCTTCAGGACGAGCTGTCCCACGGCGGCCATGGCCACGGACGTCAGGATGAACACAACGATCACTAGGGTCCTCCTCTTCTCCCCCGGTGGAAGGGGGGGCTCGTAATCGACATCCAGCGGGCTGACGTGCTCGTGCTTGGGAGCGCGGCGCAGGATCCTCACGGGACCACCTCTCGGTGACTCACCACCTGGGCGATCGCCTTCGTGAGCTCCTCATCGTTGGCGACGACCACGTCGCGAGACGATGCCTGTTCCGCGAGGCCACCGACCCTCGACACCACCGCAGGCGTGCCCAGGGCCTGAGCCCGGGCCAGGACACCCGAGGACCACGACTGCCGGTAGGGCAAGATCACGGCGTCGGCCGCCGCGATCCACGTGTCGAACTCCTCGTCGTCGACGAATCGGTCGATGAGCTGAACCCCGGGTACGTCCGTTGCCATCTCGCGAAGGAGACGGGCGTGCGCCAGGTTCTTCGGGACGGGATCCTTCACCGAGCCAACGATGTACAGGCCTCCCCCCGCGCCCGCGTCTCGAAACGCCACCACGGCCCGGTCGAATCCCTTGCCAGGATGGATGAAGCCCGGGGACACCAGCACCGCCTCTTCTTCCGGGATGCCGAGGCGTCGTCTGGCTGCGGTTCGATCAACCGGTGCGCTGATCCGCACACCGTCCGTATGGCTGATCAGGCGGCCCCGAACCGTCACCCGGTACCGTCGCTCCAGGGCCTTCCGTTCCCCGTCCGTATGGAACAGCAGCATCGGAGCGGCCCGGAAGGCCGCCCTCAGCAGGAGATAGTCCGGGCGCCACAGCCGGGGCCTGTCCGCTTCGTGGACCACAATCTCCGTTTGCCGACGCCGGAGCACCAGCCACAGCAGGCCCAGCGACGCGAATATCTTGGACCCGGGCGACCTGGGCCGGAAGTACAGAGCCGGCTGGAAGTGCACCACGATTCGGTCGTACTCACGACCTCTCCGGGCGGCCGCGAAGAAGGGGCGTCCCCCGAAGAAACCGGTTCGCACGTCGCCGCCTCCGTCCCTCGGGGAGAGAACCGTGACGCTGTGTCCCTCTGCCCGGAGCCGCTCGACCTGGGCCCGCGCATACGCGCCGATGCCACAGTGCCGGGGAGGGTAGGGGGACACCACGAGAACGCGGCTCATAGCGGCTCCACCCTCACCTGGGTCGGGATGTACAGCCGCCCCTCTTCCTCTGAGGTTCGGGCGATGTCGAACGCGTACTGCTGATCGTGCCAGTCGTACATCTGTGACAGGTCTCCCGGACGAACCCCGATCGACACGAAGTACCGTCCCTCCACAAATGGGAGGGAATTCAGGTCGAACGTCACTCGCTGTTTGCTTCCTTCCGTGTCGACCAGCCGGATGCCGTGGTGCTCGGTGGTGGTCCCGTAGATGAACTGATCCCCCGAGTCGTGGATGTTGATGACCACGACCGGCTCGTTCACGGGCCGGTTGACCCGGATCTCGATCTGAACGTGAAGCGGGTCGCCCGGCGTGACGAGAGACGCAGGCCCGCCATTCGCATCCAGCAGCTCCACCCCGGTGATCTCGGCGTCTCTGGTTACGTCCGCCCGATCGAGGCCCGCGTGCTGCTGGAGCATGGCCAGACGGAACTCGCGGACCACGTCGCCGACGTCTCCCGAAGCACGAACACGGCCGCGCTCGAGCATGATGGCCCGATCGCAGATCTGGCGAACCCCTTCGACGGCGTGAGTCACCAAGACGATGGTCCGTCCTTCCCGCTGGAACTCCCGGACCCGATCGATGCATTTGCGCTGAAACGCCTCGTCTCCGACGGCGAGGACCTCATCGATCAGCAGGATGCCCGGATCGACGTGCACGGCCACGGCGAAGCCGAGCCGCATGAACATCCCCGAGGAGTAGAACTTCACCTGGTTGTCGATGAACTCCTCCAGCTCCGAGAACGCCACGATGTCGTCGAATCGTCGGTCGGTGTCTCTCTTGGAGAGCCCGAGGATGGAGGCGTTCAGGTACACGTTTTCCCGTCCGGTCAGCTCCGGATGGAAACCGGCGCCGAGCTCGAGCAACGCAGCGATGCGACCCCGGGTCGTGACCCGTCCTTCGGTGGGACGAAGGATGCCGCCGATGATCTTGAGCAACGTGGTCTTTCCCGAGCCGTTGGCACCGACGAGCCCGACCGTGCTCCCTTCGGGGATCTCGTAGGAGATATCGCGGAGCGCCCAGAAGTCCACGGCCCTGCTGCGGCGCATCCGCAGGATGCGCTCCTTGATGCTGGAGGGCCGCTCGTGAAACAGGCGGAACCGCTTGGCGACCGACTCGACAGAGATGGATAGCTCGCTCATAGCTCCTCGGCGAAATCACCGGACCGCCGGTAGAAGAGCCGCCACGTCAGGTACAGGAGTGCGACCGACGCCAGCCCCACGATGCCGAGACGGATCGCATACCAGGCGATACCCGGATCCGGGAGCACCCCTCGGCCATCCTCCAAGTGTCGCGCCCCGTACATGGCCCGCTGGAACCCCATCGTGATCGTAACCAGGGGATTCAGCTGATACAGCCGCCACGCCAACGATCCTTGTTCGAGCACCTTTGTGGCCGGATAGATCACCGGTGTCAGCCAGAACCACGCCAGAAGTGCCAGCTCCACGAGATGCGCTGTATCGCGGTATCGAACGTTGAACGCGGAGGCTGCGAACCCCACGGCCACGGTGAATACCAACAAGGCGGCGAGCGCCAAGGGGAGCAGCACCAGGGCCGGTCCCACGAACGGGTAGGCGAACGCGATCATGACCGCCAGAAGAACGATGAATTGAAAAGAGAAGTTGACCATGGACGAGCCGATGGCAGAAAGAGGAAGAATCTCCCGAGGGAATGCGACCTTGGTGACGAGAGGGCCGTTTCCCACTACGGAACCGGTCGCCCCCGCCAGGGCGGTAGAGAAGAGCGTCCAGGCCAGCAAGCCAGAAAGGAGGTAGGCCCAGAAGTCGGGGATGCCGCTCGGCAGGAAGTAGGTGAAAACCACAAAGAACACCGCAAGGTAAAGCAGCGGATTCAACATGGACCACACGATGCCGAGGACCGACGACTTGTACCTGACCTTGAGCTCCTTGCGGGTCAGGTTGACCAGGACCTCCCGGTGCGCGAACAGCTCGCGCAGTCGCTCCCCGATCTTCATACGCGGGGGCTCGCTGGTCCGGACGAGGACCTCAGCGTCGGCCACGGACAGCCTCCATCACTTCGTTGACGGCTTGCTCGAGCGGCGGCATCGGCCGGACTTCGGGCGATCGCGGTACCAGACTGGTGAGCGCCGAGTTCGCCGGACGGCGGGCCGGCCGCCCCAGTTCATCGGACTTCTGCGCGGTGACCTCTCCGGGAAGACCCGCCTGGTCCACCGCCCGGGTGAGGAGATCGTGCCACGTGGTGACCTCCGGTCCTCCGAGATGTACGACGCCGCTGTGTCCCGAGAGCACCAACGGGATGAGCCGCTCCGCCAGGTGTCGCACGTACGTGGGCGTCCCGACCAGATCGACGATGGCCGGAACGCTCTCTCCCGCAGCCAGGCGACCCATCGCGCCGGAGAGAAAATCCTTCCCCCCGCCGAACACCCACGAAGTTCGAACCACGAGATGTTCCGGAGCGATCGTCCGCGCTTCCCACTCCCCCGCCAGCTTGCTCCTCCCGTAGACCGAGATCGGGTTGGTGGCGTCGAACTCGTGGTACGGCTCGCCCTTCTCGCCGTCGAACACGTAGTCGGTGGAGATGTACACGAGGACCGCCCCGGCTCGAGCGGACGCCAGAGCCACGTTGCGCGTGCCCACCGCATTCGCCAGGAACGCCCCCCGGGGATCCTCCTCGCAGCCGTCGACCGATGTCATGGCGGCAGCATGGATGACCACCTCCGGCCGCGCCGGTACCAAGAGATCCATCACGGCCGAGTGGTCCTCGACGGCCAGGTCTCCGCGCGCGAAGGGAACCAAATCGTGCTGCTGACCGCAGGCAGCAACCACCGCCCGGCCAAGCGCCCCCGCCGCCCCGGTGACCGCGATCCTCATAGCCCGGTCTGGAAGTCGTCTCCCACGAGGATGGCAACCGCCGCTCCTCGGAGGATCCCGCGGGGAGCCGGGCGCACCACCAGGCCGGGGACGAACCCCTTCACCACCCCGGCCAGGTTCTCCTTGCCCTTCTTGAACAGCACCTCGCTCCGGCGGAGGCCCGGAGGTGCGTCCCTCATCCTGAGGACGATGAAGCCCGCCCGATGCAGCGCCGCCTGTACCTGCTCCGCCCTCTCGCCGCCGTCCGCATCCAGCACGACCACCTTGATGGTTGCCGGTGAGGCTTCCGTGCCCACCTGAAAGGCGCCCAGAGACCCGAGCGGCTTTCCCAGACGCAGCCGCCCGAACAGCATGGGCGATCTCCTCTCGTCGGCAACGACGAAAGACGTCCCCCCGATCACCTCGGGCGAGGACGGCACCGTTCGGAAATCGACCCCCGTCGCCCCCGATGGACCGGTCCCGGCCAGACTGCGAAGCTCGTTCCCCAGCTCGAGGAGGTCGGTGGCCGACAGCTTCGCGTCCGTCGTGACGTTCTCGGCGACGTTTCGTACCACCGCTGGGTTCACGATGGTGCCCACCCGGAGCAGCTTGTTCAGCACCGCCCGTATGAACTGCTGCTGGCGGGCGATACGGGAGAAGTCCGGGATGGCGTCCCCCTCCACGTTCCGGGCCCGAACGAAGGCCAGGGCTCTCCTTCCGTCGAACGTGGAGCAGCCCGCACTCTCGATCCTGAGTCTTGAAATCGGGTCGATCAACGGGCGGTCGACGCACATCCTGACGCCGCCGAGCGAGTCGACGACCTCCCGGAACCCAACGAAGTTCACCTCGACGTAGTGGTGGATGGGAAGGCCCGTGAAACGTTTCATCGTCTCCACCACCAGGCTGGGGCCGCCCACGTTGTAGGCGATGTTGATCCTGTCCATCCCCCGGCCGGGGATCTCCACCCGGAGATCCCTGGGGAAGTGGACGAGGACAGCCTTCTCTCTCCGAGGGTCCAGGTGGACCAGGATCAGGGTGTCCGAGCGTTTCCCGCCCACGTCTTCGGTGGTCCCGTGGGCCTCCTGCTCCTGCGGAGTCAACCCCTCCCGGGTGTCGCTGCCGAGAACGATCACGTTCACCGGATGCTCGCCGACGGCCTCGACCAGGCCGTTGACCGAGGTCTGGTTGAGACCGCCCGCGACGTACCGGATGTACACGACGGCGCCCGCCGCGGCAATCGCCACGAGCGCCGACAAGATCGCCACGCCGGCAAGGAGCGGCCGGGGTGCCCTGGAGGCCCAGGTACGAGTGGGGGTAGGCTTGGCCATGACCACGGCAAGGGTACCTTCCACGGCCACCCTCCGTCCGGATCCAGAGCGAACGAGATGACCGGCATCGTTTGGCGTCCCACCGCGGAGTACATCGAACGGGCCAACGTGACCCGTCTGATGCGGGCTCACGAGATCGGGTCCTACGAGGACCTGGTCCGGCGGTCCCAGGAGGAGCCGGAGTGGTTCTGGGACGCGGTGGTCCGGGACCTCGGGATCGAGTTCTCGAAGCCGTACGAGCGGGTCATGGACACGTCGGACGGGATCCCCTGGACCAGGTGGTTCGTGGGCGCGACCACGAACCTCGCGCACAACTGCGTGGACAAGTGGTCAGAGCGAACCCCGGACGCCCTTGCCGTCGTGTGGGAGGGCGAGGACGGGAAGGTCCGCCGCGTGACCTACCGGGAGCTCCGGGAGATGGCCGACCGGCTGGCCGGCGGACTGCGTTCGCTGGGCGTCGGGGAGGGCGATGCGGTCGGGATCTTTCTGCCGATGGCCCCGGAGATCGTCGCGGCCACGCTCGCCTGCGCCAAGATCGGAGCGATCTACCTGCCGATCTTCTCCGGCTACGCCGCGGATGCGGTGGCCACTCGCCTCGCGGACGCCGACGCGAAGGTCCTGATCACAGCAGACGGGTTCCTTCGCCGCGGGTCTCCGGTCCCGATGAAGGAGACGGCCGATGCCGCCGCAGATGCGTCACCGAGCGTCGAACGAGTCATCGTCTGGTCCCGGCTCGGCCGGGATGACACCCCCTCCTCCGACCGGGACGTACGGTGGGAGGAGCTTCTGTCGGCGCAGGCCCCCCGGTTCGACACGCTCGAGCTCGACGCCGAGCACCCCCTCTTCGTCGCCTACACCAGCGGAACCACCGGACGGCCCAAGGGTTCGGTCCACGTGCACGGTGGCTTCACCGTGAAGATCGCCGAGGAGGTCGCCTATCAGGTCGATCTCCACCAGGGCGAGACTCTCTTCTGGGTGACCGACCTCGGCTGGATCATGGGTCCCTGGGAGATCGTGGGCGCCGGCGCCCTGGGCTCGACCGTCTTCCTCTACGAGGGCGCTCCGAACCATCCGGAGCCCGACCGGGTATGGGCGATGATCGAGCGACATGGAATCTCCACGCTCGGCATCTCCCCCACGCTGATCCGGGCGCTGATCCCGGCGGGGGACGAGTGGGTCGAACGGCACGACCTTTCGTCACTCCGGGTCCTCGGTTCGACCGGGGAGCCCTGGAACCCGGAACCGTACATGTGGTTCTTCGAGAAGGTCGGCGGGGGGCGGTGCCCGATCATCAATCTCTCCGGTGGCACGGAGGTGGGAGCGTGCTTCCTGTCGCCCCATCCGATCACCGAGCTGAAGCCGTGTACGCTCCGCGGCCCGGCGCTGGGGATGGCCGTCGACGTGTGGGGAGCCGACGGGAAGCCAGTGCCTCCCGGCGAGGTCGGAGAGCTCGTCTGCATCAAGCCGTGGCCGGCGATGACCCGAGGTGTGTGGAAGGACCCCGAGCGGTACCTCGAGACGTACTGGTCCCGGTGGCCGGATGTCTGGGTCCACGGAGACTGGGCCACGATCGACGAAGACGGCTTCTGGTTCCTCCACGGCCGCTCGGACGACACCATGAACATCGCGGGCAAGCGCGTGGGACCCGCCGAGGTCGAGTCGGCCCTCACCGAGCATCCCGCCGTCGCGGAGTCCGCCGCGGTCGGCGTACCGCACGCCGTCAAGGGCGAGGCCATCTGGTCCTTCGTCGTGACCAAGCCCGGATACGAGACGGATGAGGAGCTCGCCCAGGAGCTGAAGGGTGTGGTGGCCAAGCATCTGGGCAAGGCGTTCAAGCCGGACCGCATCATGTTCGTGGATGAGCTCCCCAAGACGCGCTCTGCGAAGATCCTTCGCCGGGCCATTCGGGCCACGGCTCTGGGTGAGGATCCCGGCGACCTCTCCAGCCTGGAGAACCCCACCGCCATCGAGAAGATCCAAGCCGTCGTCCCCTGAGGGACGGACCGCGCCGATCAGGGCACGCCGCGGGCGCCCTCGATAGCCTGCTTGCGCGCGAGCCGGGCTTCCCGCCGCAATCCGGCCTCCCGTTGCCGTTGCCTCTCCTCGTCTGTCTCCGCGACGAGGGGCGGCACCGGGCGCGGCTTTCCGTCGTCGTCGATCGCCACGAACACCAGATACGCGCTCGACGTGTGGGTGGTCTTCCCGGTGACGAAGGACTCGGCCTCAACGCGCACGCCCACCTCCATCGAGGTATTGAACGCCTGGTTCACGGAGGCCTTCAGCGTGACCACATCGCTGAGATAGACCGGCTCGAGGAAGGACATCTCGTCCATCACCGCGGTCACCGCATACCCACCGGCGTGCTTGGCCGCGGCGAGACCGGCCGCGTTGTCGACGAGCTTCATGATGGTCCCACCGTGGACGTTGCCCGCGATGTTGGCGTCGGTCACCTGCATCTGGATGGACAGCGTCACCCGGGAAGCCGACACCGGCTTCGGTGTGAGGTCGACCGGGCCGGAGGTCCCCCGGATCACGAGCCGAGAGCCCGGAGCACCTGGCGGGCGATCACCACGCGCTGGATCTGGTTCGTCCCTTCGTAGATCTGGGTGATCTTGGCATCGCGCATCATTCGCTCCACGCCGTACTCGCGCATGTAGCCGTACCCGCCCAGGATCTGAACGGCGTCGGTGGTGACCTTCATCGCCGTGTCGGAGGCGTGGCACTTGGCGATGGATGCGAAGTACGTGAGCTGCGGATCCTGCGCGTCGCACAGCGCCGCGGCCTTGTACGTGAGCAGTCGGGCCGCCTCGATGTCCATGGCCATGTCGGCCAGCATGAACTGGAGTCCCTGGAACTCGGCGATCTTCTGGCCGAACTGCTCCCGCTCGGACGCGTACCGGACCGCCGCATCGAATGCGCCCTGGGCGATGCCGAGGGCCTGCGCGGCGATCGTTGGCCGCGAGTAGTCGAGCGTGCGCATCGCGTAGGTGAACCCCTCTCCCTCTTCTCCGATCAGTCGGTCACCCGGGATCCCCACGTTGTCCAGGTACACCTCCCGGGTGGGCGAGCCCCGGATCCCCATCTTTTTCTCGGACTTCCCCACGGAAAACCCGTCGTCGTCGGCGTGGACCACGAACGCCGAGACTCCCTTGGCTCTGAGCTCCGGGTCCCGGGTGGCGAACACTGTGTACCGGTCCGAGGCGCCCGCGCCCGTGATGAACCGTTTCGTTCCGCGAAGTCGGAACCCATCGCCGTCGCGCTCGTACGTGGTGCGCATCGATCTGGCATCGGAACCGGCGCCGGGCTCGGTCAACGCGTACGACATCTGATGCTCACCTCGGGAGATCCCTCCCAGGAGCCGATCCTTCAGCGCATCGGATCCTGCAATCATCACGGGGATCGCTCCGAGGCGATTCACCAGGGGAATCAGTGACGCGCTGGCCGAGACCCTGGCGATCTCCTCGATCATCACCGCCATGGTGACGGAGCCGCCGCCGGCACCTCCGTGTTCCTCCGGGAACCCCACCGCCATCAGCTCGTTTTCCACGAACAGTTTGTGAACGTCCCAGGGGTACTCGTCCTCCTCGTCGATCTGGGGGGCGCGGGGAGCGAGCTTCTCCTCGCAGATCTCCCGGACAAGTTTGCGGAACTGTTCCAGCTCTTCGGACAGACCGAAGGCGGTATCGTTCACGACCCGTCGACCTACGCGGGCCGGCGGATGATGAGCGCGTCGCCCTGCCCGCCCCCGCCGCACAGGGTCGCGCCTCCGTATCTGACCCCGCGGCGGCGCATCTCGTGGGCGAGCGTGAGCACGAGGCGAGCGCCGCTCATGCCGATGGGATGGCCGAGTGCGACGGCGCCTCCGTTGACGTTCACGATGTCCTCGTCGACGCCGAGCATCCTGGTGGCGTGCAGCGACACCGCAGCGAAGGCCTCGTTGATCTCCACGAGCCCGAGGTCGGTGGCCGAGATGCTCGCCTTCTTCAGCGCCGCCTCCAGGGCCAACGCCGGGACCGTGTGCAAGTACGGGTAGCGCTCCGCACTCATGCCGTGAGCCACCACCTCGGCCAGTGGCTCCAGCCCGAGAGCCTCCGCCCGCTGCGCGCTCATCACCACGAGAGCGGCGCCTCCGTCCGAGATCTGTGAAGCGTTGCCCGCGGTTATGGTTCCGTCCTTCCGGAACACGGCAGGAAGCTTGGCCAGCGACTCCGGCGTGGTGTCCGACCGGATGCCTTCGTCACGGTCGACCACCACGGGCTCTCCCTTCCGCTGTGGCACCTCGACCGGGACGGTCTCCTCACGGAGCCGGCCGCTCTCCCACCCGTCGTGCGCCCGGCGATGGCTCCTGGCCGCCCAGGCGTCCTGCTCCTGTCGTTGGACGCCGAGCTCCTCGTTGACCTCGTCGGAGGAGTGCCCCATGTGCTTCTCGGTGAACGTCGACCACAGACCGTCATAGATCATGGAATCGACGAGCTCGGCGTCACCCAGACGAACGCCCCACCGGGCCTCCGGGATGAGGTAGGGGGCCCCGCTCATCGACTCCATCCCACCGGCCACGGCGATCTCGATCTCGCCGGCCCTGATCAGCTGGTCGGCCAGGGCCACCGCATTGAGCCCCGAGAGGCAGACCTTGTTGATCGTGATGGCCGGAATCTCTTTGGGGATGCCTGCCTTGATGGCGGCCTGTCGGGCTGTGATCTGTCCGGCACCCGCCTGGAGGACGTGGCCCATGATCACGTAATCGACCTGGTCCGAGGCGATCCCGGCCCTGGTCAGTGCTTCCCGGACGGCCGCCGCGCCGAGTTCGACGGCGGCAAGGTCGCGAAACCCGCCACCGAACTTGCCGATCGGCGTCCTCGCACCCGCCACGATGACAGAAGTGGTCACGACCAGCCCATTCTACGTCTGACCGGTGGGTGCGTCGGGACCGCGGAAAGGGATTTGGTTCCGCTACGGCGTCGGGACCTCGTCTCGACGCGCCAGGGCAGCTTGGATCACGTCGAGGATCTCATCACCGATGAGCTCGTCCCGCTCGAGCAGGGCGTCCCGGAGCCCCTCCACGACGTCACGGTTCTCGTCGAGGACGGCGATGGCCCGCTCCTTCTGTCCGCCGAGGAGCTCCTCCACCTTCTGCTTTCCCCCGGAGTCCCCGAGGACCTTGCCCACGAGGTTCCGCGTCGAGACCGGCCCCTCCGCAACTGCCTCGTACGAGACGAGAGAGCCTCCCATCCCGAGGGCCCCGACCATCATCGCCGCGATCTCGGTGGCCGATGCGAGGTCCGACGCCGGGCCCGTCCCCGGCTCGCCGAGGAAGAGCTCCTCGGCGGCCATCCCACCGAGGGCGATGGCCAGCATCGATTCGAGCTCGGATCGCGACTTCGTGAACCGCTCCTCCAGCTCCGCGTGGGCCAGCAGGCCGAGGGACTTCCGCCGCTTGATGATCGAGAGGACCTCGAGACGGCGGGTCTTGCCCAGGAAGTACGCCACGGTGGCGTGCCCGGCCTCGTGTGTGGCCACGGCCTGGCGCTCGGCCTCCGTGTACACAACCGCCTGCTTCAGTCCGATCTCCTCGGACAGCTTGGCCTCGTAGACGTCGGAGTTCCGCATCCGGTCTCGATCGTTCCGCAATGCCACGAGCAGCGCCTCGTCGAAGAGGTGCTCGATCATCACCGGCGTGTATCCGAAGGTGTCGTGCGCCAGCCGCTCCCGAAACTCCTCCCTGTCCAGATCGTCCTCATGAGCCTTCAGCCCGAGGAAGACATCGATGAGGTCCCGGCGTCCCTTCTTTGTCGGGAGGTCGAAATACAGGCGGCGATCGAACCGGCCCGGGCGGAGGAGGGCCGGGTCCAGCGAATCGCCCCGGTTGGTCGCCGCGATCAGCAGGATGTTGTGGTACTCGGGGGTGCGAGTTCGCAGGCGCCTCCCCGCCGGGAGGTAGCCGTTCAGCCACTCGACGAATCGGTCGCGCTGCTTGTGACGCCACGTCTGCTGGTCGAACGACTGCATCTGGATGAGCAGCTCGTTGACCATGCCACCGGTCCCGGAAGAGATCATGTTGGTCACGGAACGGGCGGATTCGGGTGCGGGCGAGGCGGACATCGAGCCACGGTCGACGCCGATCGCATCGATCTCCTCGATGAACCCGATGGCCCCGCCTTCACGGCGAGCCGCCTTCCTGAGCGCTCGGAAGAAGGAGCGGATCCGGGCATTGGTCATGCCGTACCACATGGACTGGAACGCGGGCGCGGACACAAACAGGAATGGAACGCCGGCCTGCTTGGCCATGGCCTTGGCCAGGTAGGTTTTTCCGGTCCCCGGCGGCCCCTCGAACAGGATCCCCCGCCGGGGGTTGCCTCCGAGGCGCTCCCGGAAGGTCGAGTATCCGAGGAAGACGTTGAGGGTCCGGATGACCTCGTCAACCGGACCGTCGAGTCCCCGGACGTTCTCCAGCCCGATCTCGATGTGCTCGGGGCGAACCAGCATGTGGGGGGACCGCCCGCTGGACAGAGGCATCAGCATCATCAGGCCCAGCAGCGCGATGAGCAGCACGGCCGGGAGCCAGATGACCCAGTCGTTGGGGAGCTGGGGGGCGCCGAAGGGGTTCCCCGACAGGAAGCGGTACCACAGGTATGCATCGATGATCCCCAGCACGAACGCCAGGCGGAGGAGGCGGCGCTGGCGGGTACGTTCCCTGATCCGGGCGACATCCGCCCGTCCCGCTTGCAGAAGCTTGGATTGCCCCAGGAGCGCGGCGACGTCGTTCTGGATCGGTTCGGTGATTCCTGCCGGCTGCTGGGACTCCCGCTCCATCCTCATCCTCCAACAAAAAATGGCCCGAGCGCGTTGGGCGGCTCGAGCTCCACAGAAGTATTCGACACCATCCGGCCCGCTCCTGCCAAGGGGCCGTGCGGTGCCGGATCGCCGCAGGGTATCGTCGTCCGATGCTCCAGGACGTGGATCATGTGGGGATCGCGGTCCCCGACCTCGAGGCCGCTGTCGAGAGGTATCGGAAGGCCTTCGGGATCGAGCCGTCCCATCGCGAGACCATCGAAGACCAGGGCGTCGAGGAAGTCATGTTCGCCGTGGGGACGTCCTACATCCAGCTGCTCGGGGCTCTTTCCCCCAGCACACCGGTGGGGAGGTTCCTCCGGCGACGCGGAGGCGGCATCCACCACGTCGCCTACCGCGTGCACGATCTCACCGACGCGCTTGATCGCCTGAAGGAGCAGGGGGTTCCCCTCGTCGACGAGCAGCCACGCCGCGGCTCCCGGGGTACGACGGTGGCCTTCGTCCACCCCAAGGGTTTCGGAGGTGTCCTGGTGGAGTTGGTGCAGGAGCCCGCGAAGTAGTCCTGAGTCAGGCGGGGAGGTCGGTGAGGCCCTCCCGGGGCGCCGATACCAGGGCCGCCATGTTCCCCTCGGGGTGCGCGTTCTCGCCCATGAGCTGGTGGGCCTTTCCGATGTCCTGGAACGAGAACGTTCGCGACAGACAGGGGTCGATCCGCCCGGCGCCGACCATCTCGTTGAATGCCGCCGATTGCTCGTCGTTGGCGAAGTGCGATCCCTGGAACCGCTTCTGACGCATCCACAGGTACCGGAGGTCTGCGACCGCGTTGTAGCCGGTGGTGCCGGCACAGATCACCACCATCCCGCCGGTGTCGCAGACGAAGATCGAGGTCGGGATGGTTTCCTCGCCGGGGTGTTCGAACACGATCCTCGGGGCCGTCTTCTCCCCGACCGCGTCCCAGATGGCCTTCCCGAAGGCCTTCGCGTCCTCGATCCACCGTCCGTAGGCATCGGTATCCGTCCAGTGGGGCGGCATCCCCCAGTGCGAGAACTGCTTGCGGTCGATGGTCCCGACGGCCCCGAGCCGTTTGCAGAAGTCGGCCTTCTCCTCCGAGGAGACCACCGCGACGGCCTTTCCCCCGTGCTCCCGGACGAGCTGGATGGCCATCGACCCGAGTCCGCCGGCCCCTCCCCACACCAGGACGACGTCGTCGGGGCCCACGATGTTCGGCGGCCAGCCGAGCAGCATCCGGTACGCGGTGGCCCCGACCAGCGTGGGGGCCGCCGCCTCCTCCCAGGTGAGCTGCGGCGCCTTCGGCAGGCATTGATGGGCCTGGACCTTGGTGAACTGGGCGAACGAGCCCCAGTTCGACTCGTAACCCCAGATACGGAAGGAGGGAGCGAATGTGGGATCGTCCCCAGCCGAGAGGACGGCATCGTCGGGATCCCATTGGCCGCAGTGCACCACGACGCGGTCCCCGACCCTCACGTTGTCCACGCGCTCACCGACCGCGTAGACCACGCCGGAGGCATCCGATCCCCCGATGTGGAACTCAGTGGGCTCGTCGAATCGTCCGTGAAGCTCGCAGACGTCGACGGGGACTCCTCGGGCCGCCCAGACATTGTTGTAGTTGATACCGGCGGCCATCACCAACACGAGAGCATCGTGCGGACCGATCCGGGGAACCTCGATCTCCTCGACCTGGAAGGCCTTCGCCGGATCCCCGAACCGTTCGGGCCGGATGACCTGTGCGTACATACGGGCGGGGACCTCCCCGATGGGAGGGATCTCTCCGATCTCGAACGGATCCTCGGACATCGCCTCGCTGCCGGAATCGGTGACGGATGACCGGGCGCCAGCCACCCGGCTACTCAAGAGTAGGTTATTTCCACCGGGGCAGGCAAGAGACGTTCAGGCCGGGGGGATCGTCCCGAGCCAGGTGCCGCACCGTCGACAGAAAACGAACTGGACGGCGCGGCCCTCCTCTCCTTCAGGAGTCCGCACGTCGAGCACCCCGTAGGCGATGGATTCCTGCAGCGAGGCCCGGCACCGGGGACAGACGGGTACGTCGGAAGCCTCTTCCTGCCTGACACCCGACTGGGCCGATTTTTCAAGGATTCCTTCAGGTGTGCTGGCGGCGGCCAAGAGCTCGATCACCTGCTGGCGCACGGCGCTCAGGTCCGCTCCGAGCTTCTGAAGCACCTGTGCGGCGACGCCTTCCCCCTCTCTGACCAGCCCGAGCAGGATGTGTTCGGTACCCAGGTACTTGTGACCGAGTTGCTTCGACTCTCGAAGCGACAGCTCCAAGACCTTCTTGGCACGGGGGGTGAAAGGGATGTGCTCCGGCGGCGTGGACTGTCCCTGACCGATGATCTCCTCCACCTGCCGCCGGACCCTTTCCAGCGAGATCCCCATGGACTCGAGAGCTTGCGCCCCCACACCCTCACCCTCGTGGAGGAGCCCGAGCAGGAGATGCTCGGTGCCGATGTAGTTGTGGTTCAGCATCCGAGACTCTTCCTGGGCCAAGACGACGACCCGGCGGGCACGGTCGGTGAAGCGCTCGAACATGTCCCCCTAGGGTAGCGCGGCGGCTCGAGCGGGGCCTATTTCCTCATCACGGACTCGGGACAGGTGTCTCGGCGGGGGCACCACCCGCACCAGGGGCCCGGGCGGAGGGCGGCTTCCTGCCCGTCGAGAAGCAAGACGTGTCTCGATGCAGCGTCAGCGGCCCGCCGGGCCGCCGCCTCCAACAGGTCCTCCGTCACGGCCTCGGGACGGTACGTCCCGTCCTCGAGCATCAGGGTGGCCACTCGAAATGGCGGAACACCGAATCGCAGGGTGGCCACCAGGGCGTAGAACCTCAGGTCGTCGATGAACTCCGGGCGCTCGATGCCCGTCTTGAGCTCGATGAACAGGCGGCGGGCTTCCATGGGGGCTTCGTCCCGGGGCTTCCCGAGGCAGAGGTCAACGGTCCCCGTGAGCAGGAGGCGGCCGTCGAGGAGCTCATGCTTCATTCGCAACTCCGGGATGGGTGCCCAGGACTTCTGGAGAGGCGGAAACGTCCCGCGGAAAAGCACGACTCGGCGGATCGCCTCGCCTACGAGCTCCGACCGCTCGATCGTGTCTAGCTCCCCGACGAAGATGTCGAACTCGGGCTCTGTTGACCGCAGGCGCCCAAGGGCCTTCTCGACGAGCTCGCCTTCGCCCAGTCGTTCCCCGACCACGTCTGCCTCGATGGCCTTGTGAACGAGCTTGCCGATGGCAAGAGGCAGCGAGAATTCGAAGGCGCCTTCCCCCAGCGCGTTCGCGAGGTACAGACCCTCACATCGGGTGTGGAGGTTGGTGAGCCCGGACTTGGACACGACGATCCGCTCGCCCTCGGGCAGGGCCGACAGCGCCGGCCCGACGAGTTTCTCGAGGAGCGCACGGAGTCTCGGCGCCAGATCGCGGGAGAACGTCGGCCGGGAGACGTCCCTCGCCATGAGATCGGCCAGGGTCCGTTCCTGGACCGGAGTGAGCTCCATGAGGGCATCGTAGAGGCCGGGGGTGACATTTCCGCGGAAGGCGGCGACTACGCTACGGCCTGCGCCCGCGAGAAAGGAGCGAAGACATGGAGCCCTATCGATCCAACGACGGGATGGCCGCGATGGGGCGACTCGCCTCGGGCTCAGACCTCCTGGAAGAGCTGACCCAGCTGGCAGCGAGCCTCAACATGGTGGCCGGCACCGTGCAGGTCATCGGAGCCGTCTCCAGCCTGGTGCTCGGCTATTACCACCAGGATCGCCGGGAGTACGAGACCCTCGATCTGCCCGGCCACTGGGAGATCGCCTCGGGGCTCGGCAACGTCTCGATCCGCGACGGTCTCCCGTTCGTCCACCTTCATATCGTGGCGAGCGGGGCGGATGGACGGGCCGTCGGTGGACATCTGATGCCCGGGACGATCGTGTTCGCCGCCGAAGCGTACGTGCGGGCCCTGGACGGGAAACCTCCGGTCCGGGCGCCGGACGAGCAAACGGGGCTCGCCCTCTGGGAGTAAGGGACCCGATGCTCCGCTAGACTCCTCGTTCGAACATGGCCACTACGCGAAAGACCCCAGCGGACCGTGAAGCCGGCGAGCAGAACGTTGCACAGCGGAGGATCGCCGAAGTGCGCCGGCGGAAACGTCAGGCCCAGACAGCGGGCGGCAAGGACGCCATCGACCGGCAGCACGAGCGGGGGAAGCTCACCGCCCGGGAGCGCCTGGATCTGCTCCTGGACCCCGACTCCTTCGTCGAGACCGACATGCTCGCGGTCCACCAGGCGCACGGATTCGGGATCGAGCGCACCCACCCCAAGGGGGACGGGGTCGTCACGGGGTGGGGAACCATCGACGGACGAAAGGTGTTCGTGTTCTCGCAGGACTTCACGGTCTTCGGAGGCTCGCTCGGGGAGACGCATGCCCAGAAGATCTGCAAGATCATGGACATGGCCGTGGCCACGGGCGCGCCCGTCGTCGGGCTGAATGACTCGGGCGGCGCCAGGATCCAGGAAGGGGCGGCGTCACTCGCCGGGTACGGCACGATCTTCGACCGAAACGTCCGAGCCTCAGGGGTCATCCCGCAGATCAGCGTGATCATGGGGCCATCGGCCGGAGGCGCCGTCTACTCCCCCGCCGTGACCGACTTCATCTTCATGGTGGAGGAGACGTCGAACATGTTCATCACCGGCCCCGAGGTCATCAAGACCGTCACCGGAGAGGACGTCACGTTCGAGGAGCTGGGCGGCGCTCAGACGCACGCGAGCCGCTCGGGCATCGCCTCCTTCACCGCCGAGAACGAGGAGGAGTGTCTCCAACAGGTCCGCTACCTCCTCTCGTTCCTGCCCTCGAACAACGTCGAGGACCCCCCGTCGTTCGCCGCCGGAGACGACCCGATGCGCCTGGCGGATGAGCTGAACGACATCGTGCCGGCATCCTCCAGGGAGCCCTACGACATGAAGGACGTCATCAGGACGGTCGTCGATGACGGAGAGTTCTTCGAGGTCTTCCCCCGGTGGGCCATGAACATCGTCATCGGATTCGCGAGGCTCGATGGACACTCCGTCGGTATCGTGGCGAACCAGCCGAAGGTGCTGGCGGGCACGCTCGATATCGAATCGTCCGAGAAGGCGGCGCGGTTCGTGCGGTTCTGCGACGCGTTCAATGTGCCGCTGGTGACGTTCGTCGACGTCCCCGGGTTCCTCCCCGGAACCGCGCAGGAATACGGGGGGATCATCCGCCGAGGTGCGAAGCTCCTGTATGCGTTCACCGAGGCCACCGTGCCGCGGATGACCGTCATCACCAGGAAGGCCTACGGGGGCGCGTACGTCGTGATGAACTCGAAGCACATAAGGGCGGACGTCTCGTACGCGTGGCCGTCGGCGGAGATCGCGGTGATGGGCCCGGAGGGCGCCGTCAACATCATCCACCGGAAGGACCTTCGCGAGGCGGACGACGCGGAGGCCCGGCGCAAGGAGCTCGTTGGCGAATACGAGGAGCGGTTCGCGAATCCGTACATCGCCGCCGAACGCGGCTTCATCGACGACGTGATCGAGCCGGCGGAGACGAGGATCCGGCTGATCCGATCGCTGCACATGTTGAAGACGAAGCGCGAGGCGGTGCCTCCCCGCAAGCACGGGAACATCCCGCTGTAGATGCCACGCTACGAGCTGCCTCCCGACCTCTCGCCGGAAGAGGAGCGACTGGTCCTGGCCGCTCTGGAGGAAGCCCTCCGTGCGAGCCGGCCGGGGGTTTCGCCCTGGGCGCTCGCCGGACGAGCCGAGGCCCTGCGCCTCGGGGCCCTCCAGATCCGCCGCGACGCCGAGACGCCGTGGACGTTCCGCGGCCACGTCCCCTTCGCCAGGAGGGGAACTCCGCCCCTGGGTGGCCGCGGCGACGCACGATGACGGCCCCGGGCCGAAGCGACCCTGTGACCGTGGCCGAATTGCCCTGGGAAGAAGCCTGGCTGCTCGCCGGCCGGCTCCAAGCCGACGGAATCGCAGCCCGAGTCTTCCCGGAGTCCAAAGAATCCCCGGTCAGTGAAGCCCAGTTTCTCCCGATCGGAAAAGAGATGGCGGGCGAAATCGGCCTTGGGCGGCACCTCTTTCAGGTTCTGGTCCCGAGAAAACGGGTGAAAGAAGCACGAAGGATCGTCGACGCGATCAACCGAAAGTGACCGGACTCGATCATTGATGAGTGCCAGCAAGAAGCTCGGTCAGGGAGTCGCAC
>DASQUW010000170.1:0-6628 GCA_035641075.1 Actinomycetota bacterium | reverse complement strand
TGTCTCGGTGGTGAAGAAGTCGAGCGCAAGGATCCCCTTCGCCTGGGCCCTGAGGAACTCGCTCCAGGTGGGGTCAAATCGCCGGGGAGCCGGGCCGAGGCCGTTCGCTCGAAGGAGCGTGCGGATCCTGGTCGCAGAGACACGGACACCGAGCTTGGCGAGCTCGCCCTTGATCCGGATGCACCCCCACCGGGGGTTCTCTCTTCCCATGCGCAGGATCAGCTGCCGGAGCTCCTCGCTCATCGGCGGTCTGCCACCGACCGAGCGCCGCGCGTAGGTCCATTTCCTTCGCACCAGCTCCCGGTGCCAGCGAAGGAGCGTCTGAGGACTGACAAGGAACGACGACCACCGGAACCGAGGGAGACTCCGGCTAATCGCGGCCATGAAGAGCCGGTCGCGACGGCGAAGGCGCGGTGTGCCAACCCGACGCTTCAGCACCTTCAGCTGGTGGCGAAGCACCACCAGCTCGACATCCTTGCTCAGATCGGTGGAGGAGCCGGCGACGAGTTGGAGCAGGCGGCGCAGCAGCAGGTACGCGAGGGCGAAAAGCACGGACCGAACCTCCCACGAGAGGGAGGCCGATGGTACGAAACGCGCTGGTCGCGGCGACGATCACGGCTTTGTGTGCCCTTCAAGGAGGTGACAGGCGAGCTGGTGGCGAACGGCGTGAGGACGTGGATCTGGCCGGACACCTGGTCTAGGGCCGTCGCGAAAATGGCTCTCTGTGGCTCTCAGGGCCTCGTTTTTCCGGGCGATCGCCGATTCGAGCGCCGTCACAAGCGAGGTTGGAGCGATCGGCTCATACACCCATGTTGACGGGCGCGGCGTAATTTGGGCTCGTGACCTGCGGTTTTCGTCGTAGTCCAACGGCACTTGACCCGTGTCTCCACCTTGAGAGTGTTCTCGAGATGGATCCCGCCACCTGCGGCGATGTGATGTGATGACTATCTACCTGCGCATTTGCTTCTCTTCGCAACCCGTCCTCTTGCGTCGTCGCCCGGTACGCCGCGGGGCCAATGCGTGGGCCAGTCTGTTGATGCCGTCATACAAGACGGGCCTTCAAGAACGTGGCGAACGGCCTTGAACTCTCTCGCGGCCGGCGACTGAAGCGCCACGCTCCGCGATTGTGGTTTCTGCGGAGGTCCGTGCCGCCGGCACGAACCAGACGAAAGGGACGAAAGCTGTCGGGCGCGTTCGTCCAGGTAGAAGCGACATACGGCCTGGCGGCTTGAGCGTGATGTCGACTCTCAATGGCGGATGCCGAGGGAACAGCGCTCGAACCAAGACGCCGTAGGGCAGCCAGTTTGCGTGAACGCTCGCGCGTGGGGTCGATCGCGTGGCGCCCACGCAGCTTGTCCCAGCGGAACCCAATGCGTGATGTAGCGCCGTTCAACCTCCGTTAACTCGTCAGCCTCTCGAGCGTGTGGCGACGCCACCGTTCCGTCGCGATCAGCTCGTTGAAGGTGTACACGTGGAAGCCGGCGATCGCGTTTCTCGGCTCGACCATGTACGGGAGCAGCCCTCGGATCAGGCGGTCTGGGCTGTAGCCGCCCGGGAAAGCCAGGCGCAGGAACCAGCTCCGGTGCCGACTTAGGAACCTGGCCGATTCCCCGACTCCTGTCTTCGCGGCGATGCGCAGCAGCTTCCGCGCGTCGACCACGCCGGGTATCCCCACGTACACGGGCAGATCGACGCCTCGCCTCCGGATCCGGCGCACCCACTCGCCGATCGTCTTGGGACGGAAGCAGATCTGGCTGACGATGTGCGTGGCGTGGCGTCGCTTGTCCCACATCGCCTGGATCGTGACGTCGTCGTCAATCAGGGGATGGCTCTCCGGGTACCCGGCGATGCCGATCTCCTGGAGGTGATGACCCATCTTCGACATGGCCACTAGGAGGGCATCGGCGCCGGGGAAATCTCCGATAGGTTCGTCGATGTCGCCGCCGACCACGAAGAGCTCATGGATCCCTGCCTCGCGCAGCCTGTCCAGGATGGCGGCGAGATGGGTGAGGTCGCGGAGCAACCGGGCGGAGAGGTGCGGGACCACCGTGAACCCCTCCTTCCGCAGCCGCTCGCAAAAATCCAAGGTGTGATCGATGCCTCGCCTTGGTGAGACCGTCGCCGTGACCTTGACGTCTTT
Organism: Actinomycetota bacterium; assembly: GCA_035641075.1. Classification (GTDB taxonomy): domain Bacteria; phylum Actinomycetota; class UBA4738; order UBA4738; family CALAEC01; genus DASQUW01. The sequence continues at coordinate 4,488 of DASQUW010000170.1, read as the reverse complement.
CGAGAGGTGCGCGAGGACGAGATCCTCGGCTCCTCCCACGGGGACGACCTCATACCTCGGCCTCCCTAACGCACCCACCAGGACGCCACGCTCCCGTTCGTTCACCGGATCGCATCCTCGACCCGGGAAGTGGTCCCTCAGAGACCTCTCGCCCTCGCTAGAAGATCGTGAACACCGCCTCGAGTCTGGGCGAAACGCGGCGCAGCCCGCCTGCCCGCCTTCAAAGGCGGTGTTCTGCCGCAAAGCGACGCAGGTCGGCTACGCCGCGGCGGTGGCCTCCTGTATCCACCCGTCCACGAGGTCGCGGTTCTCCGCGATCCACTCCTCGGCGTGCCGCTCGATGTCCGCCTGCGTGTTCTCGCCCTCGTTCATCAACAGGTTCTGGGCGTTGATATCCCCGACCGGGATCTCGATCACCTCGAAGAGCGTGGCCGCCGCGGGGTTCTCGGCAAGGAAGTCGTTGTTCGCGACGATCTGGAGGTTGTTCGGCGGGAACCCCATCTCGCACGGGTCCGTCACGCAGCCGGGCACGCCCTCGACCACCGTGTCCTCGCCGGGCGGGCTGGGGGCCTCGATCCACACCACGTCCTCGCCGGGGGCGAGGGCACCCACCGTCCAGTTCGGTGTCCACGTGTAGTAGAGGACCGGCTCGCCGCGCTCGACCCTGGCGATCGTGTCCACCATCAACGTCGAGTACTCACCCTGGACGTGCTCGATCGTGTCGCCCCAACCATTCTGCTGCGTGGCGTCGTTGATCGCGACCGCGCAACCCCATCCCTCGTTGCACCCGATGAGATCGGCCTTGCCGTCGCCGTCGCGGTCGTAGACCTCGGCGAGCGCCGGGTCTTTGAGGTCGTTCACGTTTGTGATGCCGTTCTCTTCGGCGGAAGCCGCGTCGACCAGGTAGCCCTGGAGGGCTCCCGCCTCGACCATCGCGCCGACGATCGTCACGTTGTCGGCGACTGCACCGGCGGCCGGAACCTCCTCCTCGAAGAAGGGGTCGTGCAGAGGGAACCACCCCTCGGCCCAGAAGTCCACCTCGCCCCGTGCCAGCGCCGGATAGAAGACCTCGGGAGCGAGCTCCTTGTCCTCCGGTGGTGTCACCTCGTAGCCGAGCTCCTCCAGGAGCCTCTCGACGATCTCCGTGTCGAAGTAGGAGGTGTCCCAGTTGGGTCGGGCGGATACGATCGTGGTGCCTTCGCCCGGACGAGCGCCGGCGCCGTCCGCTTCTTCGCCCCCGTCGCCTCCCTCCCCGCACGCGGCGGCGACCACCGCGAAGAGCACGAACAGAAGGATCGACTTGGATCCGAGGTACCGCATGCGCCCACCTCCAGGGTCGTCCCGCACGGCGCGCGACGCGCATCGCGATGCACTCGACGTTAGGACCAAGGCAGATGCTCAGTCAAGGCAGGGGGGTGCGCAGCGCGCAACCGTCAGACGCGGCCGCTACGGCGGCCAGACCCTCGCTCGGAGTGGTTTCCATCGACCCGCCCGAGCCCGTGGCCGCTCTCCGCGAGGCGCCTGTGAGAGGCGGTCGAGGACGACGGCCAGGATGAGCACCGCGAGGCCGGAGGTGGTCGCGATCGGAACGTCGGCACGGTTCACGCCCCGCAGGATCACCTGACCCAGCCCGCCGCCGGCGATCAACGCCACGATCACCACCATCGACAGCGAGAGCATGAGGGTCTGGTTGAGGCCGGCCATGATCGTAGGCCGAGCTAGCGGAAGCTGAACGTCCCGGAGGAGCTGGAGCTCACTGGAGCCGAATGCGCGACCGGCCTCGACCGCCTCGGTCGGAACCTGCCGGATCCCCAGGTCGGTCAGGCGCACGATGGGCGGCAAAGCGAAGATGATCGTGACGATCACGCCGGGCGTGCGCCCCAGGCCGAAGAAGAAGACCGCGGGAAGCAGGTAGACGAAGGGGTGGATCGTCTGCATCGCGTCGAGCACGCCGCGCAGGGCGGCCTCCAGCCGATCGCTCCGGGCGGCGAGGATCCCGAGCGGGATCCCCGTGATGACGCAGAATGCGACGGCGGTCACGATCATGGCGAGGGTTTCCATCGTCTGGCCCCAAAGTTCCGGGGCGAGGAATCCCAAGAAGACCAGCCCGGCGGCAGACAGGGCGCCGACGAGGAGTCCGCGGAGCCGCCACCCGATCAGCAGGAACGCCAGCACGACGATCGGCCACGGCAAGACATTCAGGAGATCGACCGAGCGGTTCAGCACCTGGTCCACCGGCCACCGGATCACGTCGAACACCGACTGGGCGTGCTCAGCCAGCCAGAACACGAGCACCCTGAACCATTCCCCGATTGGGAGCGTGTGCTCGTCGAAGAACTCCGGGCTCCAGAACGGAGGGTCAGCCGCCTGTGCCAGCATCGCCCACTCCTTCCTCCGCCTGGAATGCACCTGGGCGCGGACGGGCGCCGGCGGCAGCGACGACCTCGACGGCGCCCAACCTCGAAAGCAGCTCGAGCGGCTGCACGACTCCCTGGAGTCGGCCTCGCTCGTCCAGCACCGCGATGGGATATCCGGATCCGCAGAGGCCGAAGAGCTCGGCGCACACGACGGTCTCGTCCGCACGCGGGAAATCCTGCACCAGTGCGGACGAGAGATCATCGGACGCGTTGCCGATGGCTTCCTCTAGGCGCGCGGCGGTTGCGAGCCCGACGGGCCGACCCTCTTCGTCGATGACGTAGAAGGCTCCCTCCCTCGCTGCATTCCGGGCCGAAACGAGGGTGGTCTCGCCGAGCACCAGCGGGCGCACCTTGCTCATCACGTAACCAACGGAGACGACCTTCGCCTGATCGACGTCGGCCATGAACTCGGCCACGTACTCGTCTTCCGGTCGCGTAACGATCTCGGTCGGGGTGCCGACCTGGACGATCCACCCGTCCTTCATGATCGCGACACGGTTGCCGAGGCGGAACGCCTCGTTGATGTCGTGGGTGACGAACAGGATCGTCTTGCGGAGACGGGACTGCAGCTCCAACAGCTCGTCCTGCATCTTCCTGCGGATCAGCGGATCCAGCGCGCTGAACGCCTCGTCCATCAACAGGATGTCTGGATCGGGAGCCAGCGCCCTGGCGAGGCCTACCCGCTGCTGCATCCCACCGGAGAGCTCCTTCGGGAACTGCTCGGCCCAGTCGCGGAGCCCGACCTGCTCGAGGACCTCCCACGCCCGCCGACGCCGACGTTCCTCGTCCACGCCCTGCACCTTCAGCCCGTAGGCCACGTTGTCGGCCACGGTGAGGTGCGGGAACAGGCCGAAGTGCTGGAAGACCATGGCCATCTTGGTCCGGCGGATCTCCTGCATCCGTTTCTCCGACGCCCACGGGCCGTCGGCCGGATCTCGGTGCATTGAGCAGACGTCCTCGCCGTCCACATAGACGTGCCCCGCGGTTGGCTCGTACAGGCGGTTCGCCATCCGGACGAGCGTCGACTTGCCCGACCCCGACAGGCCCATCACGACGAAGATCTCGCCTTCGACGACGTCGAGCGTCACGCCGGCCACTCCGATCACGTGGCGGGTCTGTCCGAGGACCTCGGCCTTGGAGGCGCCTGCTCGGAGCATCTCCAGAGGCTCACCGTCCGGACGCTTGCCGAAGATCTTGACGACATCCTCGAAGCGGACCTTGACCGCCATCTCGCCCTCGTTCCGGGTCTCTCCACCCGATGCTAGCTGTGCGCGACAAGGACGTTTATCAGGGACTGGCGTAGCCGGGTCATCGGAGCCTGGCCTCCCAAGCTCCCATGGGGTCTTCGCACGTTGTAGCGCTCCACCCACGTGCGCAGCGCCCTCCTGCGCTGCTCCGAGCTCTGGTAGATCGCCGCGTAGATGCACTCGCCCAGCATGGTCCGGGACCTCTGCCCGGAGGCTGATCGGGGCTTCCTTGCGGTTCCCCTGCCTCTTCCCAACTGCCCCGCCCATGAGCCACCGCTTTCCAGGTCGTGAGGCGGCAGCCTGCGAGTCCTCGTTGTAGTGCGAGGCGTAGGCCCGGAGCACCCGCTCCAAGTGGCGCCGGCCCAAGACCAGCGTCCAGTCCAGGCACTCGGTCCGGACCGTGCGAACCCACTGCTCGGCGAACGCGTTCGCCCTCGGAGCTCGGATCGGTGTCTGGATGATCCGTACGCCCTCCGAGCGGAACACCTCGTCGAAGGGACCGGAGAACTTGGAGTCTCGGTCTCGGATCATGAATCGGATCCCTTCCAGCCGGCATTCCACCACCAAGTTCCGGGCTTGCTGGGTAACCCACGCCGAGTCCGGGTTCCGGGTGACACCGGCGACGTGCACCCGACGGGACCAAGCTCGATCGCGAACAGGACTTAGATCGTCCGGAGCCAGAGTGTCTCGGTGGTGAAGAAGTCGAGCGCAAGGATCCCCTTCGCCTGGGCCCTGAGGAACTCGCTCCAGGTGGGGTCAAATCGCCGGGGAGCCGGGCCGAGGCCGTTCGCTCGAAGGAGCGTGCGGATCCTGGTCGCAGAGAC
>DASQUW010000169.1:0-6494 GCA_035641075.1 Actinomycetota bacterium | reverse complement strand
TCCCGGAGGGCCCGCAGCGTCTCCAGGAGGTGGTCGCGGGAGATGGTCACGGTGACCTCCCCCCGAGCCACCAGGACGTCCTCCCAACCTTGGCGGAGCCGCTCCGCGAGCTCTTCGGCCGTCACTTGAACGTGCCCCGCTTGGAGATCTTTTCGTGGAGCCGGAGGATCCCGTACATGAGCATCTCGGGCCGAGGCGGACAGCCCGGAACGTACATGTCCACCGGCACGATCGTGTCCACTCCCTGGATCACTCCGTAGTTGTTGAACATCCCTCCCGATGAGGCGCACACGCCCATCGAGATCACCCATTTCGGCTCGGGCATCTGGTCGTAGATCTGTCGGAGGACCGGTCCCATCTTCTGCGACACCCGGCCGGCCACGATCATGAGGTCCGCCTGGCGGGGAGAGGCGCGGAAGATCTCCATCCCCCACCGAGCCAGGTCATGGTGCCCGGCCCCGGTGGCCATCATCTCGATGGCGCAGCACGCCAGGCCGAACGTGGCGGGCCAGAGCGATTGCTTCCGGGCCCAGTTGACCGCCTTGGCCAGGGTGGTCGTGAGGATCCCCCTCCGGACCTCCTCCTCGAGGGCGGTCTGCTCTGCCCCTCTCAATCCCATTCCAGCCCACCCCGCTGCCACACATAGACGTAGGCCACGAACACCAGGCCGATGAAGATGGCCATCTCGACCAGCCCGAACAGACCGAGCTGCCGGAAAGTGACCGCCCACGGGAACAGGAAGATCGTCTCGATATCGAAGATGATGAACAGCATCGCGATCACGTAGAACTTCACGGGGAATCTGTCGGAGGGCTCGCGTTCGGGCACGATGCCGCACTCGTACGGAGCGAGCTTCGCGGGCGTCGGGCGCCGTGGCTGAAGCATCGCAGACACCACGAGCGAACCCACCGCGAACGCGAAGGCCAGTCCCGCCAGGATCACGATCGGCAGGTACTCGCTCAGCACATCATCGCTCCGGCATCATCCGGATCACGACGTCCATCACTCGATCGTCGAGGTCCCCGTGCTTCCCGTCGGTGACGTTGGCGAGGACCCGAAGGAGGAAGCGCATCAGCCGTTCGCGCGGGAACCCGTGGGTGACCGCGTTGCGCATGAACCACGCATTCCCGATGGCCCGGGCGAAGATGCGACCCGCGGTGAAGTACCGGCCGTAGCGCCGCCGAAGCTCGATCGGGTACACGTGCGCCAGGCCCGGACGCCCCTTCACCAGGGCCTCGTGGACCATCTCGGCGGCCAGCTCCCCCGACTCCATCGCGTACGCGATCCCCTCCCCGGTGAACGGGTTGACGATCCCGCCGGCGTCCCCGGCGAGCAACAGTCCGGGTACGGTCAGGGGACGACGGTTCATGCCCATCGGGAGCGGCCCCGAGAGAACAGGGCCTTCCGCGTTCTCCTCCGTGAGCCCCCAATCCCCCGGGAACCGTTGCACGAACGCATCGAGCATTCGCCGCACCGAGACGTCCTTGAAGTGGCTGGTGGTGTTGAGGAGGCCGGCCCCGACGTTGAGGACCCCACCACCGACGGGGAAGATCCAGCCGTATCCCGGGAGGATGACGTCCTGCCTCCACAGGTCGAACCACGACTGGAAGTAGGGATCCTGGGCCCGAGGGCTTCGGTAATACCGGCGCGCTGCGACCCCCAGGGGCCGCCCGATGTCCCGTCTCACTCCGACCTTCGAGCCGAACCGAGAGGAGGCCCCGTCACAGGCGATCACGAAGCGAGAACGGATGGCCTGTTCCCCATCCCCGTCCTCGCGGCGCACGGACGCACCGAGGACCCACCCCCGATCGGTGATCGGATTCGTGGCCTCGGCACCCTCCCACACTGTGGCCCCGGCCTTCAGCGCCTGTTTGAGCAATAACGCGTCGAGATCGTGCCGGGTCCGCACCACTCCGTAATCGGGAAACGTGGACAGCTTCGGCCAGGGAAGGTTCAGCTCAACCGTCGGACCGAAGACGCGGAGGCCGTCGATCCTCATGAACCCGGGCTCTGTGGTGTCGACGCCCATCGCATTCACGGCCCTCACGCCCCGGGGGGTGAGCCCGTCCCCGCACACCTTCTCCCGGGGAAACCTGGCCTTGTCGATGAGGAGAACGTCGACTCCGTGGCGTGCGAGGTGGTATGCAGTGGCCGACCCGGCAGGCCCGCCCCCAACGACCAGTACGTCTGTCTCGGTCATCCCGGGCCTTTCGCCCTACCCAGACTCAGGCCAGAACGCTTGTGAAATTCTTCACAAGCTGACTCTACTCGCGGTCCGGACTGTCCGCAATCTGGGGAAACCCCCTGAGGTCAGGCGTCCCGTCGCTCGGGCCGGATCGCCCCCGCGTCCATGGCGTGATCCCAGGAGGCCGCTCGGAGTGGCCGTACCCGAAGCATCCCCGGGCTCTCGATCGCCCGAGCGTAGTTGCGGAACGCATCACCGACGAGCATGGGGCGGTACTTGTCGAACCACTCCGAAAGGATGCCCCGCAGCGCCGGGTGCTCCGGCGCCAGAGGATCTGCTCGCCCGTAGATCACCGCCCCCGCCAGTTCGTCCCACCGCCGCCCCAGGTGGAACGCGAGGGCCACGCGCGGGTCGTGCTCGATGTTTCGCCACGTGGTGGAGTCGCGCCGGCACGAGACGTAGACGGCCTCGTCCCTCCAGACGAACCACAGCGGCACGACGTGAGGGCTTCCGTCCTGGCGAGTGGTGGCCACCTCCACGACCGAGAGGTCGCCGAAGACTCGCCTGGCATCGAGGAGGTTCACCGGTACTGTTTCCCACACCCAAGTGGGCGTGGCAACCATCCTCACTCGGTCAATTCCCGGCTACACGGGGCGGGCGATGAGAACGTCCACCATCTCAGAAAGAAGGGCTCCCACCTCGGGGGGGGCGAGGTCGGGATCGACGGCGGATCTCGCCCGCGACCCAAGATCCTCGATGAGAACCTCCGTGCCCTCCAGCGCCCCCGAGCCCCGGATGATCCGCCGGATGCGTTCCACCTCCTGATCGGAGAGGTCTGGCCGGCCGAGGCGCTCGTCCAGGAACAGCCGTTCGGCGGAGCTCGCCGCCGCGATGGCCTTGGCCACCAGCACCGTGCGCTTGCCTTCTCGGAGATCCGAGTCGCGATCCTTGCCCGTGACGGACGGATCCCCGAAAGCGCCGAGGATGTCGTCGCGAAGCTGGAAGGCCTCCCCCAAAGCGACACCGTAGGCGGACAGGCTGGCCAGCAGCCGGTCGGGAGCCCCCGCGAGGATCGCTCCGATATGCAGCGGTCCCTCAACCGTGTACGCACCGGATTTGAGCACCGCGATCCGACGAGCTTCCTCTTCCTGGACCTCGCCTCGGTTCGCCGCGACCACGTCCAGGAACTGTCCCGCCACCATGTCGGTGCGCATCCGGCCGTATCGTGCGAATCCTGGGAGGAGCCTCTCCGGCGGGAATCCGGATTCCAGGAACGCCCGGTCGGCGAGGGTCATGGCCAGGTCACCCACCAGCACGGCAGCGGAGATGCCGTATCCCTCGGGGTCCCCCCGAAACGCGAACCGGCGATGCTCCTCGGCCAGATGCGTCCAGGTGGTGCTCTCGCCCCGCCGTACCGCCGAACGGTCCATCACGTCGTCGTGAACGAGCGCGAAGGTGTGGAGCAGCTCCAGGGCGGCGGCCGCCCGGATCAGCTCGTCCTCGACCTGGCCTCCCGCAGCCAAATGGCCCAGGCAGCAGAACACGGGCCGAAGCCGCTTTCCTCCGGAAGCGATGACCCGCTCCAACTCATCGAACGCAGCCCGAACCCCGGGGTCGTCGGTGGCCACCAGGTCGCGCTGGGCGACGAGGAAATCGGTGAGCGCCTTCTCGACCCGAGCGGCGAGGTCCGCACATACGGGCGGGAGCGTGAACGTCTCGACGGCGCGCATCGAGCCGAACGTACCACGCGCGGTTCAGCCCGCGACCGGCAGTTGCTTCAGGAAGGGCTCGATCTCTTCGGGGGTCGCGACGTTGTCCCACCGAGCCACGATCCGCCCATCGCTTCCGATCAGGAAGATCCACGGCTCGGTAAGGTCGTCGCCGCGCAGGATCCACTCGGCCGCCCCCTTGTTGACCACCTTGTTCTGAAAGTCCCGCCAGATCTCCACGTGGATGAACGCGGCCCGGTCTCCGTACTTCTCGGCCAGGCCGGCGACCATGTCGGTGATGGGGCCGCAGAATCGGCTGACGCAGTAGACGGGCGTGGAGAACACCACCAGGGCCGGGCGACCCGCCTGGATCGCCCCCGCGAGCGTGGTCTGATGGAGCTCCGGGTCGGGGATCCCACCTTCCGTCTGGGCACGCGAGTCGACGGCGACCGAGGGAGCCCCCTCGGCACCGATGATGAGGTTCTCCGTCCGCGGCGCCCGCTGTCCGGGCGCGGGGACCCGGGGCTCGGACAGAACCTGGAAGGCCGCCGTGGCCGCCCGGACGTCTTCCCCGCCCAGGTCGGCCTCGACCTCCACCTGCCACGGGCCATCACTGTCGAAGACCACCGGGTTCGCGGAATACACTCCTCGGCCGATGGAGGCCGGGCCCACGGTGAGGCGTGCTGGGGGCGGGCCGTGACCTTCATCGATGTGAAGGAACGTCCCCGTCGCCTCGGTGACGAGTCCGCCGGCTCCTGCCTCGAGAGGAGAAAACCGCATGTTCACGGTGCCGCCGCTGACGAAGAGGTTGTCCTCGGTGAGCAACCCGGCGATGAACCTGTTCTCCCGGCCGGCCAGCAGCTCGTAGCTGGCCACCTGGACCACGAGGCCTTGGCCCCGTGCACGGTTCTTCGGTAACTCCGCTCCGTCTCCTCCGGAGGAACACGAGGCCAGGAGCATCGCGGCCACGATGACCGGGCCCGTGGTCCGTAGGCCCTTATTCACTTGAAGCACCCCACGTTCGCCATGCCCATGGATGCCAGCGCCGATTCCACCACCGCCCGCAGTCGGCCGATCAGATCGGCCAGGAGCTCAGGGTCCGCTCCTGCCTGAAGGGCCCTCTCGACCTGCTGCTTGGCCTCGAGCAATTCGGCCGCCAGGGACCGGTCTCGCTCCTGGAGTTCGGCAGCGAGCTGATGAAGATACGCGTGGGATTGATCCTGGAAGACCTGGCGGGCTTCATCGAGTCCACCTCCTGAAGCCAACGACTGCGCCTCGCACAGCCCGGTGACGGCCGCCTGTGGGCTGCTCGATCCCTGGGCCGTGGAGTCGGTCTTCTGGCCGGTCCCCGTGCAGGCGGTCGCGAGCACCGTGAGGCCAACGGCAACGATCAGTCGTCTCACGGTCCAAACTCTATACAGTGGCCGCGGCGGTATAGTTCCACCGCACGGCTCGATGACCCTACTGCGCAGGCTCTCGACGGCAACCGCGGCTGCGACGCTCGCCCTCGTGGCCATCGGCGGCGTCGTTCGGGCCACCGGATCCGGGGACGCCTGCCCCGATTGGCCGCGATGCTTCGGGAAGCTCATCCCCCCCTTCGAGTTCCACACGCTCATCGAGTACTCCCACCGGCTCTCCGCGGCGATCGCGGGGGTGCTCATCGTGGCAACCGCCTGGGTGGCATGGCGGACCCGCCGGCGAGATCCGGCGATACTGTGGCCGATCGTGGCCGCGGTGGGCGTCGTCGTGGTCCAGGCGGCGATCGGGCGCATCCGGATCGAGGCGGCGGATCCGGCGAAGCCGGTGATCGTCACCGTTCACTTCCTCGTGGCCATGGCTCTGGTCGGTCTGGTGATGATCACCGCGACGGCAACGCGCGTTGTGAAGGCGCGCACGGGTAGCGAGCATCACATCGATCGCCGGTTCCGAGCACTGGCGTGGTGGACCCTGGGCGTCACCGCACTCCTGCTTCTCCTCGGCGCCTACGTCCGAGGGAGCGGTGCCGGCCTGGTCTTCCTCGACTGGCCCCTCATGGATGGCCAACTCGTACCGGACCTATCGAGCAGGGCGACGGTGGCGGGGTTTGCCCACCGCCTTCTGGCCGCGGGGGCGGTGATCCTGGGCGGCACCCTTGCAGCACGGAGCAACCGGATCGGTCATCGGGGCATCCGTGTCTTGGCGTGGAGCGCGTTCGTTCTTCTGATCGTCCAGGCGGGGCTCGGCGCCGCGGCGGTGCTGACCCGGCTGGCCCCGCCGGCGGTGGCCGGCCATGTCGCCGGCAGCAGCCTGGCGTGGGCCTGTCTGGTTGCGCTGGCGGTGGCACTGGGGCGGCTCACGACCGTTCGCTCCGAGAACCTCGACCGGCCCGGCCGGAGGACACGTGAGGTCGTCGGCGCCTACCTTCAGCTCACCAAGCCCGACATCATCGTGCTCCTCCTGGTCACCACCGTCCCGACGATGGTCCTCGCAGCCGGAGGGATGCCAGGGTGGGGCCTGATCGGGGCGACGCTCCTCGGAGGGGCGCTCACGGCGGGTGGCGCGGGAGCGATCAACGGTTTCCTCGACCGCGACATCGATGAAGTCATGAGACGGACCCGGCG
>DASQUW010000168.1:0-6521 GCA_035641075.1 Actinomycetota bacterium | reverse complement strand
CGATGACCATCCCCTCGGCCCCCGGGGGAAGGTCACGTTCCGGCAGGAATCTGTCCGTTGCGGACGAGCCAAGTGCACCCGCTGTCCCCACGGCCCCTACTGGTATGCCTACTGGCGGGAGGGCGGGAAGCTCCGGTCCCGGTACATCGGGAAACAGCTTCCTTCGGTACCGGGACCCGCGTAGCGCGCAACAGCCTGCAGTAGCCCTTTGTGACCATGCTCGTTATGCCTTTTCGGCGTATGGCAAAATGCTACGACCGGGCTATATTCACCAAGCGCAAATCATCCGAAGATTGGGATGTTATGTCCGTTCAATCCAGGCAGCGGGTGAAGTGTCCAAGTTGTGGGTCTTTAGACCTGGTCAACATCTCCATGAGCTTCGAGGGGTCGGGCATCCAGTTTCGGGCCTGCCACGCCTGCGAGGAGCGGTGGTGGGAGAAGGACGGCCTCCGCATCCCCCTGAAGGTGGTTCTGGACCTGGTTCCGAAGCGATAGCGGCTGCCGGGTAGAGACCCGGCGCACGCTGGGGGATAGAATCGCGGCGCCGTGGACCTCAGGCGCATCTTCAAAGCGTACGACGTTCGCGGCGTCTATCCCGAAGACCTGAGCGAAGACATCGCCCGCAGGATCGGGTCGGCGTTCGCTGAATTCACCGGGGCCCGATCCGTGGTCCTGGGGCGTGACTGCAGGATCTCCTCTCCCTCCCTTGCTGCCGCCTTTGGGGAAGGTGTTACCGGCCGCGGGGCCGACGTCGTGGACATCGGACTGGCCACCACCGACATGCTCTATTTCGCCTCCGGCCGCCTGAACCAGCCCGGAGCGATGTTCACCGCGAGCCACAATCCACCCCGATACAACGGGGTCAAGCTGTGCGGGGTGGGTGCCGCTCCGGTGGGGGCGGATTCCGGGCTGGAGGAGGTCCGAGACCTCGCGTCGCGGGAATCACTCGATCCCGCCCCGACCCCAGGCAGGGTCACGGCGCAGGACCTGGTGGAGGAGTACATCGATCACGTCCTCTCGTTCGTCGAGGTGGAGAAGATCGCCCCGCTCACCGTCGTCGCCGACGCGGCCAACGGCATGGCCGGGCTGGTGCTCGAGAGGATCTTCGACCGCCTCCCGGCGAAACTCGTCGGTCTCTACTTGGACCTAGACGGCACCTTCCCCAATCATCCAGCCGATCCGATCCAGCCGGAGAATCAGGCGGATCTGAAGCGGGCCGTTCCCGAGCACGGCGCAGACATCGGCCTCGCCTTTGACGGCGACGCCGATCGCGTGTTTCTCGTCGACGAAAAGGCCCAGGGTGTATCAGGGTCCCTGGTGACGGCTCTCGTGGCGGAGGCCATGTTGGAGAGGGAGCCAGGAGCGAAGATCGTGCACAACCTGATCTGCTCCTGGGTGGTGCCCGAGGTGGTTCGAGAGCACGGAGGCGAGCCCATCCGCACCCGGGTCGGCCACTCATTCATCAAGAAGGTCATGGCCGAGACGGGAGCCATCTTCGGAGGCGAGCACTCGGGCCACTACTACTTCCGGGATCACTTCCGGGCCGACTCCGGGCTGATCGCGGGTCTGTTCGTGCTGCAGCGACTCTCTGAGATGGGAGTGCCGCTGTCCGAGTTGCTCGCGCAGTACCGACGATACGAGGCGTCGGGAGAGATCAACTCCGAGGTCACGGAGCAGCAGCAGGCGCTGGAGCGGGTGGCCGAAGCGTTCGCCGACGGCCGCCAGGATCGGTTGGACGGACTCACGGTGGAGTACGACGATTGGTGGTTCAACGTCCGCCCGTCCAATACGGAACCGCTTCTGCGGCTGAACGTGGAAGCCCGATCGAAGGAACTCCTCGAGGAGAAGACAAACAGGGTATTGTCCGTCATTCGGAGCTGACCCCGAGGAGGGACCTGTGACCGTCGACAAGGAGCTTCTTGAGATCCTGGTGTGCCCGAACTGCCGGGGCGAGGTGGAGTATCGGGAGCAGGAGAACTTCATCGTGTGCCTGGGCCGGTGTGGGTACAAGTATCCCGTGCGCGACGACATCCCGGTGATGCTCGTCGAGGAAGCCGTGAAGCCGGACACACGGTGACGATCCTCGACGACGAGGCGGCGCTTCGGTCCGCCGACCCGAGCGGGCTGTTGGAGGCGATGCTGTCGTTGCCGCAGCAGCTCATCTCGTCCTTCCGAGCCGCCTCGAAGCAAGGGGGCATCCCGCCCGGCATCCGCTCGATCACGTTCTGCGGCATGGGTGGGTCGGCCGCTGCGGGCGATGCGGTGGCGGCGCAGTACCGGGAGCACCTCGAGGTTCCCATCGCCACGGTACGCGGACACACCATCCCGCGCTATTGCGGCCCGGACGACCTGGTGATCTGCCTCTCCTACTCCGGGAACACCGAGGAGACGCTGTCGGCGTACCGTCAGGCGACCGAGCGTGGATGCCGCATCGTGGCGGTGTGCTCCGGCGGTCAGCTCGCAGATCTGGCGAACCGCGACGGGGCGCTCCTGGTCAGCGTTCCCGACGGGCTTCCGGCGCCCCGGGCCGCCCTCGGTCACCTCGTCGGGGCGGTCATCGGCGCACTCTCCTCCGCGGACCTGGAATGGGTGGATGAGGTGGTGGAGGGAGCGGAGGGGGTCCTGGAGGATCTCTCGGAGAGGCTCGGCCCGGGCGTCCCGCCGGACCGGAACTCGGCCAAGCACATCGCGGGCTGGATCGAGGACCGCATGCCGCTCATCTGGTCATCGGAGGGTCCTTCCGAGCCGGCGGCGTGGAGATGGAAATGCGCCTTCAACGAGAACGCAAAGGTGCCCGCGTTCGCCTCGTCCCTTCCCGAGCTCGACCACCACGAGGTCGTGGGCTGGTCGGGCACGTGGGGGGAGCGTTTCGCGCTCCTGGTGCTCCGGCACGTGGACGAGCACCCTTCGGTGGATCGCCGGCTGGAGGCCACGATCGAAGTGGTCGGCGAGTCCGGACTCTCGTGGCACTCCGCACACGCCCGAGGAACGTCCCCGCTCGACCAGGTGCTCTCCCTGATGCTCATCGGGGATGCCGCGAGCGTCTACCACGCACTCGAGCACGGCATCGACCCCACGCCCATCGAGGCCATCGACCGGATCAAGGCCCGGATGGCGTGACGGGGCCGGGCGACACTTTCCCGGAAGAGGGAGCCGCCCTGCTCCGGCAAAAGATCGGTGCCGATCCGGTGGTCGCGGTGATCCTCGGGTCGGGCCTCGGCGACGCCGTTAGCGCCATCGAGACCGAAGTTGACCTCCCCTTCACATCGCTCCCGGGGTTTCCGGTGCCCTCGGTTCGGGGGCACCCGGGAAGGCTGCTGATCGGGCGCCTGGCCGGGGTGCCCGCGGCGGTGTTCCTGGGCAGGGTCCACTTCTACGAGGGCCACTCGATGGGCGTCGTCACGCTCCCGACGCGCCTCGCTGCCGCGCTCGGTGTTCGCACGCTCATCGTGACCGCGGCGGTGGGAGCCCTGGATCCGTCGCTTCGGCCGGGAACACTGGTGGTCGGCGACGACCATCTCAACTTCCTCGGTGAGAACCCGCTGAGAGGATGGAGGGACGATGACGGAGCCTCGGTCTTCGTCGACCTGTCGGCGCCATACGATCCGGGACTCGCGGACCTGGCGCTCGCCGCGGCGGGCGAGGAGGATATCCCGACCTCGAGGGGCGTGTACGCGGCGATGCCCGGGCCGACGTACGAGACGCCTGCCGAGGTAGCCTTCCTCCGGGGCGCGGGAGCCACCGTCGTCGGGATGTCGGTCGTGCCTGAGGTTGTGGCGGCCGCGGCGCTGGGGCTTCGCTGTCTCGGTCTTTTCTGCGTGACCAACGAGGTCGGCGCGGGAGTTCGCCACGAGGAGGTCACCGAGGTGGCCGAGAGGTTCGCCGGTCGCCTGGGAGGAGTTCTGGCGCGGCTGGTGCCCCGGCTATGAGAGAGGAGCAGGCTCGTGAACTGTGACGTGAAGGACGTGGGGCTCGCCGACCGCGGGGGAGACCGGATCGAGTGGGCGGCAAGGGAGATGGGGGTCCTCGCCCTCATCCGGGAGCGATTCGAGAAGGAGCGGCCGCTCCAAGGCGTGAGGATCGGTGCCTGCCTCCACGTCACCAGCGAGACGGCGAATCTGGCTCGGACGTTGGTCGCGGGGGGGGCCGACGTGGCGCTCTGCGCGTCGAATCCGCTGTCCACCCAGGACGACGTCGCGGCCGCCCTGTGCGAGCACGACGAGATCCGAGTGTTCGCGATCAAGGGAGAGGACGAGGAGACGTACTACCGGCACATCCATCAGGTCCTCGATCATCGCCCCATGATCACGATGGACGACGGCGCCGACCTGGTGAAGACGCTGCACAAGGAGCGAGAGAAACAGCTCTCGGAGGTTCAGGGGGGAACCGAGGAGACCACCACGGGCGTCATCCGTCTCCGGGCAATGGCGGGGAACGGCGTCCTCCGATACCCCATCGTCTCCGTGAACGACGCCCGCACCAAGCACCTGTTCGACAACCGCTACGGGACGGGCCAGTCCACCATCGACGCGATCATGCGAACGACGAACCTCCTCCTGGCCGGGCGTACGGTCGTCGTCTGCGGCTACGGGATGTGCGGCCGCGGCGTGGCCAGCCGGGCCAAGGGCCTCGGTGCGCACGTGGTGGTCACCGAGGTCTCGCCGCTCGCGGCGCTGGAGGCGGCGATGGACGGCTACCAGGTCCTGCCCCTGCGCGATGCATCGAGGAGCGGCGACATTTTCGTCACGGTCACGGGCGACACCCACGTGGTTCGCGGCGAGCACCTCGAGGTGATGAAGGACGGCGCGGTGCTGGCGAACTCGGGGCACTTCGACGTGGAGATCGACAAGGAAGCGTTGCGGCGTCTGGCCGGTGACCCCAGGCGGATCCGGGACCTCGTCGACGAGTACCGGATGCCGGACGGCCGGCGCATCTACCTCCTGGCCGAGGGCCGTCTGGTCAACCTCGCCGCCGCGGAGGGCCACCCTGCCGCGGTGATGGACATGTCCTTCGCCAACCAGGCGCTGTCGGCCGAATGGCTGGTGAAAGAGAGCGGCTCGTTGGAGGCCGGCGTCTACCCGGTTCCCGACGACATCGATGCCGAAGTGGCCCGGCTCAAGCTCCAGTCGATGGGCATCGAGATCGACGCTCTCACCCCGGAACAGGAGGAGTATCTGCGGTCGTGGGAGCTCGGAACCTGAATCGAGGCGACGGGCCGGAGCCCGTGTCTGTCGGCGTTGTCTTCGAGCGGTTCCCGGCGTCCGTTCGTGGTGCGGTCGTGGTTCGGGGACGCGACCCGGACCCGCACCAGGTGACCCTGGCGAGCGCGGACGTGGTGGAGCTCCGCTCGCCGAATCGCCCGGCGCGACCGGTCGCTCTCGACCCGGTCACGGTGGAGCTTGCTCCTCGAGGCGAAGTGCTGCTGCCCTTCGACATCCCGTTCGCCGGGCTCGATCCGGGCTGGTACGGCGTTGTGGCGGAGGTGGTGGTGGACGGCCAGCGCCGGGTTCGGGGAGCCTCCGCCGGGGAGGCGAAACGGTTCCTCGTCGCCTGGCCGGGACAGGTGGTCCGGAAGGGAACGATGGTGGTCGAGTCCACGATCGCGGTTCCGGGGACGCCGGGGGCGGTTGTGGACCGGGTGGAGTGCAAGGGGGACCGGACCGTGGTCCGGTGGCGCCACGAGCCGAGCGACGATCCCGGTTTCCGGCAGTTCGGGGAGCTTCGAGTCCTTGCCGACGGGAAGGCGCTGCCGTTCCTCGAATCTTCGTACCAACCCACCGCCGGCACACGGTCGACGGTCGTCTACCCGGTTCTCCGGGCCAACCGGTCACTGGTGCTGCAGATCGACCGCCGGTTCAGCCCCGACGGACAGGCGGAGCGAGGCCGATGGTCCATGGAGCTTCCTCTGCCCTGAGCCTGCATGTCGGCTGGGGGCAGTAGCCTCCCGCCGCATGGGAGGGTTGCTCGAGCTGCTGTTCCCGGGGCGCTGTGCGGCTTGCGGATCGGGATCGTGGCCCCTCTGCGGTCTCTGCGCCGCCTCGATCCCCGTCATAACTCCGCCCCTGTGCGCTCGGTGCGGCCGTCCGGCCGAGGAGCCGACGCCGCGATGCAACGACTGTCCGCCGCCGCCGATCGACCTGGCGAGAGCCCCATTCCTCTACGACGGTCCACTGGCTCGGACGGTCCGGGCCCTGAAATTCGGGGGGTGGCGGGCCCTGGCGCAGCCGCTGGCCGCGGCCATGGCGCAGGCGGCGGGGCGCCTCGAGGCGGAATGCATCACGTGGGTTCCGCTCTCGCGGAAGCGACGGATCGCTCGCGGATACGATCAGGCCGAGGTCCTCGCCCGCGAGCTCTCACGCCATCTCGGGGTCCCTGCCGAGGGGCTCCTGAGACGGATCCGAGAGACACCCTCGCAGGCGAGTCGCTCCGGGCGTGAGCGCCGGAAGGCACTCCGGGGCGCCTTCGCCCCGGATGGAACGGCCCCTCGCTCGGTTCTGCTCGTGGACGACGTGCTGACCACG
>DASQUW010000167.1:0-7524 GCA_035641075.1 Actinomycetota bacterium | reverse complement strand
CCGTTCCTTGTCCTCCTGCGAATCGAGGGCCGAGATCACCACGATCGGGGGCAGGTCGGTCCTGCCCTGCAGGCGGTCCAAAACGCCCCATCCATCGAGCACCGGCATCATCAGGTCGAGGAACACCAGATCGGGCTTCTCACGGTCGAGCTGCTCCAGGGCGACCTGGCCGTTCTCGGCCAGCGCGGTATGGAACCCGAAGGAGCTCAGGCTCGCCTTGAGTAGGTAGCGGATCGACGGGTTGTCGTCAACGATCAGGACCTTGGCGGTCATGGCTCTCCGTCCAGGCTCTCTCCCTGGTCAGGCTATCGGCCGTTGAGCCCCGCCGGTTGACCGCCCCACGGGGCTTTCCCCTGCGGCCGGTTCATCGAGGACCATGCGCCCCCTTCGGCCCTAGGGATAGCGCTACTATCCAGTTCGAGCGGCAACCGTGGAAGGGAGCCCCACCGTGAGGATGTCCGAGCTGAGCCGAGAGACCGAGGTTCCCGTTCCGACCGTGAAGTACTACATCCGAGAGGGCCTCCTCTCCTCGGGCTCGCCGACCGCGCCGAACCAGGCAGAGTACGGCCAGGACCACGTCCGTCGGCTTCGCCTCATCCGCGTGCTCCGGGACGTGGGAGGCCTGGGGATCGCCCAGATTCGCACGGTGCTGGAGGCCATCGACGCAGAGGAGCTCTCGATGCACGAGGTCCTGGGGCGAGCACACCATGCCCTGGCGCCGTCCGAGCCACCGTCCGAACCTTCCCCGGAGCTGGCGCGAGCAAAGGAGAAGGTGGATCGGTTCATCGAGGACCTCGGGTGGCGGGTCAGCGCCGACGCCCCCGCTCGATGGACCCTGGCTGAGGCGCTCCTGGCACTGGAGCGCCTCTGGGGTGTCGAAGGACCCCAGACCTTCCTCCCCTACGCGCGGGTCGCGGACCGGGTCGCGGCCTCGGAGCTTGCCTCTCGCCCCCCGAACGGCTCACGGACAGGGACGGTCGAGTGGATGGTCGTGGGCACGGTGGTCTACGAAGCCGTGCTCGCCGCCCTTCGGCGGTTGGCCCAGGAACACCACAGCGCGAGAAGGTTCGCCTGATCTTCCAGGAGGGGGACCCCAGAATCAGACGGGGCCGAGCGATGCCGTCACGGCGATCGGGAGGTGGTCCGATGCGAAGCTGTACGGGACGGCAACGCCCGAAAACGAGACGTCCCGGGTGACGAACACGTAATCCACACGATCACCCCCAACGACCTCCTCCGTTGCGGTGGGGAGGTGCCCGAGCCCCGCTTCATCCTGGACGCTCAGCAGTCCGGCATCGAGGAAGAGCGCGAAGTTCGGCTCGTCCGGCTGGGTGTTCATGTCCCCGGCGATCACGGTTCGTTGCTCCCCGTCCCACACATCGAGGAGCTCATCGATCTGCGCCTCTCGCGTGGCCCGGTTGTCCTTCTGGTGTTGGAGATGCACGTCGATCAGCGTGATTCTCCGTCCCTGTCCGATGTCGATCCGCGCCCGCACATAGCTTCGTCGCTGCGGACCCTCGCCGAAGGGCAGGAACCCGGCGTCGTGCTCGACGACTGGCAACCTGGTCATGATCGCGTTCCCGAACTGGGGATCGGCGGCACGCTGATAGACGAACGGCATCCGGAGCCGTCGAGAGAGCCACTCCCCCGTGTCCATGAAGACGTGGATCGGCCAGCCTCGGCCCACCTCCTGGAGCATGACGACGTCGGGATCCAGTGCCTCGATCGTCCGAGCCGTGGCCTCGGGGTCGACCTGGCCGTCGGGGTTCAGCCCCTGGTGGATGTTGTAGCTGACGATCCGCAGGCTCGGTGCTGCCGAAGCGACGACGGAGCGGTCGGGTCGGTCGAGCACTAGCGCCAGCGGAACGACCAGGAGGAGGAGAGGAACGAGGACCAGCGGAGCAATGCCCCGGAGCGGCTCCGGAGCCGGTTGCTCGTGCCGTCCGAAGGCCCCGAAGCTCAGGAGCAGCCCAGCCGCGGGCGGCAGGAACGTGTTCGGGAACGGAAGCGGAACCTCGTAGTGGATCTGGTACCCGGCGAGCAGCAGCGCGAGGGCCACACCGCCCACCGCCCACCCGGCGGCGATTCGCCACGCCGCCAGACGCCCCGACTCACCCATGGCCAGGGTAAGGAGTCCGGCCGCCAGGACCTGGGCCACGAGCAGGAGGAGTGGGATGATGGGGCCAACGACCTGCGTGAAGACATACGCGATCGCGGCCAGGATCAGACCGCCGACGAACCCGACCGGCGTCGGCACGCTCCGGCCACTTACCCACCACGCCGCCCCGAGCGCCGCCGCATCGGCGACGAGCACGACCGTAAGGCCTCCCTCCAGGGAGTACCCCGAGCTGGAGGCGACGAAGGATGGGCTCTGGAGGAACAAGAGCTGAAGCATGAGGAACGGTCCCAGGGCGGCGGTCCGCCAGACGCTCGGGCCGGTGCGGGCCTCGGTACTGGCCCGCGGCAGCATCATCCATGCCGCTCCCAACGTCGCGACAGCCACCACCACGGTGACGGCGACCGCAGCGATCCCTTCCTGCCACGGCACGTCCCAGGTCAGGAACGCCCCACGGATCGCGGTGTCCAGGGCAAGCCCCAGGAAGATCCCCTGGACGAAGAGACGGCCCCCGGTCGCTCCGGATCGTCTGAACGCGGCTTGCACGAGAGACAGGGCGACCAGGCCCGTGGCCGTACCTGCGATGGCCAGCCAGAGGGGGATCGGGTGGAGGAACTGGAGCGCCAACCGGACGACCACGAGCGCCGATACTCCGATGGGGGCAGCCGACCGAGGGCCGAGCACGCGATGCAGCGGCCACGCGAGCACGGGCGCCGCGAATGAGGCCACCCCGATCCCCGCGGCCAGGTAGTAGTCGACGTCCTCGCCGAACACGAACAACAGAGGAAAGAGCGTCCGCAGCGACTGGAGGGCAAGCACGACGACCAGGGCAAGCAGAATCACGGGGAGGCCCTCATTCGGATCGGGGGGGTGTGTCGACCTCGCTCGTCCCGCCCCCCCTTTCAGCTCGGTCTGAAGGACCCAGTCCTCAGATGGATCCTCTAGCCCGTCTGGTTGATTCTCCTTTGCCCCTGGGCCGGCCCTCGGGTCCCAGATTCACCCCGACGGTCACGCCGCGGATCGCCGATCGGGTGACCTGCTCTATCACTGCGTCCTTGTCCGGCCAGGGGAAGTCGGGCTTGGAGATCAGCAACGAGGTCAGACCGTGCACCGCGGACCACAGGTAGATCGCCACCAGCATCGGGTCGCCGTCGAGCCGGCCCGCCTCGATAGCATCGCTCACAGCCTGCACCAGGTTGGCGAATCCCGAGCTCTCCAGGATCTTCTCGTACTGGAACGGGAGGGGCGTTGCGCTGGCCTTGCGCATGAACAGGACCCGGTAGGGCTCGGGGTTCTCGAGGCCGAAGCGGATGTAGGCCCTCCCCTGGAGCACGACCCTCTCGATGGGGTCCTCCGATCCCGCTCCCGCCTCCATCGTCGCCTGCCCCAGACGATCGAAGTAGCGCTCGCAGATGGCGAAGATCAGCTCGTTCTTGTCGGCGAAATGCAGGTAGATGGAGGGAGGCGTGACCCCCACCGCGTCGGCTACGGCCCGGATGGACACCGCGTCCTCGTCCCCCGTCTCAACCAGGAGCCGAGTTGCTGCCTCCAGGATCTGCTCCCTGAGCCTCTCACCCTCCCCGCGCCGGGCCCTCGTCCGGCGCGGGGCATCGCGGTTCTTGATCGACTTGGCCGTCAAGCCGCCCCCTCTGGCACCGGCGTCTTCTTGGGGCCGTCCGGGACCACTACGGGCTCGGGAGCCTCGCGTAGGCCGATCCTTTCGTGTAGCCGGCGGAGCGGCTTCGGCGCCCACCAGTTGGCGCGGCCGGCGAGCCGCATGAACGCCGGCACCAGGGCGGCCCGGATGAGGGTGGCGTCCATGATCACCGCCAGCGCCATCCCGACCCCGAACAGCTTGATGAACGTGATCTCGGAGGTGGCGAAGGCGATGAACACGATCGCAAGCAGCGCCGCGGCGGCGGTCACAATGCGGCCCGTGCGCTCCAGCCCCATGGCAACCGACGCGACGTTGTCACCGGTTCGATCGTATTCCTCCTTGATGCGGGAGAGAAGGAACACCTCGTAGTCCATCGAGAGGCCGAAGGCGATGCAGAACATCAGGATCGGCGTGGTCGTGTCGAGCGTGCCGGTGGCGGTGAAGCCAAGCAGGTCCGAGAGATTGCCCTCCTGGAAGATCCATACCATCGCCCCGAACGTCGCCGTCAGGCTGAGGAGGTTCAGGACTATCGCCTTGAGCGGCACGACGACGCTTCCAGTCATGAGGAACAGCAGGACCAGGGTGACGAGGCCGATGATCGCCGCGGCAAGTGGAAGCCTGGAGAGCAGGCTGTCCTTCGAGTCCACCAGCTCCGCGGAGGGGCCCGAGACCTGCGTCTCGAACGGCGCGGGTGTCGATCGGACCTCATCCACCAATCGCTCGGCGGCGGCCGAGATCGGCTCGACGGACGGCACCACGGCCAGCCAGGTCCCCGTCTCTCCTTCGAAGCGATCGGAGGCCGGCGACGGCGGTGCCACCAGGCGCCCGTCCAGATACGAGCCCGTCGATGCGTCCACCCGGGCCACACCTTCCAGGCTCGACAGGTCCGATGCGTACTCGTCGACAGCGGCGTCCCGTGCGGAGTCGGCAGGGCCGGCGTCAACGGCAACCACCGACAGCGCGGAGGCCTCCTCGGACGAGAACCCCTGGCGGATCTCCTGCTGTACCTGCCTCGCGGGCGCCGTCTGGGGAAGCACCCGGTCGTCGGGCAATCCGGTGCTCACGCCAAGGAAGGGTGTGCCCAGGAGAAGGAGCACTGCCACGACCGAGACGGCGACCGGCCAGGGGCGACGCATCACGAACGTGGCGATGCGGTGCCACATGCCCTCGCCGACCTCCTTGGGCTTCCTGCGGAACAGCGTCAGACTGTCAACCCTCGGGCCGAGGACGGCCAGCAGCGAGGGCAGGAACACGATGGCGCCGAAGCCCGCCAGTGCCACCACGGCGATGCCCGCATAGGCGAACGAGCGCAGGAAGTACATCGGGAACACCAGCAGCGCGGACAGCGAGATTGCCACGGTCAGCGCGCTGAACAGGACGGTGCGCCCCGCGGTCTCCACGGTACGCACCACCGCGTCCTCTGTGCCGTGACCAGCGCGCATCTCCTCTCGGAACCGAGAGACGATGAACAGCGCGTAGTCGATCCCGAGGCCGATGCCCATTGCCGTGGTCAGGTTTATCGAGAAGATCGAGACGTCGGTTATCAGGGTGAGCAGGTACAGGATCAGCAGCGTTCCCACGACCGAGATCCCCGCGACGGCAAGCGGAAGACCGGCGGCCACCACGCTTCCGAACACCACGATCAGGAGGAGCATCACGATCGGAAACGTGATGATCTCCGCCCGCTGCAGATCGGACTCGACCTGATGGCTGACCTGCCGGACGACCTCGGCCTGACCGCCCACGCCCACGGTGATCAGCTCGTCGTCGCGCGTGTATCTCGGCGCGAGCTCCTCCACTGCGGTGTCGACCTGGTCGTCGTCTCCCCCGATCCGCGCCAGCACCAGGGCCTGGCTGCCGGCAGAGCTTCGTAGCGGAGGAGGCGAGCCGAGTGTCCAGTAGGAGAAGGCCTGCTCGACCGTAGCCTCATCACCGAGCTCCTCGGTGAGTGCCAGACCTTCCGAGACGACCGAGGGCGCGTCCACCGAGCCAGCCTTGGCGGTCACCAGAAGGACCAGGTTGGCGTCACCCGAGCCGAAGATCTCGTCCAGCCGCTGGCGTGCCATGCTCGATTCCGAGCCCGGATCGGTGAAGCCTCCACCCGAGAGGCGACCGAATACTCCCCCGCCGAAGAACCCGGCGGCCACGACCCCGGCCAGGGTTCCAGCCAGGACCCATCGCCTCCGCCGGACCGTGAAACGACCCACCCGTCCGAGCATGTCTCCCTCCTTCTCTCGCTAACCTAACGGCGCTATGTTAGCGGCAGTATTCCACTGTGGGGCCCGGCCTGTCAAGTCAGGAGAGAAGCGTCTGCTGGAACCGGCAGACTGGTGCCAGGCGAGGCATACGACATGGCCGGGACGCAGCCGGGTAGGCGCGTACCATCAGTGTCATGAAGTTCGTGATCCTGGTGAAGGCCACCAAGGCCTCCGAGGCCGGTACGATGCCGTCCGACGAGGACTTGGCCGGAGTTCTGGCGTACAACCAGGAGCTCGTCCGGGCCGGCGTGATGCTGGATGGGGTCGGGCTGAGCCCAACCTCCGAGGGCTTCCGGATCAGGTTCTCCGCCGAGGGCAGGACCGTCATCGATGGTCCCTTCGATGACGAGAACCTGGTCGCCGGGTACTGGCTCGTCGAGGTCGCCTCACGGGACGAGGCCATGCGATGGGCCCTTCGAGTCCCCAACACGGCCGTGGAAGGCGAGTACGGCGAGATCGAGGTGCGCCGGGTGTTCGAGCTCGACGAGTTCGAGCAGGGACCCGCCATCGAGGGCTTCCGCGAGCTCGAGGAGATGGAAAGCATCGCGCAGGAAGTCGAGAGGACCCGCCCCGATCTATCCGGGGCTGCGGCGCCGAACGGCACCGTGACCGTGCTGTTCACCGACATCGAGGGGTCGACCCAGCTGACTGAAGATCTCGGGGACCGCGAGTGGATGGAGGTACTCCGCAAGCACAACGAGGTCGTCCGCGAGCAGCTCGCGCTGCACTCCGGCTTCGAGGTGAAGTCGCAGGGCGACGGGTTCATGCTCGCGTTCTCCTCGGCCCGGGGCGCGTTGCGTTGCGCCAGGGGCATCCAGCGGGCCGTCGCCGAGAGCGACTCGAACGGGCATCGGCTGCGCGTGCGCATGGGGCTCCACACGGGCGAGCCGATCAGGGAAGCCGACGACTTCTACGGCAAGGCGGTCATTCAGGCCGCCCGCATCGCCGCGGAGGCACGCGGATCGGAGATCCTCGTGTCCTCACTGGTACGAGACCTCACCGAGAGCTCCGGCGCGTTCGTGTTCGCCACACCCAGGGACGTCGAGCTCAAGGGATTGTCTGGCACGCACAGGGTCTCGCCCGTGCGTTGGCAGGACGACTAGGGCAGTAGGCGAGCGCTTCTCCAGGCGCTAGAGCTCGTCGTCGGAGCTCCGTCCAGAGGCAAGCAAGCAACCTCGGTGCGGTGAGCGCGGATCGTGTCGGCGCGGCCGTAGTGGACATCGGCGGGTGTATTGAATCGGCTATCCTGTAAGCGCGATGGCTACCTTCTCGGCTCATACCGCATCGCCACCGCCCCCGACCCGAACTCCAGCCGGCTCACGAGCTTCAAGTCGACACGCTTCGACAGCCCCGTGAACAACGTCGGCCCATGGCCCACGAGCCTGGGGTGCACCACGAACTCGTACTCATCGATCAATCCCAGCTCCGCCAACGCAAGAGGGAGCTGCACGCCTCCCACGAACAGTCCCTTGCCCGACTCCCGCTTGAGCTGC
>DASQUW010000166.1:0-19736 GCA_035641075.1 Actinomycetota bacterium | reverse complement strand
GGACCATCTTCGCGACGGCCGACGGGCTCTATGCCTTCTCCACCCGATGCGCCGTGGACGGTGGAAGGTGCGATCCCATCTGGACCGCCAGATCCACCCCTTCCGCCGTGTACTCGTCACCCGTGGTCGCCGATGGTGTCGTGTACGTCACCAGCAGCGACGGCACGCTGGAGGCCTACGCAGCTCCCAGGAGGGGGGAGACGATCAATCCTTCCTGGACGGGACGGGGGGGAGCCGGTCTCAATCCGCCAGCAGTAAGCAGCGGAAACGTCTATACAGCCTCCCACCCAGAGGGCCTGTCCGCGTTCCCCGTTGGTTGTCAAACAAACAACGGGACGTGCGAACCGCTTTGGCGGGGCAACTTCGCCACGAGTGACGCGGGGGGGGTGGCAGCGACGCAGGACACCGTATACGCGACGGGCGCCCGACTCTACGCCTTCGGCCGAGATTGCGGGTTACCGCAGTGCAAGCCCGTGTGGTTCTCGCAGGGCATCAGAGCCGTCCGCCTGACGGCTCCGGTCATCTGGGAACGGGAGGTCTATATCGGCGGCGACCGCCTGTACGCCTTCGCTGTCGATTGCAAGTCTGACGCTTGCCCCCCTGTATGGATGGGTCCTCAGCAGCCGGACCCGAGCCTGCCGGTCCCGAGAGCTTGGTCGGAGCCCGTCTCTCGATCGAACATGGTTTTTTCGAGCACAGATCGGCCGTATGCGTTTGCCGCTGCATGCGGTGAAGGAGGCTCCGTGTGCGCTCCCTTGTGGGTTGGAACCCCCCTGACAGGCGTAGCTTCTACTGCCGTCGGGGTCTCCGATCGAGTCGTGGTCGTAAGCGCCTCAGACGGCTCGATCCGGGCCTTCGCCGTGGCCGCCGGTTCCTGACCCGCCGTCGGTCTCGCTCATCGTCACCGCTGCTTTAGGGGCAGGGTATCGACGATCTCCTCGACGTGACGCGGCACACCGACGTGCTCTCGGAGTCGGCGTTGTCCTGTCCGTTCGGATCGGTCGCGGCCGAGAAGACGGACGCAGTGTTGGTGATGGTTCCCGCCGAGTCTGGCCTGACCACGATGTCGATCCTTGCCGCCCCACCCCTCCCCACAGTCAGCAGATCGCAGGTAACCGTTCCACCGGACTCCCCACAGCTCCCCTGGGTCGGAGTCGTCGAGACGAACGTCACGCTCGGGGGGAGTTGATCGATGACGGTCACCTCCAGAGCCGCATCCGGTCCATCGTTCGTCACCGTCAGCGTGTAGGTCATGTCTCTGCCGGTGGGCTGCCGCCCCGGCGGGTCCGTCTTTATGAGCGCGAGGTCGGAAACGGCCTCGCGGAACGTCGCGGTGTACGTCGCCGGTGAGGCCGGCGTCGTGATGACGTGCGCTGCGGCCCCGCCATCGGACCAGGACGAGAACGTCCATGCCTGTCCGGACCCATCCACCTGATCCGGCGCATTGACGTTCAGGTCCCACGCCTCCCACGAAACGATCGTGGTCGGACCGATGAGCGTGCTCCCATTCACGTCAACGCCGAGTCCGGAAGGACTGGTGCGGAAAGTGACGTTCACCTGTCGGGGGTGGATGTTCCTGGTGGCTGTGCTGCTCAGCCCATGCGAGTCGGTGGCCGTGAGCTGGATCTCCAGGTACGTCGTGGTTGTCGCCGCCAGATCCTCCGGAGCCGGGCCCGTGATCTGGATGTTGTTCCCCTGAGTCGGAGAGAGGAACGGGTGCGTGTGGGCCTCGTGGTGGCGGACGACTGTCCAGCTGAGCGCGGAATCGGCCAGCTGGCCATCCTGAGCATCCGTCGCGCTGCCCCGCAGCGTGATCGATTGCCCCACCGCGAACGTGGCCCCTTCAGCAGGGAGCTGGATCGTGGGACTCGGCGGCGTGTTGCCCGCGTCGATCCGCACCGTATCGGTGCCCTCGCCGCCCCGGCCGTCACGGACCCGTAAGGTGGCGGTGTAGGTTCCCACCGCCGTGTAGCGGTGCGTCGTGGTAGCGCCGGTGGCAGTCGGGCTTCCATCGCCGAAATCCCACTCGTATGTCAGGGGGTCGGCGTCGGGGTCGCTGCTCCCCCTGCCGTCGAAGCTGACGTCCAGCGGAGCCGGACCGGATGTCGGATCGGCCACGGCGTCGGCCGTGGGAGCCCGGTTCGCCGTGCCGGTGAAGGCGATGCGATGGACCTCCCCACCGTTATAGGCAACGTAGTACAGAGCCTTGGTGGCGCCGTGGGGGCCGAAGGTCATCGCCACCGGAGCCTCGACGCCGAGACCCGTGTCGAACTCGGTCCTGATGAAGCCGCCTGCGCCGTCGGGCTTCAGCCTGAAGATCGCTCCACAGGTGAAATCCGAGAACAGGTAGGTGTTGTCGTAATCCGCAGGCCAGATGCCGTTCGGGACGAAGGCTCCTCCGACGATCGAGTTGCAGGCGTTCGCGGTACCGGTCGGGAACACCGTGTTGTGCTGGTACCAGTAGATCGGGTTCGTCATCCCCGCCGGTGGCGGACCGCAGTTCGTCGTCGAGTCTCTGGCGCACGGCCCCTCGCGAACGTCCCAGCCGTAGTCGGCGCCGCTCTGTCCGAGGTCGATCTCCTCCCAGGTGCTGGCGCCGACGTCGTTGATGAAGAAGCGAGTCCCGGTGGCATTGGGGTCGAAGGCCATCCGGTACGGGTTCCGAAGCCCCCAGGCGAAGGTCTCCTGGCACTTCTTGCCCGGGTCGGTCCGGCCCGTGACGTTGCAGCGCGCGCTGTCGGTTCCGAGGAACGGATTCGTCGGCGGGATCCCTCCGCTGGGCGTGATCCGGAGGGTCTTCGCGCACAGCACGCTCTGGTCGCGGGAGCAGGGCCTGTTTCCACCGTCTCCGATCGTGATGTAGAGATAGCCGTCCTTCCCGAACTGGAGATCTCCGGCGTTATGGACCCCGGTGACCGAGGGCATGTTGTCGACGAGCACGACTTCGGTGGCGGGGTCGATGACGTTTCCATCCGGAAGGACGAACCGCGACACTCGGTTGACCGGGGTATTGGTACCCGTGACCGCACAGTCGGCGAACTTCTTGAACGTGTAGAAGAGGTACACGAACCGAGTGCTGGCAAAGGCCGGATCGACCGCGACGCCCAGCAACCCTCGTTCGCTGTCGGAGCATACCTTCGCGCTGATGTTGAGCGCCGGCGTGGGAAGAAGCGCTCCGTCCTTGAACACCCTCAAGCTGCCGGTCTTGGCCGTGATGAGAAGGCGTCCGTCGGGGGTGAAGGCCAGAGCGGTGGGACCGCTGAACTGAGTCACGATCCTGTCTTCGAAGTTGGGTGGGACGGATCCGAGCGCGGCAACCGGAGCGGATGAGAGGGAGATCTGGGCCGCGGCCAGCAAGGCGATAGCGGGCAGAACGACTCGTCTGGACCGGGAAGGCCATTGTGGCTTGGGCGTGGCCACTGCTATGGGCATCTCGTTGGGTCGACTCTGCGCTGCCAGCATACCGGAAACATCCGACGAAAGGTACTTCCCCTACGCTCTCTGACCAACTTCGTAACCATGAGGGGACCGCGTACGCTTGCCGACGTGGGCCGGTTCGTCCTTCACGTCGACCTCGACCAGTTCATCGCCGCGGTGGAGATGCTGCGCCGCCCCGAGCTGAGCGGGAAGCCGGTGGTGGTGGGAGGAGATGGTGACCCCTCGAAGCGCGGCGTCGTCTCAACGGCAAACTACGAGGCCCGGCGGTACGGGGTCCGCTCCGGTATGCCGCTTCGTACCGCGTACAAGCGGTGCCCGGAGGCCGTGTTCCTCCCGGTCGACGCTCGCGCGTACCTGGCCGCGTCGGCCCAGGTGATGGAAACGCTTCAGACATTTCCGGCCGTGGTCCAGGTGATGGGATGGGACGAGGCCTTCATGGCGGTGGAGACCAACGATGCCGAGGCCCTGGCCCGCGAGGTGCAACGTGCCGTTCTCGAGAGGACGGAGCTCTGGTGCTCGATCGGGGTCGGCGACAACAAGCATCGAGCCAAGCTGGCGACGGGCTTCGCCAAGCCCGCCGGGATATTCACCTTGACCCGGGAAAACTGGGATGCGGTGATGGGCGACCTCTCCACCGATGCGCTGTGGGGAATCGGGGCCAAGACGGCCCGGAAACTTCTGGCTGTCGGGATCCGGACGGTGGCCGATCTCGCCGAGGCAGACGAAACCATACTCGTGCGGTCGTTCGGCCCGAACACGGGGCCATGGCTCAAGCATCTTGCAACCGGTGAGGATGCCAGTGAGGTCACGGCCGAGCCGTACGTGGCGAAGGGCCGAGGGAGGGAGCGGACGTTTCAGAAGGACCTCACGGATCCTGGAGAGGTCCGTCGGGAGGTGACCAGGCTGGCCAGGAAGCTTTCCAGTGAGCTCGCGGATGACGGGCGGGCAGCCGTGCGCGTCGTCGTGAAGGTGCGGTTCGTTCCCTTCTTCACCACGACCCACGGCGTGCCGCTCGCTGAACCGAGCTCCGATCCCGCTGCGCTGGAACGCGGCGCCCTCGCAGCCCTGGAGCGCTTCGACCTCGACCGTCCCGTCCGACTGCTGGGCGTGAGGGCCGAGCTCGCCCCTCCGGCCTGAGGCGGTGAGGAACACCGGAGCCCGGAGGTCCCGGTTCCCGACTACGTCGAACGTTCCCCTTCGGCCGCCCGGAGTCGGGCACACATCTCGACGAGGATCTTGCGAGCGATCGACCCGTGGCGATCGAGAAGCGGAATGAACCGGGATCGATCCAGCCGCAGCGCCCAGACCCGATTCTCGGCGGTGATGGTCGCGGTGCGCCGCCCCCCATCGAGCACGGAGATCTCCCCGAAGTAGTCGCCGGGGCCCAACGTACGGGCCCTTCGACCCGGTACCCGAAGCTTCGCCTGGCCGTTCATGATCAGGTAGAAGTCCATCGCCTGAAGGCCGTGCTCGACGATGGTCTCGCCCGGCGAGAACTCCATCTCCCGCCCGAGCTTCAGGATCTGGGCCACCTGGCGTCGCGACAGTCCGTTGAACAGCGGAACGGAGCGCAGCATCTCCACTCGCTCGTTCGGCACTGGACCTCCCGGGTCGTCGAAGGGAATGATTCATCGGAACGAGGCGGGACGCAACCGACGATGCCCTACCTGAATCCCGTCGGATTAGGCTTAGCCTGAGGCGCTTCGAACAGGAGGGTCGCATGGACGATACGCAGAGGATCGGGACGGCCATCGCGGAAGCCGTCGAATACCTGACCGAGCACCCCGAGGAGGCCGAGTACACCGACTCGGTGGCGGTGGCCTCCCTGGAAGGCGGGCTTCGAGTCACGGTTCGAGACCCGGCCGGGCGCACGGTCGAGACCGACATGTCGAAGGGCGTGGGTGGGAATGACACGGCGCCGTCGGCGGGCTGGCTGTTTCGCGCGGCGCTCGCTGCCTGTGACACCACGCTCATCGCCATGCGCGCGGCGATGTTGGGCGTGGAGCTCACCGAGGTGCAGGTGACGATCGACAGCGAATCGAACGATCGCGGGATCCTCGGGATCGACGAGTCCGTTCCGGCAGGTCCACTGAGCGTGCGCACACGAGTACGTGTCGCCGCGAAGGACGCCGACGAGCAGTCCGTGCGTGACCTCGTCGAATGGGCGATCGCCCACTGCCCGGTGTGCGATGTGGCCAAGCGAGCCGTTCCGATCTCGGTCGATATCGACGTCGGCTGAGCTCGAGCGATGACCGACACCGCCGATGCCGTGGTGGTGGGCGGAGGCGTGATCGGGCTCACGGTCGCGAGGGAGCTGGCTCGGGCAGGAGTTGACCGCGTGGTGGTCCTGGAACGGGAGCCTGCCGTGGGTCAGGGCTCTTCCTCGCGGGCGAACGGCGGGGTGCGGGCCCAGTTCTCCACTCGGATCAACGTGGAGTTCTCTCGCTTCTCCATCGCCGACCTGGAACGGTTGCACCGGGAACACGAGGGCCTCCCCGCTTTCCACCAGACCGGATACCTGTTGGTCACGGGCGACTCACATGTGGCGTCGCAGCTCCGGGAGTCGATGGCCCTTCAACGGGCGCTGGGCGTGGATACCCGCTGGATGGAACCCCCTGAAGTTCTCGAGGCCGCTCCGTTCCTTCGACCGGACGGGTTGATCGGGGGCACCTTTCATGAACGCGACGGCTTCCTCGACCCCTACGGTGTGGTGCAGGCCGTGCTCGCGGAGGCCCGAGCCCTCGGCGTCCGGGTCCGGACCGGTGAGCCGGTCGATACGATGGAGATCTCTCGAGGGAACGACTTTCTCATCCGGCTCGGGAACGGCGACGAGCTTCGCGCTCGATGGGTGGTGAACGCGGCAGGCGCCGATGCCCGCGTCGTCGCCTCGATGCTGGGAGCGGAGATCCCGGTCGAGCCAGTGAGGCGCAACCTGGCCTATGTGGCCGAACAGAAGCCGGGACCGCTCATCCCCATGTGTGTCGATCTCGACACCGGGGTCCTCATCCGTCGCGAGGTGAGCGGCGGGTTCGTGGTCGCGTATTCCGATCCGACAGACCCGCCCTCGCGCGAGACGACGGTGGATCCGATGTTCGTCGAGACGCTGGCCGATCGAGTGGGGAACCGCTTTCCCTTTCTGGAGACGATGCCCATCGACCGTCGCAACTGCTGGGCGGGGTTGTACCCGGAGACACCCGATCACCACGCCATCGTCGGAGAGACTCCTGAACTCCCCCGGTTCATTCAGTGTGTGGGCTTCGGGGGGCATGGCATTATGCACTCCCCCGCTGCCGGGAAGGCGGTGGCCGAGCTCGTGACCACCGGATCGTGCACCACCTTCGACCTCCATGCGCTTCGACCGTCCCGCTTCGCCGAAAAGGAGTTCGTGGTCGAAACCGCGGTCTTCTGAGAGGAGATGCGCCTATCCCGCGGCCTCAGCCGTCTGCGAGGCTCGGCGCCTGGGCCAGAATTCCAGCAGCACCGCGCCCAAGCCGAATAGTCCGATCACGAGGCCCAGCCATCCTCCCACGACGGGCAACGAAGTGATCAGCACCACGATGAGGACGCCCAGAACGAGCGCTCCCCACCTTCGGGCTCCTGGACCGGCACCAAAAGCGAGGCGACCCAGGGCCAACCCGACGGCTGCCTGGACTCCGAAAGCGGCCATCACGTAGAAGAGAAATCCGAGGACCGTGAGAATCGTCCAGGTACCGAAGACCGTGATTCCGATCAGATCGCCCATCCGGATCAGGCCCAGACCGACGATGAGGAGCACGGCCACGATGATGAGCACCACGAGCAGGACGATGAGTCCGACGATCCCGAGCACCCCCACTCCCAGACTGGCGAGAGGCTGATCCCGGAGGCGCTGGGCGGCCCCGTCCACGATCCGAGGGGCCAACCAAAGAAGGAGAGCTCCAACGATGAGAATACTGATGAATCGCCGAAGCGCCCCCAGGATACGGTCCTCTGCACTCGGTGCCCTCTTCTCCCGAGCAACCGTGACGTCTTCGGTCCCTCCGACCGTCCCGCGGCGCCGGTAGTTGCCGGTCGCGCCAAGCACATCCCCATCGACCCGGCCATCGAGCGTCGTCTGGCCCGTGCCGAAGAGGAGATCCTCCCCTACTTGACCGGACGAGGTCACCGTCACTTGTCCGGCGCCCGCAGAAACATCCTCGCCCACCGACCCCGAGATGCTCACCTGGCCGGCCCCTGCACGGACGTCTCCCCCGACCGTGCCCGAGATGTCAACGTTCCCCGAGCCGGCCAACACATCACCGGTCACCTCTCCGGATATCTGAACCTGGCCGGCCATCGCCACCAGATCGCCGTCAACGGTTCCGTCGATCCGGACCTGCCCGCCGGAAGCGTACAGGTCGCCATCGATCGTCTCGCCGGCCAGCACGACGATCTCGCCGCCTGCACGGACCTTCCCGCCAAGCCGGCTCTCCTGAGCGATGGCCACGCCGGCGCCGATGATCACCAGCAGCCCAATGGCCCCCAACCACAAGACGGCACGACGGCGGAGCCGACCTCCGGTCACGGTGAGGAGTCTCCGCCCTGGCGGCTCGGGCCGCAAGAGCACAGCCCTGGACGCAGGTCGGGATGGCGACAGAACGACGTCAGCTCAGGCCGCGCGCATCCTGCTTCAAGGCGGTGTCAATTCCGAGAGCAGCGGCTACCACCAGGCTGCGGAGGGGGTCCTCCAGAGTCCCTTGGATCTGAACGACGTAATTGTCGGCGGTGGTGAACAGAGTCTTTGCCAGGCCCTCCCAGGTCTTGGTGATCCGGGCGACCTCCGTTCCCGTGCTGTCCTGGATGTTGAAGTTCCAGGCTCGCCAGTTCTCGGCATTGATCGAGCCCAACGGCTGGCCGCCGGCTTCCAGGGAGAAGCGGATCTTCCCAACGACGTTCTGTTGCACGATCTGACCGATCTCGCGGCCAATAGCGTCTTCGACGACGACTCGAGACTTGAGAAGCTTCGCCGGCCGCGTGAGTCGCAGCAGGACCGTACCCGCGATATCCACGATCTCCAAGCGCGTCGTGAGGAACTGGTCCAGAGAGGTGAGGAGTCGCAACGCCTTCCGCACCGCGCTCTGTCCCACTTGCCGGACGGCGCCGATCTGATTCGCGTCGCGATCGAAGACCGCGTACTCGTTTGCCACCTCGATGATCTTCGCCTTTTGGTTGACGACGAGGACAGGCTCTGCGAGGAGAGTTCCACCGCCCTCGGCGGCCGGCCCTTCGGCACCCGCCCGTGCGACATCGGCCCGGATCTTCTCGGCCGAACGCTGGACGGTCGGGACGGCGGGAGCACCGAGGGGTTCATCCATCGAGGCAACCCCAGCAGTGGAGACATTGGCCGTCCACGCCCGCCCATCCCAGTACCGCATCTCGTGACGGCCAAATGGGTCGGGATACCAACCCGTCGCCGGCCCACTCCCCTGGCTCACGCCAGCAAGGTACCACGACCCTTCTGAAGCGAAGTCCGAGCAGCCGGAAGCGTTCGTAGCCGAACTTTATCTGTGACCCGGGATGTGGTAGCGCCCGTTTGGGTCAATTGCTGATAGTCATCCGGAGCTAGGATGCCCCTGGGAGAACTCCTCGCCAGCAAAGATAAGATCGAAGAGGATTCGCGACCGAGGAGGCAAATCGTGGAGGTCAAGGAGCTGGGGCACATCGTGCTGTACGTAAGCGACATGGAACGTTCGAGGAAGTTCTATGGCGAAGTCTTGGGCTGGAAAGAGGTGGCTCGCATGGGCGAGATGGGAGCGATGTTTTCCTCCGGCCGCACCCACCACGAGCTGCTTCTTCTCGAGGTGGGCCCGGATGCGCAATCCATCCCCAAAGGACGCCGGCTCGGTCTCTACCACTTCGGTCTCAAGATCGGCGAAACCGATGAGGAGCTTCGGGATGCCATCCTGCACCTCCAGAAAGAGGGCGTGACCATCGTGGGCACCGCCGACCACACCGTCACCCACAGTGTGTACATCGCCGATCCCGACGGAAACGAGATCGAGCTGTACATCGACGTGCAGCCGGAGATGTGGCGCGAGGATCCGCAGGCGATCGTGGCTCCGGTCCGCCCCCTCCGCTTGTAAGAGATCTGCCCCGGCCTGTTGGCCGGGGCAGATCACTCGTCGCTGCGGCGTGGGCTAGTTCCCTAACCGCACGGGATCGACGACCTTCTCGATGTGATCCGGCAGATGTTGGTATCCACCGAGGCGTTGTTGTCGCTCGGATCGAGATCACCCGCGGAGGCAGACACCGATGCCGTGTTGGTGATCACGCCAGCCTGGGTCGGCTTGACCACGATGTTGATCGTGGCCGTGGCCTCGGCGAGGATCGATCCCAGGTTGCAGGTCACCACTCCGCCCGTCTCCCCGCAGGAGCCCTGGTTCGGAGTTGCAGAGACGAAGGTGACGGTGGGGGGCAGGGTGTCTGTGACGACCACGTCGGACGCTGCCTCCGGGCCGCCGTTGGTCACCGTGAGGGTGTAGGTCATATTCCTACCGGTGGGGGCCCGCCCCGACGGACCCGCCTTGGTGAGAGCCAGATCGGTGCACCCGTGACCGAAAAGACGCGTCTGGACATCGGACACGTTCCCCTTGATATCGACCGCGATCCACTTGAGGGTGGTCGGCTCGGTGAAGGTGAACTCCTCCCCCGGCTGCCGGGGCCCCTGGGCCTCCCACGTGGGAGAGTCCAGGGTCGGGGTGGAGCCATCCGTCGTGTAGTGGATGACGCTCGGCTCGTTCACCCAGTCGAACGTGGTGGTCGCCGGCAAGACGCAGGCGTCCCCCGTCGTTCGCATGGTGCTCACCGGCTTCTCCGTGTCGTTCGCGTACTGGAGAGCCTTCTCGAGCAGCCCGAGATTCCCCGACGCGAACTCGTTGTACTCGCCAAAGCCCTCCGGGCTGAATGCGGGCATGAACCCTACCGCGGTCTGCGCTGTCCCCGTCGTGGTCGAGGTGAACAGGTCGGCGCCCGCCTCGAAGCTGAACGCGATGATGTTCCTCCGGTACCACTGGTCGTCGGCGCTGTTGCCGGCGGCCGAGTACAGGACGTCGGCGACGGGGCCGGTGCGCGACGGCAGGATGGCCGTGCCGCGGTACTCCTTGATCCTGGTGAGGATGTCGTCCGCGCCCTCGAAGAAGTACGCCTCGATCCCGATGTTCGGCGCCGGCAGGGTGATCCGGCCCGGGGTGATATAGGCGCCGGGCGACCACATGAAGTAACCGCCGTAGGTGTGGATGTTGTTCGAGAACTTGATGTTCTGGAACGTGTCCACGAGCCACTGCTCGTTCTTCGTCTCGGGCTCCGAGACCTCCGACGGCCCCGAGAACGTCTCGCCGGTGCAGCTCGAGGTGGCGCCGGAGTAGCCGTCGAAACGGCTGCCGACCGACAGATTGCGGTTCAGATCGACGCCCCATTGGTTCTGGCTTGCGGGCATCCCGTTCGACGCCGACAGTGAGCAGTAGCGGGTCATGTTCTTCCGCTGGCTCGCGAAGTCGTAGAACGAGTAGAGCGAGCCATCCGGGTTGTACGAAGGCAGGATGAAGATGTCGAGGTTGTCGACGAGCTCCTGCGTCACCGGATCGATGGCGTAGTTGCGCAGCAGCCGCTCCGCGGTCTCAGCGCAGACCAGCGGGGTTACCCACTCGCGAGCGTGCTCCTGGCAGAACAGGAAGACGCCGACCTTCGACCCGTCGCGCTGCGCCCCGATTCGGATCACCCGCGGCTGGAACGGGCCACGGGGGATGGACGCCGGAGCGTCCAGGAAGTCATCGAGGTTCACCAGCAACCGGGGCTGGACGGTGCCGGTCCCGGCGTTCCCTGCATACGTGTACGCGGTTACCAGGGCGCTCGCGGCCGGGCTCGCGTTGATCAGGTTCACAACCTCGATGGCGGTGGTCCCCACAGCCAGATTCACCGTGATCTTGTTTCCGGTCACGACGACATTTGGCGTCGCCGGTGGGGGGATGCCCAGGACAAATTCCGCCTGTGTGTCGTTGCCGCCCGACTGCCCGTATCTCGTGGCGATCAGCAGCACGGCCTGGGAGGCGTTGGCCGGCGCGGCATCGATGGCGCCTGCTCCCGCCATCACCGCCATCGACTTCCGCTGGTACCCAGCCGTTTGGTTGGGGAGGTTGATGATCTCTGCGAGGCCCGGGAACTCGGCCGCGAGACTGTCCATCCTGTCGTAAACCTCCACCGGGTCCGCGTAGTGGGTCCAGAACTCCATCATGTAGCCGTCCGCCAGAGGTGGGAGGTCCCTCCCCACCCACTCCGTCACGAGCTTCTCCGAGCTTGCCGGGGTGCTCGAGGCCACCTGGACCATGAACGGAACCGGCGACGTCGCGCCGGCGGGGCCGATGCGGACGAGGATGCGGTGATACATGTACTGACCGGCGTCGGTGAACTTCGACATCGTGGTCGCGGCGCCGTAGGCACCCGACTCCTCCCGCCACGACATGGCCATGGTCGGACCCCCGGAGGGCGTTCCGAGCGATGTCCGGGCCTCGACGGACAGGAATGTTCCCGAGCGGTGCGTGAAGTAGTCCGCGCGCATGACGGTGACTTCGCTGCTCTGGGCTTCGGCTCCGGCGGTCCGGCCAGACCCTGGAAGCAAGGTCCCGTCCGCCGCCACCGAGCCGCCCTCCGCCACGTGGTGGGCGCGTTCCTCGCTGTCGATCGCCGCCTGCCGCTCGGCCATCCGAGCTTCATAGGTCGACTGGTCCTCGACGGTGCGCCCGGCCCGGTATCCAAGAGACTCGATGAACAGTCGCTCGGCCGGGGTGACCCACGCGTTGATCGTGATGGTTCCGTCAGGCTCGTCCCGGACGTACTCCACGAGATCGGCCCCCATCGAGATGAGCTCGTCGGCGGCCGCCCGGTCCGGGAGGTTGAACTCGACGTTCGCCTCCGGTCCCGGGCCGCCGAACGGCGGCTCGCCCAGGCCGATGGCGAGCGATCCGGGCACGGCCCCGGCGATGAGCGCCGCGGCCAGCAACCCTGCCACCGCGAGGAGCCGAGTTCGACCTACCCCGCGGGCCTTTCTGGGGCGAGCGCCCCCGTGCAGCTTCCAAATGTTCATCGACCCTCCCTGGGATTCCTGCCGCGCGAGCGGCGCTGCCCGGCCCTCACTGCTGTGACGGCCCGCGTGCACAGTGGATCTCGTATTCCTTCAGTTCAGCGTTCCTTATGAGCATTCGAAGGTGGAGCCTTATCGCCAGGACCAGCGAAGTGACGCCAGCCGGCCAGAGGCCATGGGACCGACGCCTCGACGTAGAGAGGGTGCTTCGCGGATGCGGGGCGGGCATTTCATCAGGCGAAATTCACATTCAGCATATACAAGTTTGTCACACGGAACGGTCCACTGTCCATGTCTTGGCTCCGCCCGGCCTATGAGCCTCATTCGTCCGGCGGAGTAACAGGTCCGGCAGAGCCGGTGACGACCTACCGGGGTTGCTCGCTGCGTAGGGCTCCGTCGATGACCGCCTCCGCGGTACGGCCCATGGTGACGGCCACGCGCTGGCAGAGCTCGGTGAACCCCCTCGGCGCGCCAGCCGCGTGAGCGACGACCAGAAGCCCCATCGACCCGCCGGGACCTAGAGGAACGGCCATGCGAGCGATCAACCCGTCATCGAAAGCGAGGGGGCGGTACGGAAAGGCGCTGCAGCTGAGGTCCTGCTCCACGAGCAGTTCGTTCTGCATCGCCTGATCAAGGGGCAGGAGTGCCGCGATGATCTCTTCGTCGTTGGCGACGGGACGCCAGCCCTCTTCGGCCAAGAACAGCCGGATCTGTGGGCCCTTGAGGAGCACCGCGCCGAACTCACACGAGAGGGCGCGCGCGGCCACTGTAGCTACGGCCCCGGCGGCCTCCCCCACGGTGGCCGGTCGCAGGGTGGCAATCGCTAGAGCCGCCTGGGTCACCTCGAGCTCATCGGCCAGGCGCTTGGCCACGGGCACTTCTCCCGCGCGCGACGCTGCCTGCCGCGCAACGTCCGTGAGCACCTGGTCCTCCGAGACCGTCGTCCCTTCGCCACCGAAAAGCACCAGGTCGTCGCCGTTCGCCACGGCCACAGCCTCGGATGCCCAATAGGGACCGAAGATGCGGCTCGGAACGCCGCTCTTTATGCGGACGATACCTTCGTCGAACGCCCGGGCTATCCAGGGTTCGGCGGCCGGGTCGACATCGATGTTCCCCGCCCATCCCGCTCCCCGACCCGCACCGTCCAGATTCACCAGGCGGTTCGAATCGACCCGGTGAAGAACGAACAGGTCGTCGGCTCCGACCCTCTCCGCGAGTACGGCCAGCTTGCTCAGGCTTGGCCCTCCTCCCGACCGACTCCCACGCCGACTTCTCGGTTGCGTAGGTCGGGGATGTGAAGAGAGAAGCGCGTCCACCCCGCCTGACGAGCGTAACGAACGCGGCCCCCGAGCTCATCGGCGAGCGACGCGACGGAATGCAGGCCAAGCCCAAGGCCGCCGCTGCGATTGGGATCGGTCGCGTAGGCGCTGAAGAGCGTAGGGACTACGGAGGGCGTAACTCCAGGCCCGCAGTCGGCAACGGTGAATGTGAACCCTCGATCGCTCGTTTCGCCAAGGAGGTGGACTGCGTGTCCCGGGGGCGAATACTTGAGCGCGTTATCCAGCAGGTTCAGGAGAGCTCGTTCGAGGCGCCCCGTGTCGGTGACAAGAAACGCCTCAGGTACCTCGATGAGGATGTCGCCTGTGCGTCCGGCTCGTGCAGCGCTGGCGACCCGCCCGGCAACCTCTCCCAGATTCGCCGTGGCCAAACGCAACGGCGCATGGGGACCGACGGTCTCCCGGTCCAGAGCTTGCGCGATCATGGAGTTCAGTCGCTCACCCTGGGACTCCATGATGTCCAGCAGCTCAGCGCGTTCGTCAGGCTTCAGGAAGTCGAACCGGTCACGTATCGTTCGTGCACACCCCAGCATCGAGGTCAACGGCGCTCGAAGGTCGTGCTGGAGCCCGGCAGCGAGCAGCGTGCGCTCCTGGCGAAGCTCGTGCAGCTCATGTCGCAGGCGCTCCACCTCCCGACCGGCGACGAGTGCGGCCGTGAGTACGGCGATCGGTGCCGACGTCCGGCGGAGGGTGTCCGCGTCCACGGGCTCCCACCCCGCGACCAGGAGCAGGCAGGCTACTCCCGAAGGTAGCGGCGTGGCGATCCGGCCGATGTGGTCGAAACCGTTCCACGGCTTCGGGTGGTCGCTCGGACCCGCTGTACAGACCGGAGCTGTCTCCAGAACGAGCAGGCGGACGAGGTCACCCATCGTGCCCTCGACAAGGCCGGGTGCCCCCAGGAGGTCGCTCTCGGGTCCTCCGACCGCCAGCAGCTCAGCCGAGCCGGGCCCGGCCGGCGCCAGATAAACGGCGCTGATCCGACTCTTCAGCTGCTGATTCGCACCCGCGAGAAGCGCAGCCACCCCCGTCTGGGGGTGGCGCACCGCCCGAAGCGCGAGCGTGATGGCGTCTTCCAGCGAAACCGCTCCCCTGAACGGCCCGGTCCCGTTGGACCGTTCGTTAGGGGAAATCGACCCATACCTCAAACCACTTGAGTGGTCGGCGGCACCGAAATCGCGCATCACCGAGCAGGTTGTCGGCTCTCTGCTCGGCGGCTCCTCCCGCACAGCTCCACCAGGACGTCGGCGATCCGGCCGAAGGCAGTGCCCTTTTCCAGGTAACCGTGCGCTCCCTGCTTCCGGGCCCGGGCCTCCATCCGTGAGTGGTCGAAGCCGGACAACACCAGGATCCTCGTCCCGGGCGAACAGTCGCGTATCACTGGTGCCGCCTGGAGGCCGTCCATCACAGGCATCGCGAGATCGAGGACCACAGCATCGGGGCGGAGAGACCCCGAAAGCGCCACTGCCTCGGCGCCGTCGCAGGCCTCGCCCACGACCTCGAAGCGGCCGTCGATCTCGAGATTCACCCTGAGCAGCCGTCGGATGTCGGGGGTATCGTCCGCCAGAAGCACCCGGATCGTGGCCTGTGGGCCGGAGACCGAATTCATCGTGCTTCCCCACTGGTCGTTGCGGGCTTCTCGCGCACGAGGTCGCCGGGGCCGAGCGCCGCCTTCGACTCATCCTCACCGAGAAGGTTGCTGACCATCGAGCGGGCCGAGTCCAGCGTGGCCGCCACCGCTCGGCTGGCGGTCTCCGCATCTCCTGCCCCCAGGGCATACCCGGCCACCGCCAGTCCCTGGACGACCTCGTCGTTCAGGGCGAGGGCCTGCCGTTGGCGCCGCTCGGCCTCGCGGAGACGATCCGAGTACTCCTCCGCTCGCTTGCTCTCGGAGATGTCCTGCGCGCTCCCCGTCATCTTCACCGCGTTGCCACGCTCGTCGACGATCACGCGGCCGCGCGCCTGAAGCCAGGCAATGGTGCCATCGGCGCGAACGATGCGGTGGTCGAACCCGAATGGCTGATGATCTCGCGATGCTCGCTCCACGATCG
This sequence comes from Actinomycetota bacterium, assembly GCA_035641075.1. Taxonomy (GTDB): domain Bacteria; phylum Actinomycetota; class UBA4738; order UBA4738; family CALAEC01; genus DASQUW01. The sequence continues at coordinate 3,819 of DASQUW010000166.1, read as the reverse complement.
CGGCGACGAACTCACGGTCCTCCTCGTGCACGCGCTCGAGGAACGACTCGTAGTCCACCGGGAACGATTGCGGCTCCAATCCGAAGAGACGGAACAGTTCGTCGGTCCACGTGAGGACGTTCGTGGGGATGTCCCATTCCCAGCTCCCGATGTGGGCTAACTCCTGGGCCTCGGCGAGCTGCCGTTCCCTCCTGGCCAACTGCTCGTTGGCGGAGGACAGCTCCTCGGTGCGGCTTCGCACTCTCTCCTCGAGGTCGGACCCGGCGCGCTCTAGTGCGCGCTGGGCCCGATCCCGCTCGGCAAGGAGGGCGGCCAGAACCAGCGAAGCCAGGGCCACCGAGGCATTGAAGGCCTGGAGGACGAACATCGTGTCGAGCAGCGTTCCCCGGGAGAAGGGCCCGACTCCCTCCACGGCCGCCCAGATAGCCACGGCGGACGCCAAGAGAGCAGCCGTTGTCGCGCCGTGCTGTCGGAAGCGCCACGCCGCCCAGATGATGAACGGAATCACCAGATGGAGAGGGTGGAGGTCGCTCCAGAAGACGAACCGGGCCACGGCGAAGAGTGCAAGAAGGAGCACGATCGCCTCCAGGCGACGCGCCCATGACCACGCGCCGAGCCTGAACGATCTGATCGTAAGGAGGAAAGGAGCCACGATCAGCACACCCATGGCATCTCCCGTCCACCACACCGACCAGGCGGCTCCGAGGCCCGAAGCCATCACAGCGCCGCTCTCGAACAGAGTGATCGTTCCGACCGTGGCACTGACCAGCATCCCGACGAGGGCGCCGAGGAAGACGATGGCCAGGGCGTCCCGAAGTCGTTCGAGCTTCGGCTGAAACCCGACTCGGTTGAGAAGGAAACAGGCGAAGAGTGGACCGAGCGTGTTCCCCACCGCGATGCCGGCGGCGGCCGCCGGCGACGGGCTGATCGGGAGGTTCACGAGAAACGCGGCCAGGAGGATACCGGGTGAGACCCGGCGGCCGAACAACAGCAGCGCAACCACGGCGATCCCCGTCGGAGGCCACACAGGAGTGACGCTCTCCCCCACCAGCGCCAGGCGCAGGCTCAGTCTGGCCGCACCGTAGTAGGCCGCAGCCACCAGGACGATCCTCACAACGTCTCGGTATCCGAATCGACGAGATTGGCTCATTCACTACGTCTATTCGGCGCACCGCAGCCACCACTACATGGCTAGAAGTGACTAAGTCGCGCACCTGTTCCGCTGAACGGTCGGTCGTTCGGGAACGAAGCGTTCACCAATCAGGGGAGGATGAGCCTCCCATGACCCGGCCCCAGCGAGGAAGCCCTGGAAATGGAAGAGGGAGGAGCCGACCCTCCTCCCTCTTCTAGTTAGCCTGTCAAGCCTGGCGGCCCTTGCGACGCGACCGCGGCGGCTCCATTATCACCTCCGATTCCGAGGAGCCGGGGAGTTCGGACGAAGCAGCGCCCCACAACGATCTCACTGGCCGTTCTGAGCGGCCTCGTGCTCGTGGTCGGCTCCGGACCGACCTCGAGCGCGGAGGCGCGCCGCGCCGCGCCGCCCGCTCCGGACCGCCCCCCGAACGTCCTGCTGATCGTCACCGACGACCAACGTGCGGACGGGACCCTGGAGGTGATGCCCAAGACCCGATACTGGTTCGAGCAGGGCGGGACCCGATTCTCCAACGCCTTCGCCACCACCCCACTCTGCTGCCCCGGGCGTGCGTCCCTCTTCAGCGGGAGGTACGCCCACAACCACAGCGTCCGAACCAACGGAGCCTGGGATGTGGTCCAGCAGCTGGACCAGGCGTCGACCCTCCAGCGCTACCTGCAGCAAGCCGGGTACCGGACCGGGCTGTTCGGGAAGTACTTCTACAGCTGGAATCTGTCCGTTCCACCCCCGTACGTCGACGACTGGGCCCTGTCCCGAGGGGGCTACCAGAACGCGTTCTTCAGCGTGAACGGAACCGGACAGCGGGTTCCGTACTCCACCAACTTCATCTCGGAAAGGGCGGTGCGTTTCCTCCAGGACAGCGAGACTCAAGATCAAGAGCCGTGGTTCCTGTATGCCGGGACACAAGCCCCCCATCTGGTGGCGCAGCCGGAAGCCGGCTACGCGCAGGCTCCAGTTCCCCCGTGGGCGGGCGATCCCGCCGTCTTCGAGACCGACCGAACCGACAAGCCACCCTGGGTCGGGGCGTACAACCCAGCGTATGGAGACACGTTCGCTGGGGTGCAGGGGATCCGAGAACAGCAGCTTCGAACGCTGATGTCGGTCGACGACCTCGTCGGGAACGTCTTCGACACGATGACGGCTCTCGGCGAGGACCAGAACACCATCGCCATCTTCCTCTCGGACAACGGCTACATGTGGGGTGACCACAATCTCGGCGCCGAGAAGCGGTTCCCGTACACACCATCCGTGCAGATCCCGCTTCTCCTCCGGTGGCCCGGGCATGTGGCTGCCGGCGCCGTCGATCCCCGGCTGGCGGCCAACATCGACGTCGCACCCACGGTGCTCGGCTCGGCGCTGCTTCGCACCGATCCGAAGTATCCGCTCGACGGGAGATCTCTCCTGGCTCCGCAGACCCGGGAACGCCTGCTGCTCGAGTATTGGCGAAGCCCCGACGGCGGTCCTCCCCCGTGGGCGTCGATCCGCACCGCCGAGTGGCAGTACATCGAGTGGTACGCGGACGGGGGCGGCCCGGTCACGTTTCGGGAGTTCTACAACCTCGTCGCCGATCCTTGGCAGCTCCAGAACCTTCTCGCGGACCCCGATCCAGCCAACGACCCCGACGTCGCGGCCCTATCGGCACAGCTTGCAGCCGACATGGCGTGCACGGGACGGGCATGCAGCCCGGCCGGTTCCGTCTCCGCCGAGGCGCTGGATGGGGACGACGTTCGGGGCCAGCTGGATCTTTCCCGGCTCAGCTACCGTCGGCTCGACACGGGGAAGCCCCTGAAGGTCAGGGTGGAGACGCACAGAAACTGGCGGCCCGGGATCCTCCGGAAGGGCGGACCGAGCCGGCTTGTCGTCCAGATCGACCTCAACGGGGACGGCAAGCCCGAGTACAGAGTCCGGATCGTTCTCAGGAACGATCGTCTGAGGGCCTGGATCATCGGGCCGGGTGGGAGGATCGCCTCGGTCCGGGTCACCAGACCGAACGCGCGGAGCGTGACGTTCGTCGTCCCGAGACGCTCCCCGGCGAACCCAGACCCGGGCGGAGGAATCAGCCTCCGGGGACGAAGCGTCTTCTTCCATCCCCACTCCAAATGCCATCCGGCGTGCGTTGACCGCGTACCTGACGAGGGGTTCGGCAGCAGCGTGTAGGGATCGGACGACTGACTAGTGTTCTTAGCCCCGTGATCGACGGCCACCTTCGGGCGAAACCTCTATCCCATCAATGCGATCGACCCGGAGGCTCCGTACTCGCCAGACGGACACAACCTCCTGGGGGTTCACCAAGTACACGGTCACCGCCGATCGCATCGATGCCCGATTCGTGAATTCGATCGTCGTTCACCGACGCCTTCTCGATCGTGGCGGGCCAGACACCGTGGGCGGACACCACCCCGCCGACCGCGCCAATCGGTCTCACCGCAACTCCCGCTGGAGGAACGAGGATCGACCTCTCCTGGACCGCCAGCACGGACAACGTGGCCGTGGACCACTACTCGACCTTTCGCGACGGCGCCCAGGTTGTCAACGACTGCGGCGACCTCGTACTCGGACCCGACGGTGCTTCCCGGCGCGACGTACACCTACTCGGTGACGGCCTACGATGCCGCCGGCAACCCATCGCCACCGTCCGAGACCGTGACCGTGACGGTTCCGGCTGT
>DASQUW010000165.1:0-28021 GCA_035641075.1 Actinomycetota bacterium | reverse complement strand
GCCGGGAGGGATTCGAACCCCCGTCCCGCGGCTTAGAAGGCCGCCGCTCTGTCCCCTGAGCTACCGGCGCCTCGGCCTGAATCAACAGTAGCATGCGCCCTTCCCGGCACGTTTTCGGTTTGTGGCCCTCGGCCTCCGGGTAACTGTGCGCCCAGATGCCGCAGCTGTCCGGCCGTTTGCGGCGCCGGCAGAGGCCAGATCCGATGGAGGACAGATGAAGAAGGAGCACGTCAACGAACTTCTATTCCAGGCTCTGGAGACCGAGCAGGGCGGTGTGCGGGTGTACCAGAACGCGTTGCAATGCGCAGTGAATGATGAGCTGAAGAAAGAGTGGCAGGAGTACCTGGAGCAGACGCAGAGGCACGAACAGATCCTGCTGGGAGTGTTCGAGAAGCTGGGGCTCGATCCGGCGGAGGAGTCGCCGGGCCGGCAGGTTGTGCGGCACAAGGGGGAATCACTGGTCACGGCCATGGAGATGGCCCGCAGCGCCGGCGACCCCCAGGCCGCCCAGTTGGTGGCGGCCGAATGCGTCGTGGAGGCCGAGACCAAGGATCACATGAACTGGGAACTGATCGGTCTGCTTGCGGAAGAGATGAAGGGCGAGGAGGCAAAGGCTCTCAAGGAGGCTCACGAGGACGTTGAGGACGAAGAGGACGAGCACCTGTATCACACGGTGGGGTGGGCCCGGGAGCTCTGGATCGAGTCACTGGGGATGCCGGCCGTCCTTCCTCCTCCTGAAGAGGAGAAGGAAGTGAAGACGGCCATCGGCGCGGCCCGCGCCAAGCTCGCTCGCAAGAAGATGTTGTAGCGGGGAATCGGATTTTTTGAGCGGGTGAGGGGAATCGAACCCCCATCACCAGCTTGGAAGGCTGGAGCTCTACCATTGAGCTACACCCGCGCCCCCATGACTTTAGCAGGGGCAGCCGCGCCCACGCCGTACAATCGTCCTCGCGGGGCGTGGCGCAGCTTGGTTAGCGCGCGTGCTTTGGGAGCACGAGGTCGCGGGTTCGAGTCCCGCCGCCCCGACACCCGCCCGATCCGCTACTCCAGCGGATAGACCGTGCGGATGTCCGCCTTCCGAACCTGCAGGAACGACGACTCGGCGATCCTTCGCCCGTCGTGGCGCTCGACCCGTGCGTCGGTCAGCGAGACGTACGCCCGGCCGTCCTGGACCATCGCCTCCCAGGCGTCGGAGAAGCGGTCGAGCTCCGACGGCATGTGGACCTTTCCTTCCACCCGATACTCGCCGAGGAGCATCACCACGGCCTGGGGCCGAATCTCGACCCGCTGCTTGGCCGAGGGAAGGGGCAGCTCCCCGACCCGCTCCATGGCGGCGCGGACCTTGTCCATGAGCGCCTGTGCCGAGAAGGGCTTCCCGATGTACTCGGCGCCGAGCGTGGCGGCCCGCTCCACGACCTCGGGGTCGTGTTTCCCGGTGAGGATGACGACCGGGAGACGGTGAAAGCGGCCGTCGCCGCGGATCCGTTCGAGGAGCGAGAATCCATCCAGGCCGGGCAGACGGAGGTCGATGACCGCGGCATCGGGTGTCTCTCGGATCAGCTCCTTCCACGCGTCCTCGGCGCCGGGAACGTTGTTGGGTTGGTATCCGTCGGCCTCCAGGATGTGCCGAACGAGGGCCGCGATCCGCTGATCGTCCTCGACCACGAGCACCTTGGGCACCCACGCCTCCTACGAAAGCAAGTCTGGCACACGAAAACCTGCCGATATCGAGTTTTCGGCTGCTCTCAGCCGCGCCCTGAATCGGGCCGTGGTCCCTTCCCCCCTATACTCGAATCCCGATGCGATCCAACCTCGAAGAGGTCGCCAAGCACCGCGTCCGGCTCCGGATCGATGTCTCGCCCGAGGAGGCGAGGCCGACGATGGATCTGGCCTATCGACACGTGGCCGAGTCGGTCAGCGTTCCCGGTTTCCGCAAGGGAAAGGTGCCTCGAAGGGTTGTGGATGCGCAGGTGGGCCGGGGAGCGGTCCTCAAGGAGTTCCTCCAGCACGCCCTGGAGGAGTTCTACCTCAAGGCGCTCCGGGAGCATCAGCTCGCGCCGATCGCCGATCCCGAGTTCGACGAGGTGGACATGGACGATATCGAGACGTCTGGACTCCGCTTCTCGGCCACGGTGGACGTCCGCCCGCGCCTGGAGTTCGAGGAATCCGACTACAAGGGCCTTCGGGTGGAGCGGCCCCGGGCGGAGGTGTACGAGCGGGAGGTGGACGAGCAGCTCGAGCGGCTCCGGGAGCGCTTCACCGAGCTGGAGATCGCGGGGCATCCGGCCAGACGCGGAGACTACGTGATGGCCGACGTCCGGGCGTACATCCACGAGCAGGAGGTGCCCGAGGCTTCCGGCCAGGACCTCCTGTACGAGGTGGGGAGCCAGGCCCTGGTGCCGGAGCTGGACACCGAGCTGGAGGGGAAGCGCAAGGGCGACATCCTCAAGTTCAACGCCACCCTCCCTGAGCAATTCGGTGACCAGGCCGGCAAGGAGGTCGCCTTCCAAGTGCTGGTGAAGGAGGTAAAGGCCAAGAAGCTCCCGCAGCTCGACGACGACTTTGCCACGACTTCCTCGGAGTTCGATTCTCTGGACGAGCTTCGGGAGGACATCCGGACCAAGCTCGGCCGGCTCAAGGAGGCGGCGGTCGACGCAGCCCTCAGGGAGCGAGCGCTCCAGGCGCTCACGGCGAAGGTGGAAGCGGATCTCCCGGACCGGCTGGTCGACCGGGAGACCGAGTCCCGGGTCCGCCGGGCCTCGGAGCGGGCGGAGCGGCAGGGGACGACCCTGGAAGCCGTGCTGGAGGCGTCCGACGTGGACGAGCTCCAGTTCCGATCGGACGCCAGGTCTCATGCGGTCCGGGCCATCAGGGCAGACCTGGCCCTGGAGGCGGTGGCTCGAGCGGAGGAGATCCAGGTCACGGAGGAGGACCTCGACCGGGTCATCGGCGAGCTGGCGAAGGAGATCGGGCGGGACGCGAAGCAGGTCCGGCGGAGCCTGGAGGCAGGCGGACAGATCACATCCCTGGCCAGCGATATAATCCGAGATAAGGCCCTCGACCTCGTGGTGAAGCACGCGGACGTGGTCGATGAGGCCGGACAACCGAAGGCATCCGAGCCCGCTGCGGAGAGCGAAGGGACGGGCGAATGAAGAATTACATGGTTCCCATCGTCATTGAGCAGACGAACCGTGGGGAGCGTTCGTTCGACATCTATTCACGGCTGTTGAAGGAACGCATCGTCTTCCTGGGCACGCCCATCGACGATCAGGTTTCCAATCTGGTCATGGCCCAGCTGCTCCACTTGGAGTCCGACGACCCCGAGAAGGACGTCAACCTGTACATCAATTCGCCCGGCGGCGACATCACGTCGCTGTTCGCCGTGTACGACACCATGCAGTACATCAAGCCCGACGTCTCCACGATCTGCATGGGGCAGGCGGCCTCGGCCGCCGCGACGCTCCTGGCTGCGGGGACGAAGGGCAAGCGCTTCGCGCTGCCCCACACAAGGGTGCTTATCCACCAGCCCCACGGCCAAGCGGGTGGTCAGGCCGTGGACATCGAGATCCAGGCCAAGGAGATCCTCCGGTACCGGAAGCTGCTCGACGAGATCCTTGCCCGGCACACAGGGCAGCCGCTGGACAAGGTCAAGAAGGACACGGATCGGGACTTCATCATGACCGCCGAGCAGGCGAAGGAATACGGGATCATCGATGAGGTGATCTCGACTCGAAAGGTCAGCAAGGAGCTTGCCGCCGCGGCGGCTGGGTCGTCGTAAGATACCGGGAGCCGGAGGGACCGGCGGGGAATCTTGAGGATGAGGGCCGGTGGCGAAGTTCGGAGAATCGGATCTGCTGAAGTGCTCCTTCTGCGGTAAGAGCCAGAAGCAGGTCAAGAAGCTGATCGCGGGCCCCGGCGTCTACATCTGCGACGAGTGCATCGATCTCTGCAACGAGATCATCGAGGAAGAGCTCTCCGAAACCTCGGAGCTGAAGCTCGAGGAGCTCCCCAAGCCCCGCGAGATCTACGACTTCCTGAACGACTACGTGATCGGGCAGGAACAGGGCAAGAAAGTCCTCTCGGTCGCCGTCTACAACCACTACAAGCGGATCCAGATGGGAGTGGCCGACGACGTCGAGCTGCAGAAGTCGAACATCCTGCTCCTCGGGCCAACCGGATGCGGGAAGACCCTGCTGGCCCAGACGCTGGCCCGGATGCTGAATGTCCCGTTCGCCATCGCCGACGCAACGGCCCTGACGGAGGCGGGCTACGTGGGCGAGGACGTCGAGAACATCCTGCTGAAGCTGATCCAGGCGGCCGACTACGACGTCAAGCGAGCGGAGACGGGGATCATCTACATTGACGAGGTCGACAAGATCGCCCGCAAGTCCGAGAACCCCTCGATCACCCGGGATGTCTCGGGCGAGGGTGTGCAGCAGGCGCTGCTCAAGATCCTGGAGGGGACCACGGCCTCCGTTCCGCCTCAGGGGGGACGGAAGCATCCGCACCAGGAGTTCATCCAGATCGACACCACCAACATCCTGTTCATCTGCGGCGGCGCCTTCTCCGGGCTCGATCGGATCATCGAGGACCGCACGGGCCGAAAAGGCGTGGGCTTCGGGGCCGACGTCCGCAAGTCGGAGGAGAAGGACCTCGGAGAGATCCTCGGCCGGGTGCTTCCGGAAGATCTCCTGAAGTACGGTCTCATCCCCGAGTTCGTGGGTCGACTGCCCGTCATCACCCACGTGCACAACCTCGATCGGCAAGCACTCATCGACATCCTCACGATCCCGAAGAACGCCCTGGTGAAGCAGTACTGCAAGTTCTTCGAGTCCGACGGGGTCGAGCTGATCTTCCAGGAAGACGCGCTGGAGGCCATCGCCGACCAGTCCATCCTTCGGGGTACGGGTGCGCGCGGGCTCCGGGCCATCCTCGAGGAGGTCCTGCTCGGCCCGATGTACGACCTCCCATCTCGGAAGGACGTGGGGCAGTGCGTTCTCGACGCGGAGGTCGTCAGGAACGGTGTGAACCCCACGCTCGTCCCTCGGGTGGAGGCACGGAAGCAGGCCGCCGCCCGCAAGGAACGCTCGGCCTGACCCGCCGAACGTCCGACCCCTTTCCGTCCTAGTACAGCAGTCGCAGGGACGTGCCGATATTGAAGGGGATGGCTCATCACGAAAAGGACCCGGCAACGGGTCCTGCTCCCGTCTCCGGTGATCTCGCCGGAAGTGTGGCGTCGGCGCTCCTGTGGCTCGATGTGGCCACCCTTTCCCTCGAACGAGACGATCCGCGAGAGCTTCGGGCCGCGTTGTCTCAGGCCCGTGCACAGCTCCAGGCAGTCGTCGGCGCGCTGACCATCTCCGAACGCCGCACCGCCGAACGCCGCACCGCCGAACGCCGCACTGCCGAACGCCGCAGTGCGGTGAGGCGAGTTCGCCGAGAGCCGGACGGCCACAGCAACAAGTAGCGGGCGTTCCTCGTTTGGCCCGAGCTTGGCAGGGGATTATGCGGGTTGCCGCCGGCGATTTCCACGTCGCGGGTAGACTCGCTCCTTGACATGGTTCGGAGCGAGTTATCCAAGTCGTACGACCCCTCGGGAGTCGAACAACGCTGGTACCTAACGTGGGTTGATCGCGGCTATTTTCGAGCGGTCCCCGAGTCAGACCGGAAGCCCTTCTGCATCGCCCTGCCCCCGCCGAACATCACGGGGGCTCTTCACATGGGTCACGCCTTCCAACAGACCCTCCAGGACGTGCTGATCAGGCGCCGCCGGATGCAGGGGTTCGAGACGCTGTGGCTCCCGGGGACCGACCACGCGGGAATCGGAACGCAAGTCGTCGTGCAGCGTGAGCTTCGTGCGGAGGGAATCGATCCCCGGGACCTCGGTCGGGAGAAGTTCGTGGAGCGGGTGTGGGCCTGGAAGGAGCAGTACGGGGGGCGGATCCTCGAGCAGATGAAGGCGCTCGGAAACTCGTTCGACTGGGGGCGGCTGCGGTTCACCATGGACGAGGACCTCTCACGGGCTGTTCGGGTGGCGTTCGTCCGGATGTACGGGGAAGGACTGATCTATCGGGGAGAGCGAATCATCAACTGGTGCCCGACAGACCAGACCTCGCTCTCGGATTCCGAGGTCGAGCACGAGGACGTTGAGGGCGAGCTGGTCACGTTTCGGTACATGCTCTCGGACGGTTCGGGCCACATCGACGTTGCCACCACCCGGGTAGAGACCATGCTCGGAGACGTCGGCGTGGCCGTGCACCCGGAGGATGAGCGATATCGCTCGCTCGTCCGGAAGACCGTGCGCCATCCGTTCGACGGCCGGGATCTTCCGATCGTGGCTGACGCGGCCGTCGATCCGGAGTTTGGGACCGGAGCGGTCAAGGTCACACCGGCGCACGATCGAACCGACTTCGAGATCGCTGAACGGACGGGGCTTCCCCGTCTCAACATCCTCAATGCCGACGCCACGCTGAGCGACGAGGTCCCCGAGGAGTTCCGCGGACTGGATCGCTACCAGGCCCGGAAGCGGGTGCTGGAGCGCCTTCGTGAGCTGGGATTCGTGGTGAAGGAGGAGCGGCCGTACCCGCACGCGGTAGGGCGGTGCTACCGATGCGGCAGCGAGATCGAACCATGGCTATCGGGAAAGCAGTGGTTCGTCGCGGTGGACCGACTGAAAGGGCCCGCCCGTCAGGTCGTGGAGGATGGTCGGATCCGGTTCACTCCGGAGCGGTGGGCAAGGGTCTATCTGGAGTGGCTGGACCGGCTCCGGGACTGGAACATATCTCGCCAGCTGTGGTGGGGCCACCGCATCCCGGTGTGGTACTGCCCGAACGGGCACGAGTTCGCTGCCGTGGAGGATCCGGACTCCTGTGCCGAATGCGGAGACACGGGTATCGAACAGGACCCGGACGTTCTTGACACCTGGTTCTCGTCCCAGCTGTGGCCGTATTCGACGCTGGGCTGGCCGGAACAGACGAAGGATCTCGCGTTCTTCTATCCCACGTCGGTTCTCGTCACCGGCTACGAGATCCTCTACCTGTGGGTGGCCCGCATGATCATGTCGGCGATGTTCCTGGTTGGGGAGATCCCCTTCCGCGACGTGGTTATCCACGGCTTAGTTCGTGATCGCCGCGGCCGGAAGATGAGCAAATCGCTCGGTAACGTGATCGATCCACTGGACATGATTGAGCGATACGGGACCGATGCGCTCCGGTTCGCCCTGGCCCGCATGGCCGGTCCCGAGCAGCAGAACCTCCCGCTGGCAGAGGAAGCCATCGGAGCCGGTCGGCACTTCGCCAACAAGATCTGGAACGCTGCCCGGCTCGTGCTATCGTCGGACGTCCGCCCCGAGCTTCCCGCCGATGAGCACCGAACGCTTGCCGATCGCTGGCTTCTGTCTCGGCATGAGCTCTGCCGGAGTGAAGTCGATGCAGCGCTCGAGGAGTATCGGTTCGCCGACGTGGCCCAGTCCCTCCACCGCTTCCTGTGGTCGGAGTTCTGTGACTGGGGCCTGGAGATGGCCAAGAACCGTCTGCGCTCGGAGGACGATCAGGACCGGACGGCCGCGGGCGGGACGCTCGCCTGGATCCTCGAGCGCACACTTCGACTTCTCCATCCGATCATGCCGTTCCTGACCGAGGAGGTGTGGCAGCGGTTTGGCATCGGAGAGTCCATCGTCGTAGCAGAGTGGCCGTCGGCGGTTCCCGAGCACCGCGACGAGGAGGCCGAGAGGGAGTTCTCGTTCGTTGAGGACTTCGTTGGCGCGGTTCGGCGATTCCGCAGCGACCATGTCCTCGATCCAAAGGTTCCGCTCACCGCTCGCGTCCAGGCATCCAAGGCTCATGAGGAAATCCTCGGCTCGTTCTCGGAGGAGATCCAGCGTCTTGCCGGGCTCGAGACCCTTGAGTTCGTCTCGGACGGCTTCGATCCTTCGGGATCCGCCCGTCTCGCGGTTCAGGGCGCCGAGGTGCTGGTGCCGCTGGCCGGCGTCCTCGACTCTCTAACCGAGTGCGTTCGGATCCGGGGACGGCTCTCCGGCATCGACGAAGACGCCGAGCGCTCCCGCCGGAAGCTCGACAACGACGGCTTCGTCAAGAAAGCCCCGTCCGACGTGGTCGAGGGAGAGCGGCGGAAGCTGGCCGAGCTGGAGGGGCAGCGGCTCGCCCTCGAAGCTCAGCTGGCCGAGCTGGGCTGCGAGTAGCGCCCATGCGCTTCGAGGAGGCCCTGACGGACCTCGAAGGGCGCCAGCCGGAGCGGATGGTCCCGGACCTCGATCGCATCCGAGCCGTGGCCGATCTTGTGGATCATCCGGAACTGACCTATCGCACCATCCACATCACCGGAACCAACGGGAAGACCACCACGGCGAGACTCTCGGCCCGCATCCTGTGCGCGCAGGGCGTGACCGCCGGGCTGTACACCTCTCCGCACCTCGGTTCGGTGACCGAGCGGCTGGGTCTCTGCGACGAGTCGATCTCCGAGCAGGAATTCGCCGACGCGTATGCTCACCTGCTTCCGTACCTCGAGGAAATCGACCGCCGGGGGGAGCGCGTCACGTACTTCGAGGCGCTGACCGCCCTGGCGTACCTGTGGTTCGCAGACAAGCCGGTCGAGGCCGGTGTGTTCGAAGTGGGGATGGGGGGCACCTGGGACGCCACGAACCTGATCCGCAGCGAGGTGGCCGTCCTCTGCCGGATCGGCCTCGACCACCCGGAGCTCGGCTCGACCGTCGCGGAGGTGGCAACAGAGAAGGCGGGGATCCTCAAGTCCGGGACCGTCGCCCTGGTTGCCGAGCAGCGGCCGGAGGCCCTGGCGGTGATCGAGGCTCGCGCGGCGGAGGTGGGCGCCGAGGTCCGGATGGAGGGACGCGACTTCGCGGTGGACGATCGCCAGGTGGCCGTGGGCGGGCAGGTGCTCACGGTGCGCGGTCTCCACGCGAAGTACCCGGACCTGTTCGTCCCGCTGCACGGGCGGCACCAGGCCCAGAACACGGCGATCGCTGTTGCCGCGTGCGAGGCGCTTCTGGAGCGGCCGTTGACCGGGGCCCGGCTGCGCACGGCGCTGGCCGAGGCCACCTCACCCGGCCGGCTCGAGGTCGTCTCTCGTCGGCCCCTCATCGTCCTGGACGGCGCTCACAACCCGGACGGAGCCGTCGCCCTGGCCCACGCTCTCGGCGAGGAGTTCGTGTGGCATCGGCTCCACGTGGTCGTCGGCGTGCTGGAGACCAAGGACGTAGATGGGATCGTGGAGGCCCTGGCGCCTCGGGTCGACGCCGCGTACGCATGCACGAACTCCCACCCGAAGTCCCTCCCGGCCGAACCCGTTGCAGCTTCGTGCGAGAAGAACGGGCTTCCCGTGCGAACCTTCGATTCCGTGGGACTCGCTCTCGACGCGGCGGTGGCCGCTGCGAGCGATCATGACCTCATCCTGGTGACGGGCTCTCTCTATACTGTCGCGGACGTCCGGCCGAGGTACGTGAAGGATTGACTGTGCCTGATGAAGAAACGCTGGTGATCGTGAAACCCGACGCGGTCAAACGCGGGCTGGTCGGCGAGATCCTCACTCGTCTGCAGCGGAAGTCCCTTCGCATCGCCGAGATGCGGCTCATGCGCGTCGATCGCGACCTCGCCGAGCGGCTGTACGCGGAGCATCGCGAGAAGGCCTTCTTCCCCGAGCTTGTGGAGTTCATAACCTCCGGCGACGTCGTCGTGGCGAGGGTTACGGGGGAGAGCGCCGTTCCGGTGGTGCGGACCCTCATGGGCGCAACCGATCCGGTGGAGGCGGCGCCGGGGACGATCCGAGGCGACTTCGGTCTCGCGATCACCCAGAACCTGGTGCATGGCAGCGACTCACCCGAATCGGCGAAGCGGGAGCTCGACCTGTTCTTCGCCTGAGGATCCGCGCACAGGCTAGTCTGACTTCAGACCACCGTAGTGCTTCCGGACGGCGTCGAGGATCTGTCTGTGCCGCATCGAGAGCATGCTGAGACTGATCGCCATCGTCTGAAACCCCATCCGGCGGCTGACCCGAGCCAATCGACGGTGAAGTCCGGGGGCCATTCGGTTCTCGATCGCTTGGAGGTTCCGCACCCGAACGAGCAACTCGCGCCGGGGAATGAGGCTTCGGTAGCTCGTCCATACCCTGATCGACTCGATCTCGTCCCAGGCGAGCCGGATACCCGGGCGCGTGTCCTCGATCCCTTGGTCATCGATGATCAGCGCCGGCCCTCTCCGGCGCAACGCGCGGACACCGACGATCGCCATCGCTCCGAACGCCGGAACGCCCAGGAGAACCACGGGCTCGCCGGTCAGTCCCACCAAGAGCGACAGAAGTGCGAACAGCGTGCTTCCCACGGTGAGGAACAGGAGCTTGGACCTGCTTGGATGGACATGCATTGCGGGCACCGGTTCGGGATTGTATCCGCGAAGACATGTGGCGGCGCGGGACCCCGGGCCTATAATCGGATGGGGGGAGGGCGCCGGACAGGAGTTGCGTGGCTGTCACGGCGTCCGAGAAGTCTCGGATCGGAATCAGGCTGAGGCGGGCTCGGATCCAGCAGGGGATCGAGCTGGATCAGGCCTCCAAGGGAACCCGCATCACTACTCAGTACCTCGAAGCCCTGGAGCGAGACGCTCCGCCCGACGCGTTTCCCGCTCCCGTCTACGCCAGGGCCTTTCTCCGCGAGTACGCGCAGTGGCTCGGGCTCGACCCCGAGCCCCTCGTCGATTCGTACGTTGAGGACCACCCGGAGCAGGAAGCGCCGCTGGTTCTTCTGACGCCGGTTCAGAAAATGCCCGGACGATGGGCCCGGCGTTCGCTGCCAGCGATCTCCATCGCCGTCCTGCTGACGCTGGTCGTGGTGTCAACTCGTTCCGAGGCTCCGCCCCGCGCACAGGCTCCGTCCGGTCCGTCGCCGGTGGCGTCGGCCGCTCCGGTCATCGGAATGACCCCGACATCGCCGGAACCCCTCCAGGGCCAGATCCTGCTGGCACTGAGGGTTGTTGAGAGTCCGTGTTGGGTCAGGGTCGCGTCGGACAAGCGCCAGGTCATCCAGACCACCTTGCGTCCGGGCGTCGAGGAGACGTTCACGGCATCTCGCCGTCTGGACCTGTGGTTGGGAAATGCCGGCGCGGTCCGGCTGACCCTGAACGGGAAGCAACACCGTATCCCCCGAGAGACCGGGGCGATCTACCGGGTGAGCTTCGTCCGCGACGATCGCGGAGTGCGGGTCGCCAGCAAGTCCTGACGCGTAGCAGCAGGCGAGCCGCCTAGGGGCGGCGCATGGCCAGAACCGCGTTCTGGCCTCCGAACCCGAACGAGTTCGACAGTGCGAGACGCACGTCCGCCTTGCGTGATTCGTTGGGGACGTAGTCCAGGTCGCACTCGGGGTCGGGAGTCTCGTAATTGATCGTGGGAGGAACGACGCCCTCCTTGATGGCCAGAGCCGCCACGGCCGCTTCGACCGCACCGGCCGCACCCAGCATGTGCCCGGTCATCGACTTGGTGGACGAGATCGGCACCTTGTAGGCGTGGTCGCCGAAGACCTTCTTCAACGCACGGGTCTCCGAGGCGTCGTTGAGGGGGGTCGACGTGCCGTGGGCATTGATGTAGTCGACGGCCTCGGGCGGTTCTCCCGCGTCGGCCAGGGTGGCCTCGATCGCCAGTACGGCGCCGCTGCCCTGGGGCTCGGGGGCGGTGATGTGGTACGCATCCGCGGAAGCGCCGTAGCCGGCAAGCTCCGCGTAGATCCGTGCCCCTCTTGCCTCCGCTCGTTCAGCTTCCTCGAGGACGAGGATGCACGCGCCCTCCGCAAGGACGAAGCCGTCCCTCTCTGCGTCGAACGGGCGGCTGGCCCTGGCGCCGTCCGGGTGGCGCGAGAGCGCCTGCATCTGGGCGAACCCGGCCATCGAAAGGGGAGTGATCACGGCCTCCGTGCCGCCGGCCAGACAGACATCGGCCAGGCCGTCGAGGATGTACCGGTATCCTTCGCCCACGCCGTGCGCTCCGGCGGCGCACGCAGTGACGATGCACGTGTTGGGGCCGGTGAATCCCATCTCCATGGCGACCTGTCCGGCAGAAGCGTTCGGCATCATCGCGGGTACCAGGAAGGCCGAAACCTTTCCGGGGCCACGGTCGAACAGGACCCGGGTCTGCGCCAGCATCGTCGTGAGCCCGCCGATGCCCGTGGAAACGACCACTGCCGTTCGGGACGGCTCGACCTGCGGCGTTCCGGCGTCATCCCACGCCAGCTTCGCTGCGGCGACGGCGAAATGGATGGCCCGGTCGGTCCGCTTGATGGCCTTCGGCTCCATGAACACGGTTGGATCGAAGTCGCGGACCTCGGCGGCCGTCCGGACCGGGAACTCGGAGGCGTCGAAGAGCGTGACGTCACCACCACCCGGGCGGCCCGAAACGATTCCATCCCAGAACGCCTTCAGCCCGATCCCCACGGGTGTGACCGGCCCAATGCCGGTCACGACGACGCGTCGCTCCGTCATGCCTTGGTCTCGATCTTCGCCATGACCAGGTCGACCGCCTGGCCGACCGTCTTCACGCTCTCCATCTCCTCCTCGGGGATCTCCACCGAGAGCTCTTCCTCGAGCCCCAGCACGGCCTCCACGAGGTCGAGGGAGTCGGCGTCGAGGTCTTCCTCGAAGCGCGCCTCGGGAGTCACCTTCTCGAGGTCAACCGAAAGCTGTTCGGCCAGCACCTTTCGCACCCGCTCTTCGACCTCCTGCCTGTCCATCGTCACCTCCTCGTCTACGCTGTCATCCCGCCGTCGATGGCGAGCACCGCTCCGTTCACGTACGAGGCGCGCTCGCTGACCAGGAACCCTATCGCGGCGGCCACCTCTTCGAGGCTTCCCAATCTGCCTGTCGGGATCTCACTCAACAGCCGCTCCCGGGCCTTCTCCGGCAGCGACGCGGTCATGTCCGTCTCGATGTACCCGGGGCACACGGCGTTGACCGTGATGCCGCGGCTTCCGTACTCGCGGGCCAGAGACCTGGTGAGCCCGAGAAGGGCCGTCTTTGACGCAGAGTACGCGGCCTGACCGGCGTTGCCCCGCAGCCCAAGCACGGACGACACCATGACGATCCTCCCCCATCGGGCTCGCATCATGCCCGAAAGTGCCGCCCGTGAGCAAAGAAACGAGCCGGTGACGTTGACCTCCAGGATGCGCTCGAAGTCCGCACGCGGATACTTGATGGTGAGCCCGTCCCGATTCACCCCCGCGTTGTTCACGAGCACCATCGGAGGACCGCTCCACTCCGTGATGTCATCGAACATCTGCTTCACGTCGGCCTCGTCGGCGACGTCCGCGCCGAACGAAGAGGCGGTTCCCCCCTCCTCTTCGATGAGACCAACCGTCTCTTTCGCCCCGGCGTCGTCGGAGTGGAACCCGCACGCAACCGTGAGGCCATCCGCGGCCAGGGCACGCGCCGTGGCCCTGCCGATGCCGCCCGAGGCCCCGGTCACCAGAGCCACCCGCGCACTCACGGGGTCCCCTCGGGAGGCGGCGCCGTCCACCGCACCAGGTTGGCGCCCCACGCGAAACCCGCGCCGAACGCCACCATCAGCACCACGTCACCGGGGGAGATCTTCCCCTCCCTCCAGGCATGATCGAGGGCGATCGGAACCGACGCCGCGGAGGTGTTGCCCACGTTCTCCAGGTCCACGTAGACGCGGTCCATGGGGAACGAGAGGCGCTCCGCCACCGCCTTGATGATGCGGGCGTTGGCCTGATGGGGGACGAGCAGGGTGACATCAGGGGAGGACAGCCCGGTCTTCTCAAGCAGCCTGAGGCAGGCGTCGGCCATGCCGACGACCGCCCTCTTGAACACCTCCCGCCCGTCCTTCATCCGGATGAAGTGTCCGTGTCGGGCCACCGTGTCGGGGGAGGCCGGTTCCCTGGATCCCCCGGAGGGGATGTCCAACAGCCTCGCGTGGCGGCCGTCGTTCTCCAGGATCGAACCGAGGATCCCCGGCTCCTCACCGGGAAGCAGCACCGCCGCGCCGGCTCCGTCTCCGAACAGGACACACGTCGTTCGGTCCTCGAAGTTCAGGAACCGGGACAGAACCTCGGTTCCCACCACGAGGACCTTCTCCGCCCGCCCGCTGGCGATCTGGCCGGAGGCAACCTCGGCGCCGTAGATGAACCCGGCGCACGCCGCGGCGAGATCGAAGGCCGCTCCCGAGATGCCCAGCCGTTCCTGGACGAACGAAGCGGTCGAGGGAAGAGGCTGGTCGCCGGAAACCGTGGCCACAACCGTCATGTCGATGGCTCCCGGACCGACCCCGGCGGCGGACAGGGCCCGGTCGGCGGCGTCCGCGGCTAGCGATGCGGCGGTCTCTCCCTCCCCGGCGAATCGCCGGGACCTGATCCCGGTGCGGCTGTAGATCCACTCATCGCTGGTTTCGACGAACCGTTCGAGTTCTTCGTTCGGGACGACGCGGGATGGAAGTGCCGATCCGACCCCGGCGACCCGTGCGTACCGCTGGGTCATCCCTCGGGCGTCGGCTCGATGGCCAGGACCGCCTGCCCCGCGATCATGGGTTCGCCCTCCAGACCCAGCACCGCCGAAACCCTTCCGGAGATCGGAGCCCGGACGATGACGTCCACGCGACCCTGTTGCAGACGGGCTATCGGCTGCCCCGCCTCGACCATCTCCATCCCACGCGCGAACCGACGGGGTGGAAGGAAGCGCAGCCGTCCCGAGCCGGGACTGACGAGGACCTTGAAGGTTGTCGACAGCGGCTCCTCGGCCACGTCGTATGCGGTCATGTGACGATCACTCCCATCTCTTCGACGAGTTCCTTCGCGGCGTCGGGCGTCCCCACGGGAACGGCCCGGATGCCGGGTACACAGCGCTTCGCCAGTTTGGCCAGGACCTCGCCCGGCCCTGCTTCCACGAACAGGTCGACGCCGTCGTCCACCATGGCTCGCATGGACCGCTCCCACCGCACCGGGGACACCAGGTGGCGGCTGAGGAGATCGCGGAGCGCGGACGGATGGGTGGACGGTCTCCCGCTTGCGTTCGGCACCACGGGGAACCGGGGGAAATCGAAGGCAAGCCGGGCCACGGCTCGGCGAACCTGCGCCAGGGCCGGCTGCATCAGCGGAGAGTGGAAGCCGCCAGCGACGTTGAGTCGCACCGCCTTCGCGCCTCGGCTGCGCGCCAGCTCCTCGGCCCGCTCCACCGCGGCGATCGTTCCGGACACGACCGTCTGCTTGGGGCTGTTCTCGTTGGCAACCGTGAGCACATCCCCGCGTCCGGCCGTCTCGCAGATCGACGCCGCTTGCTCGGGCGAGATGCCGATGAGCGCGGTCATCCGTCCCGGGGCTTCTTCGGCGGCGTCGTGCATCGCCCGCCCGCGTTCGACGACCGCTTCGAGAGCTGGTCGGAACGCGATGGCGCCGGCGGCGACGAGGGCCGCGAACTCGCCGAGCGAGTGGCCCGCGGCCATGTGGAACTTGAGGCCTTCGGCCTCCAGGACGCGGAACGCTGCCAGGTCGCAGGAGAAAAGAGCGGGTTGGACGATGGCCGTGTCGGCGAGTTGCTTCTCATCCCGGCTCGCTTCGGCAACGTCGTAGCCGAGAACGTCCGAGGCTTCCACGAGCACGGCCCGCCCGGCGGGGTGCTCGACCCACGGGTCGGCCATTCCCACGAATTGCGAGCCCTGTCCAGGGAACAGAGCAGCGATCTTCAACAAGTCCTCCCCTCGCCCCAATGTCCGGGTACACGAAGGCCCGCGGGCGCGCGCTGTTTGCGCGGGACGCGGGACCCCTGATGTATCGACCCGGTAAGAACACCGCAGGTTACACGGCATTTCAACCTTCCCTCTAGTAGGTTGTAGGCTCTCAACCAGCAGCTCGCCGGAGCCCTGCTGGAGTAACGCTCCGAGAGGGCCGAGGGAATGCAGGCTGTTGCAACCACCGTGGTCGTCCTGTAGAAAAGGCTGACCCCCCAACGACGAGGCATTCGGCCATGAGTCCGATAGCGAGATCCGAGGACAGACCCGAAGGCATCACCGGCCTTCTGGGTCGAGACATGGCCGTGGATCTCGGCACCGCCAACACGCTCGTGTACGTGCGGGGCCGGGGAATCGTCCTGAACGAGCCGTCGGTCGTGGCCATCAACACGGCGAACAAGCAGATTCTGGCGGTCGGGGCGGATGCGAAACGGATGATCGGTCGGACGCCGGCTCACATCCAGGCCGTCCGGCCTCTCAAGGATGGCGTGATCGCCGACTTCGACGTCACGGAGAAGATGCTCCGGTACTTCATCCAGAAGGTCCACGTGCGCCGGTTCCTGGCCAAGCCGCGCGTCGTCGTCTGTGTCCCGTCGGGCATCACCGGCGTGGAGCAGCGGGCGGTGGAGGAAGCGACGATCTCGGCGGGGGCCCGGGCCGCCTACATCATCGAAGAGCCCATGGCTGCGGCCATAGGCGCCAACCTCCCGATCCACGAACCCACCGGCAACATGGTCGTCGACGTCGGAGGGGGCACGACCGAGGTGGCGATCATCTCGCTCGGGGGGGTGGTCACCTCGACATCGATCCGTGTGGGAGGCGACGAGCTCGACGAGGCGATCATCCAATACATCAAGAAGGAGTACTCGCTGATGCTCGGGGAAAGGACCGCCGAGGCGTTGAAGCTCGCAATCGGCTCCGCCTTCCCCACTCCCGACGAGATGATCGCGGAGATCCGGGGGCGCGACCTCGTGTCCGGACTCCCGAAGACCATCCACGTTTCCGCGGAAGAGGTTCGCAAGGCTATCGAAGAGCCGGTCAACGCGATCATCGATGCGGTGAAGAACACGCTCGACCGCTGCCCGCCGGAGCTCGCCGCCGACATCATGGACCAGGGAATCGTGCTCACCGGCGGCGGCGCGCTTCTGCGGGGTATCGACGAACGATTGAAGCACGAGACGGGGATGCCGATCCACATGGCCGAGAACCCCCTGCACTGTGTGGCGATCGGTTCGGGGAAGTGCCTCGAGGAGTTCGAGGTTCTGAAGCGGGTCCTCATCTCCTCGGGCCGCCGGTAGCTCGCTAGACTTTCCCTCTGGTGGCCACGTATCGACGCGCTCGAAGCACCCGTCTGCTCGTCATCGCGTTAGTGGTGGCGAGCCTGATGACGATCACGCTCGACTTCCGAGCCGGCGAACGTGGACCGCTTGCGGTCCTGGGACGCGGCGCGCTCACGGTCGTCGCGCCCCTGCAGGAGGCGGTCGCAGGGATCTTCCGCCCCATCGGCGCCTTCTTCTCCACGCTGGCCAATCTGGGCAACTTGCGGAGGGAGAACGAGGAGCTCAGGGCCCAGATAGCGAGGACTCATCAGGATCAGGCTCAGTTCACCAACCTGAGGCGGGAGTTCGAGGAGCTCCAGAGGCTTCTCGATCTCAAGCAGCGGTTCGACCTGCCCACGCGAGGAGCCACCGTGATCGGGGAGAGCGTCTCGAACTTCGAGTGGGCCGTCATCATCGACCGCGGATCGAGCGACGGCGTGACGCTCGACATGCCAGTGATCGCCGCCGACGGCCTTGTTGGCCGGGTGGTGAAGATCTCGCCGACCTCCTCAAAGGTGATGCTCATCAGCGACCCCGACTCGAGGGTCGGCGTCAAGCTCGCCAGCAGCGGAGAACGAGGGCTCCTCGTCGGTGGCCGGGGCGAGGAGCTCCGGCTGGACCTCATCAATCCGGATACCGAAGTCCTTCCGGCCGAGCCCGTCCTCACATCCGGGTACCAGGGTTCGTTGTTCCCGCCGGGGATCCCCGTGGGTCAGGTGGCCCGGGCCACGACCTCGGAGATCGAGCTGACCAGGCCCGTGTTCGTCCGTCCGTACGTGGACTTCTCCCGTCTCAGCCACGTCCTCCTGGTCCTGCCCCACCCCGACGTGGGAGAGCTGGGCCGATAGACTCGAAGCGTGCGCCGAGCTCTGGCCTGGACGGCCGTCGTCGTCACGGCCCTCCTTCTCCAATCCACCGCATTCGCCCAGGTGAAGCTGTTGGGGGCGAAGCCCGAGCTGATGTACCTGGTGACGGTGATCCTGGCCATGATGGAAGGACCCTCCTCGGGAGCGATCGCTGGCTTCAGCGCGGGAATGGCCCAGGATTTCCTTCTCGATCAGCCGAAGGGAATCACGGCGCTCACGCTCACGCTGGTCGGATACGTTGTGGGGATGGCCCGGCAGTACATCGTCACCCCGAGCCCGCTCCTGCCCGTCCTTCTGGTGACGGGCGCCACGTTCGCGGGCGTGTTGTTCTACGGGTTCGTGGCATTCCTGCTGGGTCAACTGTCGGGGCTCGGGTTCCTCCTGCAGACGGCGCTGCTCTCGTCTCTCTACAACGCCGCGCTCACACCCATCCTGTATCCTGCCGTGCGGCGAATCACCGAGGCATCGCGGGCCCGGAAGGTCTTCCGGTGGTGAGGGGAGGATGACCGAAGGCAACTGGAGCGTCCGCCTCAAGGTTCTGGCGTCCGTGATGGTGTTCATGTTCGCCGCGCTCACGACGCGGCTGTGGTTCCTTCAGGTCCTGGCGGCGGAGGACTACCAGGAGCGGGCCCTTGCGAACCAGATCGAAGTGGCCCCCATCCCCGCTCCCCGCGGGAAGATCCTCGACCGAACCGGGGAGGAGCTGGTCACCAACCGCGCCAGCACCGTCGTGACCATCGAGAAGCAGAAGGTGGGCAACGCGGAAGACCTCCTGCTGCGCCTGTCGAGTGTCCTCGGAGTTCCGGCCGAGGAGCTGGCGGAGCGGTTGAACGATCCGGATTACGGGCCGTATGAAGCCGTGCCCGTGTTCGAGGACGCCACCGACCAGCAGGTCGTCTATCTCGAAGAGCATCGGCGCGAGTTCCCGGGTGTCGGCCACCAAACCGTCGGGGTCCGGGCCTATCCGTTCGCTTCCCTCGCCGCTCACATCATCGGGTACCTCGGAGAGATCGGTCCGACGGAGTTGGGGACATCGGCCTTCGACAACTACCGCCCGGGCCAATTGGTGGGTCGGGGCGGCGTCGAGCAGAAGTACGAGAAGTGGCTCCACGGCCGAGACGGCTCCAGGGCGGTCGAGGTCAACGCGCTCGGAGAGGAGACTCGTCGGCTGAGGGAACGCCCGCCCGTGGCGGGCAACGATCTCGTGCTCACGATCCACCATCAGATCCAGCAAGTCGCCGAGTCAAGCCTGCGTGAAGGCGTGAGCGTCGCGCGGCAGATCGTGCACGAGGAATCGGGGAACTACCTGAGGGCCCCCGCCGGCGCGGTGGTCGTTCTCGACCCGAACAATGGCCAGATCATGGCGATGGCTTCCTATCCGACCTACGACCCCCGTGTGTTCTACGAGGGTTTGACGCAGCGGGAGTGGGAGCAGCTCAACAACCCCACTCGGAACTTCCCTCTGAACAACCGGGCCATCCAGGCGGCGTATCCTCCCGGCTCCACGCTGAAGCCGTTCGTGGCCGCCGCGGCCATTGAAGCCGGGTATGCCAGCCCCAACGGCTTCTACCCATGCCCGGCGGAGTTCAGGGTCCCCGGGGACACGTCCAACACGGTGTTCCACAACTGGCGGGACATCGACTCGGGGGTCATCTCCTTCGCCAGGTCACTCATCGACTCCTGCGACACGGTCTTCTACCAGTTCGGGCTGGAGTTCTATCGGGAGCGGAAGATCCGGGGGGAGTTGCTGCAGCAAGAACTGCGCGAGTGGGGCTTCTCCAGGGCAACGGGCATCGATCTCACGTCCGAGGCGACGGGAAGGATCCCCACGGTGGAATGGAAGGCGAGCATCCACGCCAAGGAGCCGGAGCTGTTCCCGGATGCCGTGTGGTACCCGGGCGACACCATCAACATGTCGATCGGGCAGGGGGATCTCCTGGTCACTCCGTTGCAGCTCGCATCGGCGTTCGCGGCGCTCACCAACGGCGGGACGCTTCACTCCCCGCATATCGGCCTTCGGGTCCAGACCGCCGACGATGGCGGTGTGTTGCACCGCGTGCCCGTCGAGCCTCCCGGCCGGGTCCCCATCGACAAGCGCACGCTTCGAACGATCCGGGACGCCCTCCGGCACGTGCCGATCTCGGGCACCGCGGCGGGCGCGTTCGCGGGGTTCCCCCTGTCGTCGGTCCCGGTTGCGGGCAAGACCGGGACGGCTGAGGTTGCCGGGAAGCAGCCCCATTCGTGGTTCGCCTCGGCGGCGCCGGCGAACAACCCTGAGTACGTGGTCGTCGCGGTGGTGGAGGAAGGCGGGCACGGCTCCGAGGTGGCCGCACCGATCGTGCGCAGGATCCTCGAGGGCCTGTTCGGCCTGGACCAGACGCCGTTCCACGTCGGGCCGGCGGCGGACTAGCGAGGGAAGTGGAGATGGACGTCGCGGCGGGGAGGTGGCTGGGAGGCGAACGCCCCATCCGGCACCTCGACCCCACGCTCATGATCACGGCCCTGGGCCTCGGGATCTACGGCCTGCTCATGATCTATTCGGCGACCCATCAGAGCCAGGCGGCCTTCGGGGAAGACACCGGCGTGTTCATGAAGAAGCAGCTGGCGTTCCTGATGCTGGGCCTCATCGCGCTCATCGTCATGGCCTCGTTCGACTACCGCCTGGTGAAGGTGTACGCGACGGTCACGTTCGTCGGGGTGATGCTGCTGCTCTTCCTGGTCCTCACGCCGCTCGGAAGCAGGGCCGCCGGGGCGCAGCGATGGATCACCCTGTTCGGGTTCCAGTTCCAGCCCTCGGAGTTCGCGAAGCTCGGGTTGGTGGCGATGCTCGCTGCGTATCTTTCGGAGTTCCGAAGGCTCTCACTCGATCATGTGGGGCGGGCCACGGCCATTGCCGCCGCACCCCTCCTGCTGGTGTTCTTCCAGCCCGACGTGGGGACGTCGATGGCGTTCGCCGCGATCCTCATCGGCTTGCTCGTGGTGGCGGGGGCGAAGGGAAAGTACCTCGGCATCCTGACCCTGGTGGCCCTGTTCGCCGTGTTCGCCGCGTTCAGGGTGGGCGTCGTCCAGCAGTACCAGATCGACCGCCTCACAACGTTCCTGGACCCGGCGGCCGACCGCCTGGGCGCGGGCTATAACGTCCAGCAGTCGACGATCGCCATCGGCGCTGGCGGGATCAGGGGGAAGGGGTACCTCCACGGCACCCAGACCAGCCTCGATTTCGTACCCCACCAACAGACGGACTTCATCTTCACGGTGGTGGGGGAGGAGTTCGGCTTCGTCGGGGCCATGTTCCTGCTGCTCCTGTACGGGGTCCTGCTCTGGCGGGGGTTACGCATCGCCATGATGTCTCGAGATGCCTTCGGAACCCTCCTGGCGGCCGGGATCGTCACGATGCTCGCGTTCCAGGTCTTCGTGAACATCGGGATGACGTTGGGGATCATGCCGATGACCGGCATCCCGCTGCCGCTGGTCTCGTACGGTGGAAGCGCCCTGATCGCGAACTTCATGGCGGTTGGGCTGCTCATGAATGTTCACATGCGGCGGTTCAGGTAGCCGCCGCCGAGGACAAGGTCCGACCTCCTGCTATCCTGATCGTAGATGTCTTCGTCCCGAGCACCCGCCCCCGAGCTCGGGGCGCCGAATCGGAGGCGAACAGATGTTCGGTCCTCGAACGCCGTGATGAGATCCCGGCGGTGAGGACCAAGACCCAAGCGTAGCCGGAGCGAGGCCCGCCGCGAGCGTGAGGCCCCTCCGGCCGGGAGCGAGTCGCTCCCAGGAGAAAGGATTCTGAAATGACCGAAGAACCATCGGTCCCCGCGACGGAAAGCGTCGCGGCGGACACGCCCGCAACTGGACGACCGCGGCGGCGGCGTCGAGGCGGCCGGGGACGAAGTAGGGCAAGCTCCACGCCGCCATCGGCTCCCGTCAGCTCGGACGCTCCGGCTGTGACCGGAGAGCCCGAGGCCGCAACGGAGCCGGCGGCCGAAGAAACCGAGACGCCTTCCCCAGCCCCACCCGCACGCCGCCGGCGCCGAAGGCGATCGGGGAGCACGGCACGGAAGCCGGCCGAGGAAGCAGCGAAGCCCGAGGAGGGCGAACCCGAGGCCGAGACCGAGACCGAGACCGCGGCTGGGACGACACGGAAGCCTCGCCGCCCATCCGCTCGGACGGCGAAACCGAAGGCCGAGCCCGGAGGAAAGACCGCGGCCACCGCGGCGGCGAAGCGGCAACCCGCACGGAAGGCCTCGACTCGGACCACTGCCGCCGGAGAGACGAGTTCCACTTCCGCCGTGGAGACGGCTCCCAAGGAGCAGCCTCCGGCACCGGTCGAGGAAGCCGAGCAGGCCAAGCCCCGCCGCCGCCGCCGACGCCGCCGCAAGCCCACCGGCGCGGCGATCCCAGAGGGAGCGGTTTCGGTCACTGAGGCGGTCGAGCCATTGGAAGTGGCCGAGGAAGCGCCTCCGGCCGAACCGGTTGCCTCCGCCCCTCCCGCGCCGACACGAACATCGCGGATGCGCCGCCGGGGGCCGATCGGGAGGCGTCATCGCGAGCCCTCGATCCTGCCACGGCGCCAGATGGACAAGACCATGCTCATCACCGAGCGCGGGGATCGGGACCAGATCGCCGTGGTGGAGGGCAGGGAGCTCGTCGAGCACTACGTCACTCGGGTCGGGGCGAGTTCGATGGTCGGGAACATCTACTTCGGCCGGGTGCAGAACGTGCTTCCAGGCATGGAGGCGGCCTTCGTCGACGTGGGGCGGGGACGGAATGCGGTGCTGTACGCGGGTGAAGTCTCCTACGACGAGGAGGTGGAGGACGAGGGGCGTCGCATCGAACAGGCCCTCAAGCCCGGTCAGGGCGTGTTGGTCCAGGTGACCAAGGACCCTATGGGGGGCAAGGGGGCCCGGCTGACCGGGCAGATCAGCCTCCCCGGTCGCTATCTCGTCTACGTCCCGGACGGCGGCGCATCGGGCATCAGCCGCCGCCTCCCGGAGAAGGAGCGGGCCAGGCTTCGAGACGTGATGAAGCGCATCAGGCCGTCGGGCGCCGGGGTCATCGTCCGCACTGCCGCCGAGGCCGCCTCGGAGGAGGAGCTGGCCGCGGACCTGGAACGGCTGAAGAAGGGGTGGGATTCGATCAAGCGCAAGTCCCGCCGGGCCAAGCCGCCCAAAGAGCTGTACGAAGAGCCGGAGTTGACTGTTCGGGTGATCCGGGACGTCTTCTCACCGGTCGAATACCGGGAGCTCGTGACGGACTCCAAGGAAGTCTACGAGCGGGTCACGGCCTACCTCCGCGAGGTCGCTCCCGACCTCCTGGAGCGGGTGCGCCTGCACGAGGGGCCGCTCCCGCTCATGGAGGAGTTCCACGTGGCGGAGCAGATCCACAAGGCTTTAGAACGGAAGGTGTGGCTGTCCTCCGGCGGCTATCTCATCATCGATCGAACCGAGGCCATGACAGTGATCGATGTCAACACCGGGAAGGCGGTGGGCAAGTCGAATCTCGAGGAAACCGTGGTGGGCACGAACCTCGAGGCCGCGAGAGAGATCGCCCGCCAGCTTCGGCTTCGCGACATCGGCGGGATCATCGTCATCGACTTCATCGACATGCTGCTGCAGCGGAACCGAGAGCAGGTGATCTTTGCGCTGAAAGAGGCCCTGGCGCAGGACAAGACGCGGTCGCAGGTGTTCGACATCACGCCGCTGGGCCTTCTGGAGCTGACCAGGAAGCGCGTCTCTGCGGGGTTGGTGGAGTCGTTCTCCGAGACCTGTCCCACCTGCGAGGGCCGGGGTATCTTGGTCACCCACGACATCTAGGCTGACGGAGGGCTCGGGCAATGTATGCGGTGATCAAGACTGGCGGGAAGCAGCATCGGGTGCAGGCCGGCGATGTGATCGAGGTCGAGTTCATGAAGCACGATCCCGGATCGGCGGTCGAGTTCCAGCCGCTCATCGTGATCGACGACGACGGGAAGGCCCATCACGGGAAGGGGCTGTCCAAGGCGAAGGTCGTGGCCAGACTGCTCGGCGAGCAGAAGGGGGAGAAGGTCAAGGTCTTCAAGTACCGGCCGAAGAGCGGATACCAGCGTTCCCAGGGCCACCGGCAGCTCATGACGCTGCTGGAGATCGAGGAGGTCATGCTCTCTCCCGATCAGGTGGCCCGGAAGCCAGAGGAACAGGCAGCCGAACCCGCGGAGGGCGCCCCGCGGGAGGAGAAGGCGGCCCCGGCAAGGAAGAAGGCCCCGGTGAAGAAGGCCGCCGCGAAGAAAGCCACACCCGCGAAGAAGCCAACCACAAAGGCATCCGCGAGGAAGCCGGCGGCGAGGAAACCCACCGGAAGGAAGAAGACCTAGGGCGCAGCCGACGCCGCTAGCTGGCTCGCTGCGCCAGCGTCTGGATCTCCACTCTCTCCACGTGGAGCGGTTGCGGACGCGACAGGTGGTAGCCCTGTCCGTACGATACGCCGAGGCCCCGAAGGGCATCCACTTCGTCCTGGGTCTCGATGCCTTCGGCAACGATGGATGCATTGATGGCCGAGGCGAACGAGATCAATGCCGTCGCCAGGGCTCGGCGGGGAGGATCCGAGTCGATGTGCCGGGTCAAGGAGATATCGAGCTTGATGACGTCGGGTGCCAGACGGAGGATGTGCCGCAGGCTGGAGAACCCGGCACCCACATCGTCGACGGCGAGGCGGCATCCCCCGGCTCGAAGTGGCGCCACGGCCGCGTCGAGCGCCTCGTAGTCGTCCACCGGAGCATGCTCGGTTACCTCGACCACCAGCCGGTCCAGGGGAAACCCATCGAGTACCTCCTGGAAGGGAGGCGAGGTCATCGTGGCCGGAGACAGATTGACCGACAGATAGAGACCATCAGGCAGCTGGCCCGCCGTCTTCAACGCCATGGCCAGCGTGGCGAGCTCGAGCTCCTCGTTCAGCCCCGCGGCCGCCGCATCCTCGAACCAGATGTCCGGTGAGCGGTCGGGGAAGCGTGCGAGCGCCTCGAGGCCCACGACGCGGGAGTTCCGAAGGTCGATGATCGGCTGGAAGACCGTGTGAAACTCGGCCCGTTCGACCATCTTCCGGACGCGGTCGATCTTCTCCTCCAGCGTCTCCAGGTCCTCCGTCGGCCGCTGGACCCGCCTGACGAGCTCGTCGATGACGCTTCCGGTGATCGACTCGGACAGGACCGCCTGGCCGTTCGCCGACCGACGGATGCAGGCCAGGATCTCCTCGCCGGACCCGTCCTTGACCATGTACCCGATGGCCCCGGCTTCGAGCATCTCCAGAACCACCTCGGGATCGTCGAAGGCGGAGAGTGCCACGACCCGCGTCTGCGGGGAACATGCCCGGATCTCCCGAGCGGCTCTCGAACCCCCGCCGCCGGGCATCCGCACGTCGACGACGGCGATGTCCGGCTGGAGCGCGGCGGCCAGACCTGCGGCTTGGTCCGCGTCCGCGGCCGTCCCCACCAATTCCATTCCCTCCTGGGCCCCGATGAGGCGGCCGAGCGTGTCAAGGACACCGGGATCGTCGTCGGCGACCAGAACACGGATGCACGTGTGGGAGTCGTCCTGGTGCGGGGAAGGAGGCGCTGCGTCCGTACTCGCGGGGCTGTCCGCTGCCCCGATGTCTCGCACGGTGTGCATGCTCGATGTTGTCGGCAAACCGACCATTCCCGCTGCATAGACACATGGAGTGCTTTTGCGGTAGTTGCAAATGAGTCGGAAGGTACTACGGCATTCGGCGTTGGTTAGCCCGACGGGCCGACCCCCCGTTGAGGGACGGCCGCGGACGCCGTTCGTCTGCTACGCTGGTTATGCCATGGCTCACAAGAAGGGTGCTGCCGCTTCCAGGAACGGCCGGGACAGCGAGTCGAAGCGTCTCGGCGTGAAGGCGTTTGGCGGCCAGACCGTCCGAGCGGGATCGATCATCGTTCGCCAGCGGGGGACACGGATTCATGCGGGTTCGGGGGTTCGACGGGGCGGCGATGACACCCTGTTCGCCCTGGTGCCCGGCGTGGTTCGGTTCCACTCCTTGGCCGGACGGAAGCTCGCCTCGGTCGACCCCGCCTAGGCTCCGATCCCCGCCGCCTCTCGGATCGCTCGAACCCACTCCTCCACCACCGGCTTCAGTTCGCGATTCGCCTGAGCCAGTCGGATGGCTTCGGCCGCCCGCTCGGCGCTCCCGCCCTCCTCCAATCGAAGCGTCACGGCGCCCGCATCGCCTCGGTCGCGCGCCCGGACCAACCACGCGGTGACCGGTTCGGGGCTCATGGCCGAACCTATACTCGCATCAGTGCCAGGCTCCAGGTCGAGCTCGTTCGTTGATGAGGCGGTGATCCACGTCCGCGCCGGGCGAGGGGGAAAGGGCGCCACGTCCTTCCACAGGGAGAAATACCGTCCCAAAGGCGGCCCCGACGGCGGTGACGGAGGACGGGGCGGTGACGTCGTGCTCCAGGTCTCGCCCGAAGTCTTCGACCTCTCGTACCTGGCGAAGAACCCCCATCAGCGAGCCGGGGATGGAGGACACGGCCAGGGAAACAACCGGCGGGGAGCGGACGGACGCGACCTCGTGTTGCACGTGCCGGATGGGACCATCGTGAGCGAGGATCGTGGACTGCTTGCCGATCTGGTGGGAGCGGGGAGCCGCGTGGTGGTCGCTCGGGGCGGCCGGGGCGGGAGGGGCAATGCGTCGTTGACCTCACCTCGGAATCGGGCGCCGCGGGTGTCCGAACCGGGCGAGAGCGGAGAGGAACGCCGCCTGGATCTCGAGCTTCGACTCGTGTCCGATGTGGGGTTGGTGGGGCTCCCCAACGCCGGGAAGTCCACGCTGCTGTCGCGTCTCACCGCCGCGCGTCCGAAGGTGGCCGACTATCCGTTCACGACGCTGGCTCCCAACCTCGGTGTGGCCGGAGAGAACGGAGGCCGGTACGTCGTGGCAGACGTGCCCGGCCTGGTGGAGGGGGCACACGAGGGGAAGGGGCTCGGCGATCGCTTCCTTCGGCATGTGGCCAGGTGCCGCGCCCTCGCCTACGTCGTGGACCTGTCGGCGGACGACCCCGTCGCCGATCTGGCCACGGCTCGGGCGGAGATTGCGGCTCACGATCCGGACCTGGGCGCTCGCCCGTGGATCGTGGTGGCCACCAAGCGCGATCTTCTGGATCCCGGCGCGTCCGAGGCCCGCGTGGCCAGACTCCGCGAAGTCGGCGAGACCACGGCGGTGTCCGGGCTCACCGGCGAAGGGATGGAGGACCTCGCCGAGCAGCTGGCGATCCTGGTGGAGCGAGGAGCGCGGCTTCCTGCCAGGGAGCCGTACGTCGTCCTGCGCCCGGGGCGGGAATCGTTCTCCGTTCGCCGGGGCGGCGGCCGATTCGTGGTCGAAGGCCCCATCGTCGAGCGATGGGTGGCCGAGACCGACTTCGAGGACGAGCGCTCGGTCGTCCGACTGCAGGAGCGACTTCGTCGGGAAGGTGTGGAGCGACGACTGGCCGAGGTCGGGGCCCGACGAGGGGACGAGGTGGTCATCGGATCACAGGCGTTCGAGTTCCTCCCGGAGGCGCGATGAGACGCAGGAGAGAGTGGGACGGAGGGTCCCGGCATTCTCCGAGAGGCGGGCTGCTCCAGGCCGAAGATGCCGCGTGGGCGGAGTTCCGGGCGCTCACCGAGCGGCTGAACCCCGAGCAGATCACCCGGCTCGGGTACCAGGACGACTGGTCGGTGAAGGATCTCCTCGCCCACATGGCGTGCTGGGACGCGGAGGCGGCTCAGGTCCTGGAACAGCTCCGACTGGGGTCCTATCTCGAGTGGGACCGCGACGTGGACGCGTTCAACCGGGAGTGCTTCGAGGCCTGCCGGGACCTCGATCTGGATGCCACGTGGGCCCAGCTCCACTCCTCCAGGGCAAGGATGCTCGAGGAGCTCGGGTGCCTTCCGGACGAGCTTCTCGAGAGGGAAAGCACGGCGTGGGAGTGGTTCGAGGACTCCGGAATCACCCACCACGACGAGCACCTTCCCCGCCTGCGCGAGTGGGTTGAGCTGCTCGAAATCCACGAATAACCACATCCCCGGAATTACAATTCCGACGTG
The DNA here is from genome assembly GCA_035641075.1 of Actinomycetota bacterium. Taxonomy (GTDB): domain Bacteria; phylum Actinomycetota; class UBA4738; order UBA4738; family CALAEC01; genus DASQUW01. The sequence goes on along the minus strand of DASQUW010000165.1, from coordinate 4 downwards.
GAAG
>DASQUW010000164.1:0-4861 GCA_035641075.1 Actinomycetota bacterium | reverse complement strand
GACCTGCTTCTGGCCGTGACCAAGGCGGAAGCGGGTGCTGATGCCGTTCCGGTTGAGCGAGAGGGCTCCTTCGCCCATCAGGCTGCCCTGAACGACTTCCCACTGGAAGGCGGAAAGCCGATGCGGCACCGCCTGCATCGCCCGGTCGCCGGGGGAGAGCTCCTGCGCTTCCTTCCACCCCACAGGCGTCCGGATCCTGTGGTTGGGGGTGCAGGCGAACTGGGCGCGGCCGTTCCCCGATGGCTTCGCCACCGTGAACTGGAGGAACCCTTCGGTACGACCGTTGTCGAACCAGTTGACGACTCGCTTCGGAACTACCTCTCCCCGCTCCGCATCGTAGGACAACACCTTCACGGGCAGCTTCTGGTTGACGATCTTGCCGATCTTCTCCTGGGTTCCATCGGCCAGCGTGATCCGGGTCGAATAAGTGAAGCACCCGAACATCACGCCTATCTTCTCGCGGAGCTGGTTGATGAAGATCGCGGTGGTGTCGAACCGCGACAGCGATCCGGCGAGCTTCCGCATCGCCTGGGACATCAGGCGGGCCTGGAGACCGACGTGTGAGTCGCCCATCTCGCCCTCGATCTCGGCCCGCGGCACCAGCGCCGCCACCGAGTCGATGACCACCAGGTCGATCGCGCCGGAACGCACCAAGAGGTCGGCGATCTCGAGCGCCTGCTCGCCGGAGTCCGGCTGGGAGACCAGGAGCTCGTCGATGTTCACGCCGAGGGCCCTGGCGTAAGTCGGGTCGAGGGCGTGCTCGGCATCGATGAACGCGGTGATGCCGCCCTTGGCCTGGGCTTCGGCGATCACATGGAGGCAGACCGTGGTCTTGCCCGAGCCTTCCGGCCCGTAGACCTCGACGATCCGTCCACGCGGGATCCCGCCGATGCCCAGCGCGACGTCGAGCGCCAGGGAGCCCGTGGGGATCGAGGCGGTTCCGTTGACCCCGGCGTGCTCGCCGAGGCGCATGACCGCCCCTTTCCCGTGCTGCTTCTCGATCTGCTGGAGGGTGATCTCCAGCATCTTGTCGCGTTCCACGTTCGGCACCTCCTCGTGCGACGAGGCCGGGAGGCTACTCCTCAGCGCTGACATAACTTACACCCCTGTCATTCGACGGCACAACAGCGAACACTACTCGAACGTGTGTTCGGGGTCAAGGACCCGGGAGCTATCGGGATTCGCGGCGGCGGCGATGCTCGGCCACGGCCTGGGCGTCGATCTCGTCGCGCAGCGCGCCGAGAACCTCGACCTCGATGAGGTCCTTGGGCCGCCCTGCGGCCCGCTTCATCCGGATGATGTCGTCGATGGACGCCACCCGGACGGTAAGGCCGGGAGCGATCTCCATGTCGTCGGCCGCTCGCTCGAGCTCCTCGTACCCTCCGGGGATCCCCGACGGATGGCCGAGGATGTCCAGAGCGCCGGCGGTGGTGTCGAAGGTGTAATGGTCCCCCGCCTGGAGGGTCTTGGCATCGGGGACGAGGGGAACGCTCCTCGGCGCCCCGCGAAGGGAGGCCTCAAGGTCTGAGAGCGCCAGAGCCAGACGCTCCAGGTTCTCGGCATCACGGGCGTAGCAAACGTCCGTGTCCCCGGTGAGCGAGGGTGATCCTCGGAGCTGCGACGCGAACCCTCCGATGACCACGAAGCGCACGCGGCGTGCCACGAGCGCCTCAAGGGCGTCAACCGGTGCGTGCGGTGGCAGCTCGGGCATGGGCGACCAGCCTCATGTTGTTGAGGTTGCTCTGCGTGGCGACACGCGCCCTCTCGGACGGATCGAGGCGAAGCAATCCTCGGGGCAGAGTCCGATCCAGGCCGCGGCCGGGACGGGGGTGGGACTCCAGTCCCTCGCCACAGGCCTCCAGGAGCCGGTCGAGGGTGTCCACGCGAGGGATCACCGCGCCCGACTCGATGCGGGCCACCATGGGCTGAGGCACGCCGGCCTGGGAGGCCAGCTGCCGCTGGGTCAGCCCAGCTCGACGCCGGGCCTGTCGGAGAACCCTCGCCGCATCCATTCCGGCGCTATGATACCAGATAAGGCATCTAAGGGGGGGGCCTTGATATCTTACCTGGTATCGAACTGGCGCTCCGCCCGATTCGACTCCTTTGTGGCGAAGTGCTAATAGTCCCCCGTGCGAGTCGGCCGCCCGGCCGGTCGGGGGAGGTGTCTTCGTTGAAGGCAGTCGTCCAAGGTTTCCGCAGGGCCCGCGCCATGTTCATCGTCGGAGTCGTCGTCGCCGCGGTGGCGATCCCAGCACCGGCCGGGGCGCAGCTCGCGCCACCGTGGAACGGGCAGCCGATCTCAGCGGGTCTGGGACCCACCTACGGAGAGCAGTGGTGCGCTCAGGCGGCCCCGGAGAGCAACATCGACGAGCAGCAGGACGCACCGCTGGCCCTGATCCCATACGAGGCCATCGGGTGCACCCTCCAGCAGTTCGAGGCCGAGGCGGCCACGGCCGGGGTCCCCGACCGGATGGATTTCGACGTCATCGGCCAGTCCGCGGGTGGGCTGGACATCTACGGCGTGGTGGTCAACGCGATGGACACGCCGGAGCAGCAGCAGGCGTATGCCCGGTGGCAGCAGCTCCGCGGGCTGATGCTGACGGATCCAGAACAGGCCCAGACCCTGCTGGCGAACTGGGGCGACGAGGTCAAGCTTCCGATCATCATCCAGGCCAACATCCACGGCAACGAGGAGGAGGGCACCGATGCGATCATGCAGGTCATCCGGGACCTGGTGACCCTCCCCTACGGAACGAACCCGGTCGTGGACAGCCTCCTCGACCACGCCATCGTGGCCGTCATCCCCGTGGAGAACCCGGACGGGCGGGTGGCCGGGACGCGGCGGAACGCCAATTCCTTCGACATGAACCGTGACTTCCTCGTGCAGTCGCAGCCGGAGGTCCGGGCCAGCACGGCCTTCCAGTTGGAGTGGCTGGCCCCGGTGGGCCTCGACATGCACGGGTACTACAGCCCCACCCTCATCGACGGCCTCACCAAGCCGCACAACCCGGGGATGGAGTACGACAAGTTCCTCTACTGGAACCAGCGCCGTCTCGACAAGAACGAGGCCGCCTTCACGGCCGCGGGGATGGTGATCCAACGCCCCGTGAACGACTGGAACGCCTCGGCCAGGCAAGGGCCTCCTCCGGTGGGGCCCCCCTACGCCGAGGGGTGGGACGACTGGGGACCCTTCTACACGCAGACCTACATGGCCTTCTACGGCCTGGACAGCTCCACCGTGGAGATGTGTGAGGAGGGACCGGGGTGCAACGGCCGGTTCGGCTCGAAGCGAGCCCAGTACATCGCGTTCTATTCCTCATCGGACTTCTGGATCGAGCACCGCGCCGCCATCCTGGACGACCAGTTGGAGATTTTCCGTCGCGGCGTGGAGGACGCTGCCCGTGTGCACTGCTGCGACGACCCGCTGATCGCGGAGCGCGGGTTCGATGAAGCCAACCACAACTGGATGGTCCCGTACCCGGAGGCCTTCATCATCCCCTTCGACGGGTCGTCCACCCCGGGCGCCCAGCGGAGCGACGCCGAGGCGAACCGCATGGCGCAGTGGCTGCTCGACAACGGGATCGAGGTGCACCGGGCCACCGACCCATTCACGTGGGACGGCCAGACCTACCCGGCGAACTCGTACGTCGTGTGGATGAACCAGGCCTCCCGCGGCCTCGCGTACACCGCCCTCGCCGCCGGCCAGGACGTCTCGGACCGGATCGGCCAGCTCTACGCCCCGCCCGGAGCCTGGAGCCACGGGTGGCTGTGGGGCGCGGACGTCCTGGAGGTCCCGGAGGGCGACTCGTTCACCCCGACCACCACGCCTATCTCGAACGTGAACGCACTCCAGGGAGGGGTAGAGGCCGGGGACGCCGACTGGTACGCGGCCACCCTGCGGGGCGTCTCCGAGGTCCGGGCGATCCTTGACCTGCTCCGCGACGGCGTCGACGGGGAGGTGGCCGAGGAGCCATTCGCCAGCGCCACCGGCACAGCCCTGCCAGCAGGCTCGGTGATCTTCCCGGCCTCCGAGACGGCGGCCCTGGCGCAGGCGGGCAGTGAGACCGGGATCTTCTTCCACGCCGGGCTGGACCCGAAGCCGGACACCACCCAGCTCGTTGAGGCTCCCAGGGTGGCGATCCTCGTGAACACCAGGGACCCGTCCGAGAGCGACACCTCCTGGTCCCTGCGGCAGATCTTCGGCTCCGACGTCGGGTTCGTCTCGACGGTGACGGGAGCGGACTCCCTGCAGCGGGCGGCAACGGATCCCCTGGAGACCTTCGACGTCATCTACAACACGGGCCAGGGCTACCCGGCCGCCAGGTACGGGACCGCCCGGGCTCGCCTGCGAGCCTTCTTCGAGGGTGGCGGCGGGTACATCGGGACGAGCGTGTCGTCGACCAACTTCTCGTTCCTCAACAACGCCTCCCCCGCGCTCATTCAAGGAACCCTGACCCAGGCCACCGACTCCGCCGACGGCGGGATCGCCCGGTGGAACAACCTGGGCATCGATGGGCCGCTCACCGGCGGTTACACGGAGACCGACAACCTGTACCTCCCGTCGAACGTGACCTGGTTCTCTTCGACGCCGACCGGGGCAACCATCGATGGCCGGTATCTCCCCGTCACGGAGAACGTAGCGAACGACACGGATATGTTCGTCGCCGGTCTCTGGATCGGTCGTAACGCGTCCGCAGGAAACGCTGCCGTGGTCGTCCATGGGGAGACCACCGCCGACAGCCGGTACGTGGGGCTGGCGGCGAACCCCTTCTCGCGGGGAGATGCGGAGCGGGAGTGGCTGCTGATGGGCCAGGCGGCCCTCTGGTCGAACCTGACGGACGAGTAGAAGCGGGACGCGAGG
>DASQUW010000163.1:0-2420 GCA_035641075.1 Actinomycetota bacterium | reverse complement strand
GATCGTTCGACGCGGTCGTCTGTTCGGAAGTGATCGAGCACGTCCCCCGGAACCAAGTTCGCCTCTCCGAGCAGGTTCGAGTGTTGTCTCCGGGCGGGGTCCTGATCCTGGGTACCCCCGACTACGGCCGCCGGCTATGGCGAGCGCTGGAGTGGACGTACGGGAAGGTGTTTCCGGGCGGTTATGCCAAGGAGCACATCAACAGGTACAGCAACCGTGAGCTCCGCGGTCAGCTCGAGACCCTCGACTTGGAGGTGCTCGATTGCCGGTACGTGGCCCGCTCGGAGATGATCTTCAAGGCGCGGCGTCCCGACCCGGACATCGTGGCGCCGTTGGGCGAGAGCACGTCGGGGCGTACCCGGGCGCACGGCGCCAGGACGTTGAACCCATCCGGCGGGGTGATCGGGACCTCCACGTAGCGGGTGGTGCCCCGGCAGCGGCCCTCGGCCGCGGCAAGTGCCTCGCTCCAGGTCGGGCCGAGGGATCGCAGGTTGGGGTCTCGGAGGTCTGACAGCGCCACGGCAAGGATGGCCGCCGCGAGGCCGACCGAGAGCACCCGCACCCACACGGGGGGCCGGGCACCCCGTGGCGCCTCGATGCAGACCGCGCAGGCCGCCACGAGGAGCAGCGCGGGGATCAGCACGAAGCGAGATCCGGCCAGGGAGAGGACGTCCGGGGGCGACTTCAGATGATCCGTTCCCCTTATCCCGACGGGCACGGCGAAGAACAGGATCGAATAGGTGACCAGGAGTCCCATCCGCCATCTGTCCTCGAGGTCACGCCGGACAGCACCGATCACGAGCACCCCGCCCATGCCGATGAGCCCCGCATACGCCGCTGCCCCTCCAACCGATCGCCACGCCCCGGCAAGCAGGTCGTTTCCACCCCACAGGGAGCCGACAACCCGAAGGCCGTAGAGCGCGGGCAGGTCTCCCAGGTTCGATGCCGCGTACGCCCGGGGGGCGAACGACCGTCGATCCAACTCGCGCTGGACCCCAGGTGGGACGTCCGGGTCCGCGTAGCGCCCGGATGAGTCCGCGGTCAGCCACACCGCCGCATGGACGGCCAGCGCGACGAGGAATACTCCCCCCACGAGCGACCGCTTCGGTCCCCATCGCCGGATCAGTGGAAGGATCGCAAGCGGGGCCAGTACGACCGTAACCGGATCGCTCAACGCCGCGGCCGCCACGACGACCGACGCCACGATGCTCTCACCCCACGACCTCGGCTGTGACAGGAGCCCCCAGAACGCGGCGAAGCCGAGGAAGTAGTGGAGGTTAGCCGCGTTGTTGAGCGACTCCACGTTCGCCGGCGCAAGCAGCACCATCATCGCCGCCAGGAACGCCCTGGTCCACGGGGATGGCAGCAGTGGCTTCGAGGCGACGAACACGAAGACGGAGAGAGCCGCCACGATCGTCGCCGAGATAGTGGCGAAGAGCCATGCTGCCTCGCCGAGCGGTCGAGCGCCGACGACCGACGCGACGATCCTCGGAGTGACGTGCATGTAGTCGCCGGCCGGTGCCAGCAGGAGCCGGAACGGGTGATCGAAGTTCAAGGCGGCAGTGAGGAAGAGGTGACCGTCCTCGGCCCACAAAGTGTCCGTTGCGCCCGGCCCGGTCTGACGACTCAGCTGAGCCGCGACCATGCACGCCATCCAGACGAGGCCGATCGCGACGCCGAGCGGCGTACGGTTCCGCGAGATCGAACGGTACCGGCCTGGTTGGATCTCTCGTGCGATTCTTGGCGTTGTCGTTCCCTCGGGAGCCGGGGGCTGCGACATTGCGTGCTAGCGTAGCGCCTCGGTGACGAGCACGGCGCCTCGCGACGACCGAACCGCCGAGCCGAAGCGTGCGAAGCGCGTCGCGGTGGCAAGTCTCTTCGTCGTGTGGCTGGCGTTCGACTTCCCTGTGTTCACGGGCAAGGTCCTCTTCCCGGTGGATTGGGAGCGATCGCGCACTGCGTCCGCGGCGGCATCGGAAGCGCCCGCGAACCCACTCGAGGGTGACGCCTACACGTTCTACTACCCGCTTCGGAACTACATGGGAGAGCGCCTCAGGGATGGCGCCCTCCCATTGTGGGATCCGCATCGATTCGCGGGTCTCCCGTTTGCTGCCAACGCCCAAGCCTCCGTGTTCTATCCGCCCAGCTGGTCGTTCGCCCTGGGAGAGACCATGGTCATCTACTCGTGGATCCTGGTGCTCTCCAGGCTCGGGGGGCTCCTCCTGGCGTACTGGTTCTTCCGGCTCCTTCGCCTCCATCCATTCGCGAGCGCCGCGGGCGCGACCGTCTTCGTCTTCTCGGGGTTCCTGACGGCATGGGGGGTACACATCACGTTCATCTCGTCCGGGATGTGGCTGCCCCTGGCCCTGGGGGGCGTGACGCTGATCTTCCAGGGGCGACCTCGCTTCGGCGTCCCCGCG
>DASQUW010000162.1:0-12516 GCA_035641075.1 Actinomycetota bacterium | reverse complement strand
ACAGCTCGTCCTGAAGCACGGCGTCGACCAGATCGTGAAGCACAGCGAGGGGGTCGTTCTCCGTGACCCGATCGCCACGGCGGTCCGTGTCGCTCGAACCCCGGCGGTCTGGGGCGGCCTGGCGCTCTTCGGGTTGTCGGCGGCCATGTGGATCGTGGTGCTGTCCCGCACCTCGCTCTCGTTTGCCTATCCGTTTGCGTCGCTCACCTACGTGCTCATCCTGTTGTTCGATCGATTCGTTCTCAACGAGCCCGTGTCGGGTCTTCGATACGGCGGGGTGGCGCTGATCATCTCCGGACTGGTCCTCATCTCCAGAACCGGGCAGCCCTGACGGGGATGATCGAGCTCGCCGTCGTCGTCGTGAACCACAATGCGGGGAACTTCCTGCCGGCGTGCCTCTCGTCGATCCAAGCAGCGGCCGGCGAACTGGCGCTCGATGTCGTCCTGGTCGACAACGCTTCCACGGACGGGAGTACGGAGCGCGTGGTGGAGGCGCATCCTTCCCTCCGCGTGGTGCCGAACCGGATCAACCGAGGGTTCGCCGCCGCCGCCAACCAGGGCGTTCGTGCGACCACGGCTCCATTCGTCTTCCTGTTGAACCCGGACGCCGAGATCATCGGAGGAAGCCTCGCCTCGCTGGTGAAGGTGGCCGCGGACCGGCCGAGTGCGGGCATCCTGGGGCCTCTCGTCCGGAATTCCGACGGATCGATCCAGGCCTCGGCCAGGAAGATTCCCACCATTCTGGAGTCCCTGGGCCACGCCTTTCTGGGACCGTTCGCCCCGAACAATCGGTTCTCGCGCTCCTACACGATGGCGGCGTGGGACCGGTCGTCGGAGCGAGAGGTCGAGTGGGTCTCCGGCTCTGCCATGCTCGTCCGAAGGGACGCCTTCGAGGCCGTGCAGGGCTTCGACGAGGGCTACTTCATGTACGTCGAGGACGTGGACATCTGCACCCGGCTGCGGGAGGTGGGGTGGTCCGTGCTCTTCTCCCCGGAGCTGGAGGTGGTGCATGAAACTGGCGTTTCCGCCAGGATCCGCTCACGCAGGCTCGCCTTCGAACATTCGCGAAGCATCTACCGGTACTTCGCCAAACACCGGGCACACGGCCCCGCGGTTCTCTTGAAGCCGCTGGTCAGGCTGGCCGTGTGGCTCCGGGCGCTTCTGGTCAGCCGCCGCTCCCGTGCGAGGGCGCGGGCCCGAGGAACACACCCGCGGGCCGAGAGACAACGAGGCCGTCCGAGCGGATGAAGGCCGTTGTCCTGGTCGGCGGCGAGGGAACTCGCCTCCGGCCGCTCACCGAGACCGTTCCCAAGCCGCTCATCCCATTCCTGAACCGACCATTCCTCCACCACGTGCTGGACCACCTCGCGGCCCACGGCGTGCACGAGGCCATCCTGTCCTCCCCGTACTTGGAGGAAGGCTTCCGAGGATTCATCGAGTCACGTCAGGGCGACCCGGCAATCACGTGGATCACGGAGGAGGAGCCCCTCGGAACGTCCGGGGCAGTGGCCGGCGCCCTGGACCTCCTCGACGAGACGTTCCTGGTGCTGAACGGGGACATCCTCACGGATCTCGATCTGTCCGCTCTGATCGCCTTCCATCGCCGGCGGGGGGCGGTGGGGACGATCGCACTCACACGGGTGGCCGACGCCCGGCCCTTTGGGCTCGTGGACACGGAGCCGGACGGTCGGGTCCTCGCGTTCAGAGAGAAGCCCATCGAGCTCGTGCCGGGAACGGTCAATGCCGGAACATACGTCCTCGAGCCCCGGGCACTCTCCGATGTTCCCAGAGGCGTCATGGTGTCGATCGAGCGAGAGACGTTCCCGGGCCTGATCGCTCGCGACGAGCGGCTGTTCGCGTTCGTTTCGGATGGCTACTGGCGTGATCTGGGCACGCCGGAGGCCTACCTCCAGGCGCACTTCGATGCGCTCGAGGGAAGGATGGGCGATCGGTACCCCCAGCCCCTCATCGGGGAGGGCTGCCGGATCGCACCCGATGCCGACGTGGGGAGGCTGGTCGTTCTGGGAGACGGTTCGGTGGTGGCCCCGGAGGCCATCGTGGAAGGTTCGGTGCTTCACGAAGGAGTCTCGGTCGAGCAGGGCGCCGTCGTGGAGCGCACCGTGCTCGGCCCTGCGGTCCAGGTGGGGGCCGGCGCGGTGGTGAGCGATTCTCTGGTCGCTTCCGGCGCCCGGGTCGCCCCCGGCTCGCGAGTGGAGGGCGCCAGGATCCGCCCCGGCGAGCACGCGGGCTGAGTCCCGCGGCTCCGATCGGGCCTTTTCGCTAGGTCGCCGTGGCCTCCGGTGCGTCGCCGCCACCCCGGAACTGATTGATGAATCCGTTGGCGATGGCCACGACATCGTTCACATCGGTGACCCGAGGACAGCTCTGCAGGTGGGTCCAGGCGGCGAGGGCCAGGCTCTGGCCCTCAGGCAGCTCGGCGTGCGGCGCCAAGATCACCTTGTCCTCGGCCCTGGCAAGGTCGGCCATGGCGTCCACCACGTTCTGGGGGAGCCCGGCATCGCCGCCCTGCCGGTAGTACATGATCACGTAGGCGTGCTCCAGGCTGTGCACCGCCTGCGGCTCCAGCGTCGAGTCGATCGGGTCATCGAACACTTCGATGTCCGTGCCCAGTGTGGCCGGGGAGTGGCGCCCGGATGTCGCCGGGGTGGAGCCGTACTCCGGCGGGGGTTCACCGGCGCCGAGGTGCTCGCGCCCTTCATCTGGCAAGTCCTGGACCTCCGTGCAGCCCAAGCGTTCGGCCGCCGCCGCTGCGGCCTGGTTCTCCCGCCTGGTCTCACCGCCGCGCCAGTAGATGAACCCCGCGATCAGGCCGGCGAGGAGGACCACGATGCCCACCCGGGACAGGCGTCGAAGCAGGACTCGGCGGCGGGCCCGGCGCATGCGGGCCTCCCGCTCCTTTCGGGCTTCCTCCTTCCGCTCCGCCCGAGCGGGCGCTTGCTCCGGACGTACGGCCGGTCGCGTCGGAGGGCGGCGTCTCTTCTTTTTCTTGGCCATTGCGTACCTCGATCAGGGTCTGCGCGGAGCTACCACTATAGCGACAAGGATGCGGGGCTCAGGCATCAGCTCTCGGATCAAAGGAGCCGGAGATGCGCGTCCGGATCGAGGGGCGGTCGGGGTGAAGCGTGGCCGGACGGGACCGGCCCCGCGGCGATGGCCCCCATCGGGAGCCACTCCGAACCGACCCCGAGCGCCCTTCGCGTTTCCTCCTTGCAGAAGAGCGTGGAGGAGACCCAGCACGATGCGAAACCCTGGGCGTGCAGCGCCAGCATGAAGTTCTGCACGGCGGCGCCGGTTGCCAGCAGGAACATCTCACGTTCGGCCTCCCGGCGCCGCCGGTCCGGATACTCGTCCGATCGGCCCATAGAAAGGAAGGGAACCGCCAGGACCGGGGCCTCGCCGAGGAGCGCATCCGACTTCGCCCGGCGCCTGTCGATCACATCACGGGACACGCCATCGGCCTCGAGGTCTCGGGCCCAGGCCGCGCCCATGGCATCCAGCAACCTGTTCCTGGCTGCGGACGACTCCAGGACCATCCACAGCCAGGGCCGGGTGGTGTGCCGGGATCCGTGAGGGACGGGAGCCGCGAGAGCAGCAGCGACTGCCTCCTGGAGTGCCTCCCGGGTGATGGATCCGAGTCCGAACTCCCGGGTCGAGCGGCGGGCGGAGAGCGAGGCGAGTGGAGACTCCCGAAAGAGGTCCTCGTCTCGGGGCCGCACGATCTGCCGGGCAGTTCCGTGGGGCCCCTCCGGGCGCAGCCCCCGGATCACCGCCACGGGAACGCCCTCATCCTTGGCCATCACCAGCCCACTGGCCGCGGCCACCTCGTCGGCCAGGGCAACCACCGTGCTCTCCAGCAACCGGCCATGGAGATCCTTGGTGCCCCGGAGATCCACCAGAGCGGGGAGTCCGTCGCAACCGATGGCCACATTGACGACCCCTCGCCTCCACGGACGGCCGAACGTATCGGTGACCACAACCGCCACCATGCGACCTGTTCGATCGAGAAGTCCGGCCCGGATCCGGGCCGCGGCCGCGTCCGGGTCCTCGGGGAGGAGGCTCAGGAACCCTTCGGGGACATTCGACCGATCCACCCCGGCGTTGGCGCACACGAACCCGTGTCGCGTCTCGGCGACGAGCAGATCCCCACGCCTGGCCACGATCCGTCGGGCCTCGCGGAGGACCGCGTCTTCCTTTCCTTCGTCCGGAACCACGCGACCCTCGGCCTTCGAAACGATCTTCTGGGTGACGGCAACGACGTCACCATCTCCAAGCTCGAAGGCGCCGAGGGCCGCCGCGATCAACGAGGCGATGTCGTCTCCCGCGTCGACCTCCGGGATTCCCCGGACCGGGATCACCTCGACGGTCATCCGGCAGCCACTTCCAGGGCCGACCGGGCCACACGCTCGGCGGCGGCGTCGTCGATCATGATGGTGTCGGTCACCGTCACGCGCATCCCCAGGTCGGAACGGATGCGATCGGCGAGGCCGGCGTCTCTCTCATCGATCACGAACCCACCGAGAAGCCCCTGGTACGCGGCCGCGGCTCCGAAAGCCGAGACCTCCATCCCCACCGCCGGCATCAGCCGGTCGGCCATCCCCCGGAGCGGGGCGCCCGCGACGATGGGGCTGATGCCCGCGGACCGATCGCGACGATGTCGAAGTCCCTCGGCGATCGGATGGAGGCCGAGGATCGGACGGATGCTTGCCACGGGATTGGAGGGACAGACGATCAGGACCTCGGCCTCATGGATGGCCTCGACGACGCCGGGAGCGGGTGCGGCCCGATCGGCGCCCTCGTACCGGACGCCCTTGACCTGATCCCTCGCTCCCCGGGCCACCCAGTACTCCTGGAAGTGGAGGTCCAGCGCCCGGCCCGACTCGTCGACGGCCTCGATACGCGTCGTGACGGGGTCGTCCGACATCGGGAGGACCCGGGAGCGGACGCCGAAGCTCCTGCTCACCGATCCCGTCGCTTCGGAGAGGGTCTTGCCGCTCCGGATGAGATCGGTGCGGAAGAGATGCGTGGCCAGGTCCAGATCTCCCAGTCCGAACCATGCCTCGCCGCCCAGATCCTTCAAGGTATCCATGGCCCGGAACGATTCGCCCTCGCGCCCCCATCCCCGGTCGCGGTCGGCGACGCCCGCGAGCCAGTACGTCACGGAGTCGATGTCGGGCGAGATGTGGAGTCCGTGGAGAGTCAGGTCGTCTCCGGTGTTGACGATCACCGTCACATCCCCGGGATCGACCACCCGGACGAGGCCCCGCAAGAACTTTCCCGCCCCGACGCCCCCGGCAAGCGCAACGATCACCGGCTCAGCCTACCGTCCGCACGGGATCCTGCATCACGCCCTCTCACCCCGGCGTGGGTTGAAGAACCCGGCCGCCGAAACTACGCTCGGTCCCCATGGTTCCTCGCGGTTCTGCGATGCACCGCGCGCTGAGGCGCGCCTCCGACGGCAAGACGTTGTCGGTCGACGAAGCGGCGGTGCTCATGGGCGCACGCGGCCCGGCGCTGGACGAGTTGCTGGGCATCGCCGGTTCGCTTCGGGATCTCGGCCATGGCCGCACGGTTACCTATTCACGAAAGGTGTTCATCCCTCTGACGATGCTCTGTCGGGACGTCTGCCACTACTGCACGTTCGCCAAGCCTCCCGCTCGACTGGAGAAACCATTCCTGACGCCGGAGGACGTCCTGTCCATCGCCGAGGCCGGACGCCTGGCCGGATGCAAGGAAGCGCTCTTCACACTCGGCGACCGCCCCGAGGAACGCTATCCAGCGGCCCGGGATTGGCTCGCGGAGCGCGGCTACCACTCCACCCTCGACTACGTGCGGGCGGTTTCGATCGCCGTCATTGAACGCACCGGACTTCTTCCGCACCTGAACCCGGGCGTAATGACCTGGGAGGAGATGGCCCGCCTCAAGCACGTCTCCGCTTCGATGGGGCTGATGCTCGAGCATGCCACCGAGCGATTGATGGAAAAGGGGATGCCCCATCACGGCTCACCCGACAAGGTTCCCGCGGTCCGACTCCGCACGATCGAGGACGCGGGACGATTGTCCATCCCGTTCACCAGCGGGATCCTGGTCGGGATCGGAGAGACGCTGCGGGAGCGGGCGGAGTCGTTGTTCGCCATCGCCACGCTGCACCGTCGGTACCGGCACGTCCAGGAAGTCATCGTCCAGAACTTCAGGGCGAAGCCCCGGACCGCGATGCACGCACATCCGGAGCCGGAGACGGAGGAGTTCCTGGCCGCGGTCGCCACGGCCCGGGTGGTTCTCGGTCCGGGGGTGAACGTCCAGGCGCCTCCCAACCTCTCGGATCCCCACTACCCGCGTCTTCTCGATGCGGGCATCAACGACTGGGGAGGCGTGTCGCCGGTCACCCCCGACCACGTGAACCCAGAGGCCCCGTGGCCGAAGCTGGAGAACCTCAGGAAGCGCACCGAGGAGAAGGGCTTCGACCTCCGCGAGCGGCTGTGCATCTATCCCGAGTACGTCTCGCGGCCGGATCCGTTCGTCGCCGGAAAGATGCAGCGCCCCGTGGCCGCCTTGGCCGGCACGGATGCCCTCGCCATCGACGGACAGCGTCCCGTACCCGTCGAGTGGCAGGACCCCGACGTGCAGTGGAAACCGCGGCAGACCGAACTCACGTTCGCCAAGACCCCGGCTTCGGGACTTCGGGAGGATTCCCTGGCCGTGTACGGGGATTGGGATGAATTGGAGGTCACCAGGGGCTGGAGGCAGGGCAGCGCCGTCCCTCGCCTGGACCGTGAGATCGCCCGGGCACTGGGGAAGGCCGCGGCCGGCGGAAGCCGGGGGATCACCGACGCCGAGGCCCTCGCGCTGTTCCGAGCCGAGGGACCGGCGTTGGAAGCCCTGTGCGAGGTCGCCGACGGGCTCCGCCGTGAGGCGGTGGGCGACGATGTGACCTACGTGGTGAACCGGAACATCAACTTCACCAATGTCTGCTACACGGGGTGCCGGTTCTGCGCCTTCGCCCAGCGCGAAGTGGATCCGGAGTCGTACACGCTCACGCTGGAAGAGGTGGCCGACCGTGCCGAAGAGGCGTGGCGATACGGGGCCACCGAGGTGTGCATGCAGGGCGGGCTCCATCCCAGCCTGCCCGGCGAGTTCTATTTCCAGCTGCTCGACGCGGTGAGGACCCGTGTTCCCGCCCTCCACATCCATGCGTTCAGTCCCATGGAAGTGCTGAACGGCGCCACCCGTCTGGGCATCTCATTCCGAGAGTTCCTCGAGGAGTGCAAGCGGCACGGTCTCGGTACCATCCCCGGAACCGCGGCGGAGATCCTCGACGACGAGGTCCGTTGGCTTTTGACGAAGGGAAAGCTTCCCGCGGACACATGGGAGGAGATCGTCAGGACCGCACATTCGATCGGTCTTCGGTCGTCGTCGACGATCATGTATGGACACGTCGACGCGCCGCCGCACTGGGTCGCGCACATCCGAAGACTCGCGCGAATCCAGGATGAGACCGGTGGGTTCACCGAGTTCGTTCCACTTCCATTCGTTCATCACAACTCTCCGATCTACCTCGCGGGAAAAGCACGAGCGGGTGCAACATTTGAAGAAAATCGTCGCATGCATGCAATTGCGCGGATACTATTGAACGGTCGGATAGAAAATGTTCAAGTGTCATGGGTAAAGATAGGGATCGATGCATGCAAGGTGATACTCGCCGGCGGCGCGAACGACTTCGGCGGCACGTTGATGGAAGAGACGATCTCGCGCATGGCCGGCGCGGAATGGGGGATCAGGAAGGATCCATGGGAATTCGAAGAAGCGATCCGCGCCATCGGTCGCACACCCGTGCAGAGAACAACGACGTACGAGCGAGTTCACGGGTCACGTGCTGGTCGAGTAGACTTCCGACGCGTCGCGCGACCGTAGAATTTCTTCCCTTCGGTACTCGATTCACCCAGGAAAAAAAGTCATCATCGGGACTGGACAAACGCGCGGCCCTTCCCTCAGAATTACACAAATGTAATTTTGACGGGGGAGGGTGGAGTGCACCACTACATCCCATGGCAGGAGCGAGCAAGGTGCCGGGACTTCGATCCCGAGATCTTCTTCCCCGAGAAAGGTGGATCCTCGCGGGAGGCGAAACGGATCTGCGCCGACTGCGAGGTCCGCATCCAGTGCCTGAACTACGCGCTGCGCCGCGACGAGCGGTACGGCGTGTGGGGAGGGATGAGCGAACGGGAACGGCGACGCCTGAAGCGTATGGCGTCCTGAAGAGCGAAAGGAGGTGAAGGATGCCAGCAGCGCGTAAGAAGACGACCGCCAGAAAGAAGACCACCGCGCGGAAGAAGACCACCGCTGCGCGGAGGAAGACCACCGCACGGAAGACCACGGCACGGAAGACCACAGCGCGCAGGAAGACCACGGCGCGGAAGAGCCCCGTGCGGAGGCGGAAGACCACGGCGCGGAGGAAGACGACGACGCGGAAGAAGACGACCGCGGCGCGTCGGCCCACTGCGCGGAAGAGGCCCACGGCCAGGAAGAGGACGACGGCAAGGCGCACGGCCGCGAGGAAGTCCAAGTAGCGACTGGCGCCAAGCCGGTTCTCTCGGAAGGGGGGCGGATCGCCCCCCTTCTGTTTCTTTTGCTATGCTCCCGGCCACCCGAGGCACCCAGGCCAGGAACTTGGCTGAACCTTCCACATCAGCCGTCGGCATGTCGTCTCCCTCGGAGGTTGCCAAGACCTCTCCTCCGAGCGTGCTCGTCGTCCTCGTCGTTAAAGACGGCGCCGTCTGGCTGAAGCGAACGCTGGCCTCGATCCGACGACAGACGCACCGTCGGATCCGCGTCGTCGCGGTCGACAACGCATCCTCGGATGGATCCGAGCAGATCCTCACCGAGGCCCTGGGCGAAGACCGGGTGATCCGGCTGGAGCGCAACGAAGGATTCCCCGCAGGTGTGACCGCGGCGCTCTCCATACCCGTTGCCCGCCAGGCGGACTTCGTGTTGCTCATCCACGACGACACGGCTCTTGCTCCCGATGCCGTGGCGCTCCTCGTGGCGGCCGCCGGCGAGGGTGAAGGCGCCGGTGTGGTCGGGCCCAAGGTTCTCGATTGGGAGCGGCCACAGGTGCTCCGAGAGATCGGAATGGCCAGCGACCCATTCGGCTATCCCTATTCCCCACTCGAAGAGGACGAGATCGACCAGGGACAGTACGACTCGCCTCGGGAGGTTCTGTTCGTGTCCTCCTCCGCCATGCTCATATCCCGCGAGGCATGGTTGCGAGCGGGACTGTTCGACGAGCGACTCGGGACATGTCATGCAGACCTCGACTTCTGCTGGCGGGTCCGGCTGGCCGGGTTTCGGGTGGTGATGAACCCCAGCGCCGTCGTTCTCCACCGAGCGGCGGGGCAGCGAGGAGAGAGACCGGGATGGACCGGCGCTCGAGAACGATACCTGGCCGAGCGAGCGGGGCTGATGAGCCTACTGAAGAACTACCGCCTGTTCAGTCTGGCCTGGGTCCTTCCGCTCTACGCGTTCCAGGGGATCGGAAAGGTGCTGCTGTTCCTGGTGTCGCGACGATTCGGTGATGCTGGCCAGGTCGTCGCGGCGTGGGGCTGGAACATCGCCCACCTTCCGGGGACGATCAAGCGGCGCGTGCGCGGGCACGCCGTGCGCAGAGCGCGCGACCGCGACGTTGCCCGGTTCATGGCGCCCGCGGGCACGAGACTCAAGCGGTGGGTGCTCCAGGCGGCATCGGTGCTGTTGGGGACCAGGACCGGACCGTTGGAGCCTGAGGAGACGGTCCGTCCGTCGCCGGCCCGACGGTTCGTCGGTTTTCTGGCGGCGCATCCGGTCGGTTTGGCGCTCGGGGCGGCCGTTCTTCTCACGGTGGTGGCGTTCCGCGGTGTCCTCCTGGCCACCACCCTCGAAGGGGGGTCGGTGCCGGTCTTTCCTCCCGGCGCCACGGACTTCCTTCGTGAATTCGGCTCGGGATGGAGGTCTTCCGGGTTCGGCGGGTCAGCGGGTGGAAGCCCGGCTCTGTTCGTCTTCGGCATAGGAAGCGTCGTCGCGTTCGGAACCCCCCGGCTCCTGGCCCGAGTCCTGATCGCGGCCGGTCCGCTCGTGGCGGGAGTGTCCTGCTATCGCACCATGCTGCGGCTGACCGGAGCGAAATTCGGAAGCCTCGCCGGAGCCGGGTGTTATGCGCTGTCCGCCCTGACCCTGTGGGCCGCGTCGGAAGGGCGGATCGCCGTGACGGTGTTCCTCGTGGCGCTGCCGTGGTTGACGATCCGGATCCTGGAAGCGATCGGCGACCGGATCGAGCGGCCGGCCATATGGATGGTCGGCACGGGGATGGCGCTCGCGGTGACGGTGTCGTTCTTTCCCGCCCTATGGCTGTCGGTAGCCGTCGTCCTCGCTTCCTGCCTCCTGATCCCGGGGAACTGGAGGAGCTCCCTGCGGGGCTCCGCGCTCGTCGTGGGGGCCATGGGCGTCGCCGCCGTTCTCGTGTTTCCCTTCACGCTGTCCATCATCGAGGCGGGGGGAGGCGCCGACGTCGATGGGGCAGGTGTCATCGACTACGGCACCATCCTTCGTCTGTCACCCGGAGCCTCCCCTGGTTCATGGGCCCCGGCGTTCTTCGTTCCCATCGCCGCGACCCTGGGTCTCGCGGTGAGTGACGGCCGACGGCAGGCGCTGCGGGCGGCTCTCGCTGCAGGCGCCTCTCTGTTGTTGGCGTGGCTCGCGGCGGCCGGCCGTCTTCCCGGAGCCGCGGCGAATCCTCTCGCGTATCTCGGCGTGGCCGCACTGGGTCTGAGCCTCCTGGTGGCCCACGGGGTGGCAACGGAGCGGCGGCACATGGCCTTCGACCACCAGCGCATCGCCTGGTGGATCCTGGCAATGCTCGTCGCCGTCGGGACGGTTCTCCAGTCGGCTCAGGCCCTCCGAGGGGCGTGGGCCGTCGGGGAGCACCGAGTGCCGCCGGCCTGGTCGGTGGTCTCCTCCGCGGACCCGGGAGTGCCTTTCCGGGTGTTATGGCTCGGCGGGCCGGGCGGGCAGTCGTTCGTCCCGCCGGGAGGAGTGCCTGACGGAGTGATCGCGTCCGGCCACGCCTCCGTGCGATACGGCGTGACGGGTCGGGAGGGGCGGTCGGCGCTCGCACTGGGATTGCCTCCGGCCGGCGCGGGGTACGAGCACCTGAACCGGGTGATGGCCGCGATCCTCCGAGGCGGGGTGCGGCACGGTGGCGCGCTCCTCGCCCCGATGGGGATCCGGTACGTGGTCGCGGATCCCCGCGATCTCCCCGCCCCCGCCAGGCGGCGGCTCGCTCAGCAGGTGGACCTCGACCTCATCCAGCGAGCCGGAGGGATGAGCGTGTACCGGAATGCGAGGGCTCTCCCCGAAGCGTGGGCTCTGCCCGGAGAGACGTTCCAGATCGCTGCCCGTTCGAACGAGCTCACCGCGCCGGCAAGGGCGAACCCGGTTGGGGCGGTCTCCCTCGATCGGGTGAGTGCCACGTCGTGGCAGGGTTCGGTGACGCTGCCGGAGGCCGGTGTGGTCGTGTTGGCCACCGACTACGACGGCAGGTGGCGTCTCGATACTGGAGGCGGGTCACAGCTCCTGCCGTTTCGAGCGTTCGGCTGGGGCGTCGGATTCGACGCCTCGGTCGGAAGCTCCCGTTTGTCGGTGTCCTTCCGGGGACAGGCGGCTCGATCCGTGCAACTGGCCGTTCTCGGCGGCCTGTGGCTGGCAGCCCTCTGGTTCACCCGACGACGGTCGGACCGAGGACGGGTCGGAGGAACAGGAAGGGTGGGATGAGCGGCCGGGCCAGACTTCTTGGGGCGGCACTTGCTGCGGTGTTGGTCGGCGGGGGTGGTTTCGTCCTGGACGGGTGGCTGGGCCCCCGTGACTTCGCTCCGGCGGCTGCCGAGGACGATTTGTCCGGAGCGTGGTTCTGCCCGCATGGGGGTGGAGACGGTTGGCGCGCGTGGATCGTACTGGCCAACCCCACGGGGGCGGACGCCGAGATCGTTGTGACCACCTACAGCGAGGGGGCCCCGCCGGCCGAGACGCGCACCAGCCTGCTCCCCGGTACCGAGAGCTTCGTGGAGGTTCCCGCCGTCCGGATGGCGTCCGGCAGCGTTGTTGAATTCTTCGGCGCGGCGGCGTCTGCGGGGATGGTTGTTGCCAGGCCAGAGGGAGGGGAGGCGGCGGAGCCGTGCTCCCCTCGCGCGGGAAAGAGGTGGTTCCTGGCGGAGGGGACCTCGGAGCGAGGGCAGCAGGCGTGGCTCGTGGTGCTGAATCCCTACGCCGTCGACGCCACGTTCGAGGTGATCCTCACGGGGAAGGAGCCGGTCGCTCAGGCGGGAGCGTTGCGCGGGATCCTCCTGCCCGCCAGGCAGGCTGCGGCGGTCGACCTCAACCGGTTCGCGCTCGGAAAGAAGGCTCTGGCCGCCACCGTCCTGGCCTCCGCCGGAAAGGTGGTGGTGGCGGGGATGGGCCTGGGCGAGAGCG
>DASQUW010000161.1:0-2143 GCA_035641075.1 Actinomycetota bacterium | reverse complement strand
CCCTCATCGACCTTCGCCTCGGGAATCGTGAACGGAACCCCCGTCGCCGCGGCCACCTCCCGGGCCACTCCGGCCACCGACATCAGGTCGGGGCGGTTCGGGGTGACGGCGATGTCCAGCACCGCGTCCTCCAGCCCGAAGAACTTCGCGAAGTCGGCGCCCACAGGAGCGTCCTCAGAGAGAACCAGGATCCGAGAATGGTCGGGGGAGATGGACAGCTCGTGCGGCGAGCAGAGCATCCCGTTCGAGGTCACCCCCCTGACCTCCCTGCGCTCCAGTGGCTCTCGGAATGAGGGCACCCGCGAGCCCGGCGGAGCGAACGGCACGAGATCGCCGGAGCGCATGTTCCGCACGCCCACCACGACCTCCATCTCTCCCGATCCGGTGTCGACCCGGGCCAGACACAGCCGGTCGGCGTTCGGATGGTCCCGCACGTCCAGCACCCGGGCCACCACGACACCCTTCAATCCCTCCCACGGCCGCTCCACCGCTTCGTCCTCGGCTCCCTTCGAGGTGAGCAGCTCCGCCAGCTCGTCGGCGGACAGACCGTTAGGGGTGAGCTCCCGTAGCCAGGAGAGGGGAACCCTCATGTCAGGACCTCGCCACGAACTGCTGGAGGAACCGGACGTCTCCCTCGTAGAACAGTCGGATGTCGGGGACCCCGTACCGGAGCAGCGCCACCCGCTCGATCCCCATGCCGAAGGCAAAGCCCGTGTATCGCTCGGTGTCGTAACCCACGTTCCGAAGCACGTTGGGGTGCACCATCCCGCAGCCCAGCAACTCGATCCAACCGGTCTGCTTGTCGGTGGCGCAGCCCCGGCCGCCGCACAGGAAGCAGGACACCGCTACCTGTCCGCCCGGCTCCACGAAGGGGAAGTAGTCGGGCGTGAGCCGGACCCGTGTATCCTCTCCGAACATCGCTCGGGCGAACGCCAGGAGCGTGCCCTTCATGTCGGCGAAGGTCAGTCCCTCGTCCACGGCGAGCCCCTCGACCTGGTGGAACACGGGCGTGTGCGTGGCGTCGGGGGTCTCCTGCCGGTACACGCGGCCCGGGGCGATGACGTAGACCGGTGGCTCCTGCTTCTCCATCGTCCGGATCTGCATGGCAGATGTCTCCGTCCGCAGCAGGAGGTCGTCGTGGCCCGGGACATCCAGATACACGGTGTCCTTCTCGGTACGTGCTGGGTGGTCCGGCGGGATGTTGAGAGCGGTGAAGTTGTACCAGTCGGTCTCCACCTCCGGGCCCTCGACGACCCGGTATCCCAGCCGGGTGAAGACGTCGACGACCTCGTACTCGGCGACCGCAAGGGGATGCACCGCTCCCAACCGGGGCCGGCGGCCCGGGAGGGTGACGTCGATGCGTTCTTCCCCGGCCAAGGCCCGCTCGGATTCGGCCCGGATGGCCTCCCGACGCTCGGCAACTGCGGCGCGGAGCGCCTCGAACACCTCGTTCACGAGCTTTCCCACCCGAGGGCGCTCTTCGGGCGAGAGCTCACCGAGCGAGCGCTGGATCCGGGGCACGGGGGCCTTCCTGCCCAGCACGGCCACCTCGGCGCGCTCCAGGTCCTCGAGCGTGGCCGCTCGCTGGATCAACGAAACGCCGCGCTCGCGCTCCTCTTCCAAGGCGCGGATCGCCTCATGGGCGTTCATTGGATGGGTAGTGTAGCCGCGACCAGAGAGACCAGAGAGAGGATGAGTGAGCGGGTTCAGGCGTCCAGTGATCCTCACCATGTCGATCCGCATCCCGCGGAACCCCGACATCGTGTGGCCGTTCCTGGTCGATTGGGAGCGGCTGAACCGGTGGATGCTCGAGGCCCGGGCGTTCCGTATGACGGGGCCCCAGCGGGAGGGAGTCGGCGTCGAGGCGGAGGCCACGGTCCGCATCGCCGGGATCACCACCCGCGACCCGGTCCGAGTGACCCGGTGGGAGCCTCCCAGGGTCCTCGAGCTGGCGCATCTGGGGTGGGTGAAGGGCACCGGCTACATGGAGTTGACACCCGAGGATGACGGAACGCGCGTGTTCTGGCGGGAGACGCTGATCCCTCCGTGGGGATGGCTGGGCGCGATCGGCATGCGCCCGGCGGCGCCGCTCATGCGGCGGGCGTTCCGTCGGGATCTTCGGGTGCTACGCGACCTCGTAGAG
>DASQUW010000160.1:0-3083 GCA_035641075.1 Actinomycetota bacterium | reverse complement strand
GATCACGCCCGAGGTTCTGGTGCGGACCCTCGCGGAGCTTGGAGTGCCGCGCCAGGATTCACGACTCGCAGGCCAAATGATCGACGGATGGAGTGAGTCCGGTTACCCCGGATTGCCCATCGGGCCCGTGGCCTCGGCCGTCCTTGCGAATGCGGTGCTCGCAAGCGTCGACACGGCTATGGGCTCGCTTCACTTCGTCCGGTGGGTGGACGACTACCTGTTCGCTGTGCCTTCCGAGGGAGCCCTCACCGGCATCCTGGACCGCCTGGATGTCTCCCTCGAGCGACTCCACCTTCGGCGATCGGTTCCCAAGACTGAGCTCCTCGACGGGATCGAAAGCATCGCCTGGCTCCGAGAGAATCTCGGCGTGCTCGCATCCCAAGCTCACAAATAGAACGGCCACGGGCCCGAGTCCTTCCCGATAGAATCGCCGAACCCTGCACCGAGAGAGGGCTGCCTGTTGACGACCCTGTACCGTCCCTCCCGCGTTCACACGCTGTCCTCGATCGGTAGAGGCGAGTGGGTCCTCGTCGACGAGCGACACGTGCAGCGGGTCGGGTCGGGCGACCCTCCCGCCGCCGATCGGACCGTCGATCTTCCTGGAACCACCATCATCCCCGGATTTATCGACGCGCACGTGCACCTCAGCGGGACGGGGCTCGTACTCGATGGCCTTGACCTCTCTCACGCAAGGTCTGGAGATGAGTTGGTGTCGGCCTCGAGCAAACACCTGGGAAGCCGCCCAGGAAGGCTCCTTGGGATCGGCATGGACGAGTCGACCTGGCCCGACGTCTCGTACCCATCTGTCCGGGACCTCGACGCAATCTCGTCGGAGCCGGTCGTCCTGTTGAGAGTGGACGGCTATCTCAGCCTGGTCAACACCGCGGCCCTCAAGTCGTCGGGCTCCCTCGAGCTCGAGGGTGTGGAACGCGACACCGTGGGGGAGCCCACGGGCGTGGTTCGGGGAGAGGCCAACGCGCACCTCCAACGGTGGTACTTCGAGTCGCTGTCGGATCTGGAGATCCGTGACGCTCACCTGAGGGCCGCCCGACTTGCGGCCGAACGGGGCGTGACGTGCGTCCAAGAGATGGCCATCCCCGACAAGCGAGGCCGCCGCGACCACGAAGTGCTCATGGCCATGCGGACCGAGTTCCCCATCGAGGTGATCGTGTACATCGCCGATCGGGACATGCCCTACGTGATCGGACGAGGCCAATCCTCGATCGGCGGCGATCTCTTCCTGGACGGCTCGATCGGGGCCCGGACGGCCGCGCTGCTGGACCCGTACGAAGGCGAAGGGGGGCGGGGCGACCTCGCGTACGACGACGATGACCTTGCCGAGTTCGCGCACAACGCCCACCTGGCCGGGCTTCAGGTGGGACTGCATGCCATCGGCGACGCCGCCATTGACCAGGCGCTGCGGGTGTGGGAGCGAGTGTATCAATCGCTGGATTCCCGAAGCCGGCGACACTTTCGGGCCCGGCGGCATCGGCTGGAGCACTTCGAGATGGCATCCACGGACAGGGTGGAGCGGGCGGCGGCCCTGGGGCTCGCCATCTCCATCCAACCCGGGTTCGATGCGACCTGGGGTCACGAAGGCGGGATGTACGAGCAGCGCCTGGGCGCCGATCGCGCCCGAACGATGAACCCATTCCGCACGATGGTGGAACGAGGCCTCGAGGTCGGTGGCGGTTCCGATTCACCTGTGACGCCGCTCGACCCGATGTTGGGCATCTGGGCCCTCGAGAACCACCACGATCCGGCCCAGCGGATGAGTCGTGACGAATCCGTTCGTCTGTTCACGATCGGGGCCGCTCGTCTCGCACATCTCGAGAAGCGGGGACGCCTGGAGCCCGGCGCGTCGGCAGATTTCGCCGCGTACGAGGCCGATCCTCTGGCCGTCCCGGACCCCCGAGAGCTGCGCCCCGTGCTCACCGTCTCCCGAGGCCGAGAGGTGCACTCGCGCTAGGCTGCGCCGAATGAACCGCGTTCGACCCCGCATCGATCCCGGACTGCTCCTGTTCATTACACCGGTGCTGTGGGGAGCGACGTTCCCGGCAGCCAAGCTCGGCATCGGGACGGTCGGCATCTTCCCGTTCATGGCGTGGACCAGAGTTGTCGGGTTCGTGACCATCCTCCTGGCCATACCCCTCATCGCCAGAGGTGTGATGACACCTGCCTCGCTCCGCAAGGCGGCCGGTCCGGGACTCCTGCTGGGCGCTCTGATCTTCGTTGCATACATCCTTCAGACGGAGGGCCTCGCCCGAACCACCGCGACCAACGCCGGATTCATCACCGGCCTGTACGTCGTGTTCACTCCGATCCTGGCGTTGTGGTTGTTCGGGCAGCGGGCCGGAAAAGCTGCCTGGGCCGCGGTGGCTGCCTCGGTGCTGGGGCTCGCGCTGCTCTCCGTCCCCGGCCTCGATGACCTGCAGCCACGCTTGGGGGACTTGCTGGTCCTCGCCTCCGCCCTGGCCTGGGCGGGACAGGCAGTCGCCGTGGGACGATTCGCCTCTCACCATCCGAGCTCGGTGCTGTCCCTGGCTCAGATGGGAACTGCGGCGGCACTCCACCTCATCGCCACCGCCTGGACGGGGCTTCGCCCGGCCGCCGCCGTAGACGCGTGGCACCTGCTGGTCATCACAGGCGTGCTTGGCTCCGGCCTCGCCTACACTCTTCAGGTCATCGCGCAACGACGAGTGAGTGCGACTCGCGCCGTCGTGATCCTGGCAGGAGAGTCGGTGGCCGCAGCGGCTTTCTCCGCAGTTTGGCTTGGGGAGCGGCTGGCCGCCCATCAGTGGATCGGGGCCGCCATCGTTCTCGGGGCCATGGCCCTCTCCGAGCTCGGAGCTCGGCGGGAGGCTGCTCTCCGATTCGAGCCTGGCGCTGCCCTCTAGCGGCGTCTCCTCAGGTCTCGGCGGACCACCCGGGCCGCGTTGTGGCCGGGGGCACCCAGGACGCCGCCCCCGGGATGCGTTCCCGAGCCACACAGGTACAGGCCTCGTAACGGGGTGCGGTAGGAGCCCGCCTGGGGGATAGGGCGGGCGAAGAACAGCTGATCAAGGGCCATCTCACCCTGGAAG
>DASQUW010000159.1:0-7888 GCA_035641075.1 Actinomycetota bacterium | reverse complement strand
CCAGATGAAACGGCCCACGATCGTTCACCAGGACGATCGCGCACCTGTCGCCATTTCGGACCCGGAGGAAAGAGTTGAGAGGAAGCGTCTTGTGGGCCGCGGTGAAGAGACGGGGATCGTAGATGGCTCCGGTCGCGGTGGGGTTCCCGGCGAATCCCCAGCCATACCACGAGGCGGTCCCGGAGAACGATGCTCCGGTGGCCTTCAGACCGTCCGGAAGCCCGCATCCTCTGCCCTGGTTCGGTCCGAGCAGCTCGAGGAGATCGCTCTGGTCCACGCCGGCGAGCGCCTCGATGGCAGCCGCAGCCGCGGCCGCGGTATCCAGGAGTCGTCGGCGGGCCGCCTCGAGCGACGCCAGCCGGACCCGAGCCGCCTTCGCGGCGGCCTCCGCGACGCGGAGACGGGCCTCGGCCCGCTGCCGAAGAGCTCCCAGGGCTTGCTGTCTCCGGAGGAGGGCCGATTTTCGCCTTTCGAGGTCCCGAGCCTGGATTCGAGTATCTCCTGCCGCCTCCAGCACCTCCGTGGCGGTCTCCATGTTCGACAGGAACGTCCTCTCGATGAGCTCACGAGTGGCCAGGAAGTCCGCAGGGCTCGTTGATTCGAGAAACACCGTCACGAACGCACCCGGACCGGCCCGGTACGCGGCATTGGCGCGGCGCCCCAGCATCGTTCGAGCCTCTGCCAGCTGCGCTTCGACCCTGAGCTCCTCTCGGAGCGCGTCGATGAGGCGGGCGGTCGCCAGCCCGGTCGCAGACTCGATGCGCCGGTAGCGCTCGGTGATCGCGGTCGCCTCTGCAGCCAACTCCCGGGCCCTCACCACCGCCCGATCGCGGGAGTCCCTGGCTCGCTTCAGGTCGTGGTCATCGGGGCCGGCCCGGACCGGACCCGGGACGAGGAGCGCTGCCATCAGGAGCACGGGCATGCCTCTGTGCATCGCTGTGGTTATTCGTCCCGGGGAGGCGCAACCTTAAGTCTCGACAGAACACGGGCATACAATTGCGCCATCGGCTGGTCCTGTCCGAAAGGAGAGGTATGGCCAAGATCGGGATCCTCACGGGGGGCGGCGACTGCCCCGGCCTGAACGCGGCGATCCGAGCGATCGTTCGCAAGGGGACGGAGCACTACGGGCACGCCCTCCTTGGGTTCCGCAACGGCTACCAGGGTGTTCTGGACGGCAACGCACTGGAGCTCACTCCAGGAAGCGCCCGAGGGATCTTGCACCGAGGGGGAACGATCCTCGGGACGTCCCGGGTCAACCCGTTCCGGGTCGAGGGGGGCGTCGATCTGGTGAAGCAGACGCTGCGCTCGTCGGAGATCGACGGGCTCATCGTCATCGGCGGTGAGGGAACGCTTCGATGTGCGGCCAAGCTCGCCACCGAAGGTCTGAACATCGTAGGGGTGCCGAAGACTATCGATAACGACCTGGCCGGGACGGACTACACGTTCGGTTTCGACACCGCCGTGCAGATCGCCACCGATGCCATCGATCGGCTCCACACGACAGCCGAGAGCCACAACCGGGTCATGGTTCTGGAGGTCATGGGGCGGCACGCAGGATGGATCGGGTTGCACTCCGGGCTCGCTGGGGGCGCCGATGTGATCCTCATCCCGGAGCACCCCTTCGACATCGCAGACGTCTGCGACCACATCGAGCACCGGCATGCAACCGGTCACTTCTTCTCCATCGTGGTCGTGTCGGAAGGAGCGCTCCCCGTCGCCGGGACGCTCGACCTCCCCAGGTACGAGCGCGACGAGTTCGGCCGGGAGCGCCTCGGGGGAATCTCGAATGTCATCGCCGCCGAGGTCGAGCGACGAACGGGCTTCGAGACTCGGGTGACCATCCTCGGGCACGTCCAACGAGGGGGTACGCCGACCGCCTACGATCGGGTGCTTGCCACCCGCTACGGCGTGGCCGCCATCGATCTCGCCTCCAAGGGACGGTGGGGAAGGATGACCTCGCTGCGGGGTGGCGGCATTGTGGATGTCCCCCTGGACGAGGCCGTCTCGGAACTGAAGAAGGTTCCCGAGGACCTGTACAGGGTTGCCGAGGTGTTCTTCGGTTAGGCTGACTCCACATGGCCACCGTACGGTGCCCGTTCTGCGGCGAAGAGATCATGCCGCTTCTGAAGGAGCAGGAAGAGGGTCCAACCCTGTATCTGTGTCCTGCCTGCCGCCGGCAGCTGACGATCGACGTCATCGACCTGTACCTCGCCCTCGAGGAAGAAGAGGCTTCGGGATAGGCCGCCTCATGCCATCGATCGATCTGCGCTCCGATACCGTGACCAAGCCCAGCGCAGCGATGCGACGGGCCATGGCCGAGGCTGAGGTCGGCGACGACGCGTGGGGGGACGATCCTACCGTGAACCGTCTCCAGGAGCGAGCCGCGGAGGTGACGGGAAAGGAGGCCGCTCTCTACACGGCCACGGGGATGATGGCGAACCAGACGGCCCTCCGGACGTTCGTCCGTGCCGGCCATGAAGTCGTGGCCGAGGCCACCGCACACGTGATGACGGTGGAGAAGAACAGCGCGGCATCGCTCTCGGGGATCAGCTACCGGCCCATCCTGGCCGACCGCGGCCGAGTGACCCCGGAGCAGGTGTCCGAGGCTCTGGTACCCGATCCCCTTGGCCTGAAGGTGGTGGACCTCGTGGCCGTGGAGAACACCCATCAGGTCGGAGGGGGCACCGTTCTTCCCCTCGAGTCATTGAGAGGGATACGGAAGGTCACCACCGAAGCGGAGCTCCCCCTGTACATGGATGGGGCGCGGATCTGGAACGCCTCGGTGGCGTCGGGGGTGCCCGTCCACGAGTACGCGGCCGAGGTGGACGCCCTCATGTTCTGCTTCTCGAAGGGACTCGGCGCTCCGATCGGGTCGGTGCTCTGCGGCCCCGACGAATTCATCCGAGAGGCCCGGCGCGTGCGCGTCCAGCTCACCGGGGCATGGCGTCAGGCGGGCGTGATCGCTGCGGCGGCGCTGGTGGCCCTGGAGGAGGGGCCGAAGCGGCTCCACGAGGACCACGAGAACGCTCGACGGCTGGCTACCGGTGTTGCCGATGAGCTCCCCGGGGCTGTGGAACCGGACGATGTCGAGACCAACATCGTGTTCGTCGATCCCACGAGCCTGGGGATGTCGGCGAAGGAGACCGCGGATCGTCTGAAGCAAGCGGGCGTTCTGGTGAGCATCGTGGGAGGCCGGGTGCGGATGCTGACGCACGTCGATGTCACGCGGGACGATGTCGATGCGGCCATCGATGCTTGGCGGGAGCTGGCCACCGGCCGGGGCCGGTAGCTCTCATCTCATCAGCCGTTGGAGTCGGCCGAGGTTGCGCCGATCCTCCTCCAGCCTCCCGGGCGTTTCGATGAGCACCGCAGCGCGTCGTACGGCCGGATCGGCGAGGATCGCCCGGAACCCTTCGTCTCCGATGAACCCTTCCCCGACGTGCTCATGCCGGTCGCGGTGGGATCCCCTGGGGGCCTGGGCATCGTTGGCGTGCACCAGTTTCAGCCTCCGAGTCAGCCGGTGTTCGCGCAGCTCGGCCAGGCAACGGGCCACGCCCGATGCAGTGTCCAGGGGATAGCCCGCCGCGAACAGGTGACAGGTGTCGAGGCACAGCGCCACACGAGGGTGGTGCCCGACGGCGCGCAGCAGCTCGGCGGCCTCGGAGATCGAGGAAGCAACCGAGCCCGCACCACCCGCGGTGAGCTCGACGATCACATGCGGCGAAGCGGCATCGTCACCGAGGATCGCCAGGATCGACGCGGCGGCCCGGTTCACCGCCGCGCGCCGCTCGCCCGGTCCTCCGGCGCCCGCATGGATGACCAGCCCGTCGGCGCCGAGGGCGGCGACGGCGTCCAACTCCCGACGAGCCAGATCCACCGAACGCATGAGGAAATCGGGGTTCGGCGACGCGATGTTCACCATGTAGGACGTGTGGGCGAATACGGGCCCCAACCGGGCCGCGATTCGCCGTCGCGAGAACTCCTCGGCGGCATCGGGGGTGAGCGTTGGCGGTGCCCAGGAACGGGGATTCGAAACGAAGAGCTGGATCGCCTCACACCCGGCGGCAATCGCGTACTCGATCGCCGAGACCAGCCCCCCGCGGGTGGGGACGTGCGCCCCGAGCCTCACCCGTCGCCCCGTGGCTTCCCCTGGTCAGGTGGAGGAACGGAAGGGGGCGCGGCTCATCCACCGCCGATGTAGATCGTGACCTCCTGGCCCGACTCGACGATCGTTCCGGCCTTCGGCTGCTGCCCGACGACAGAGCTCCCCGATGACCCCGGCAACTGGATCTCGCTCACGACCAGATCGAGGCCCTGGAGATCGGCCCTCGCGGCGTCGCTCGACTTCCCGACCACTTCCGGCATCGGGAATTGCTGCGGGCCCTTAGAGACGACGATCGTGACGATGCTGTCCTTCGTGACGATCTTGTTGGGACCGGGCTTCTGCCGGATCACCGTGCCTCGCGGCACGTCCAATGAGAATTCCTGGACGACGCTCACGCCCAGGCCCGCAGCTCGGAGCAGGGCTCCGGCGTCCGTCTCGGACCTTCCAACGACCTCGGGGACCGAAACGGGCGGCTTCCCCTGGCTGACGGTGATCACCACGATCTTCCCGGCCTCGATCGTGTTGCCCGCGGCTGGGTTCTGGTCGATCACCCGGCCCTCGGCGATCCTGAGGTGGTAGTCGCGCTGGACCTCCCACTGGAGATTCGCCTCCTCGAGGAGGCCCTTGGCTTCTTCCTCGGGGAGGCGCCGCACGCCGGGAACCGCGACGAGCTCGGGCCCTCGGGAGACAACCACCGAGATCTCCGTTCCACGCCGAACCCGGTCGGCGGCAGCGGGATCCTGAGTCACGATGGCCCCCGGGCTCACCGTTCCCGAGAACACTTGCCGACCCACGGACAGCTCGAGATCGGCCGCTTCTGCCTCGGCCGTGGCGGCATCGACGGTCTTCCCCCCAAGGTCGGGGACGGTGATGTGCGGGATCGCGTACGTCCACGTCGCCCATCCCCCGGCCGCAAGGGCCACGACGAGAGCAGCGACGCGGAACGTTTGACGAAGCAGCTTCCTGCGCTTCGCTCTTGGTGAGAGCGCCCGAGGGATCGTTACCGTGGCCGCACGATCGGCGGGACCTTCGTCCGCCGGTGGCACGGTCGCGGCAACGCTCGCGAGCGGCTCCGCGGGAGGAAGCTCGTGCACGGCAGCCGCGAGTTCCCTCCGCATGGTGGCGGCGTCCGGAGTCCTTCGGCTCCTGTCGGGCTCCGTCGCCGAGAGCACGGCCCGGTCGAGGGACGGCGGGACCATGGGGTTGGCCATCGACGGCGATGGGACCCGGTCCCGAAGGTGCTTGTACGCGATGGCCACCGATGTTTCTCCGGTGAACGGAACCCGCCCCACCAGCAGCTCGTACAGAACGATGCCTGTGGCGTAGAGGTCGGTCCGGGCATCGGCGGGCTCGCCCTCGATCTGCTCGGGAGCCAGGTACTGCACGGTGCCGGTGACGGTGCCGGGGGCCGATGTGACGCGAGACTCGGCGAGGGCCCTCGCCAGCCCGAAGTCTGCCACCTTGGCCACGCCGTCGGTGGTTATGAGGATGTTCTCCGGCTTCACGTCTCGATGGATGATGCCCTTCCCGTGGGCGTGCTCCAGCGCCGCGAGGACCTGCGAGCCGACCTCGACGGCCTGGGCCGACTGCAGAGGGCCATGTCGCAGGAGCAGGGACCGGAGGTTCGGGCCGTGGACGAACTCCATCACCATGAAGTAGGTATCGCCGGTCTCTCCCCAGTCGTGAACGGCCACGATGTTCGGGTGGCCGAGCAGGCCCGCGGCCCTGGCCTCACGGCGGAACCGGTCGATGAACGCGTCGTCTCCGGCCAGCGTGGTGTGAAGGATCTTGAGGGCAACGTCGCGGTCGAGGACCGCGTCGTGGGCCCGGTAGACCTCGCCCATGCCGCCGGAGGCGATGCGGGCTACGATCTGATAACGGCCGTCTACGGTTGTCTCGATCACGGCAGCGCCTTGGGGGGACCGACCTCGAACCCATTCTAGGGTGACATCCGGGTGGGTTCACGGAAGGGGAGCGATGGGAACGGAGCGGATCGAGGACTACCAGGAGGCCTTCACGCGCATCGAGCGTGCCGTCGAATCCGGGGATGCCAACCTTCGAGGGCAGGGGTTCTGGAGGTTGGTCGACCAGGTGAAGCTCGATCCGCGACTGGCCCACCACTGGGCGGACGTCGTGGGGCGCATCGATCGGAAGGCGTTCGAGGCTCGCGTTCGTCCGCGGTTCCCGGTGTGGTTCGGGAACGTCTTGCTGTTCACGGCAACGGTGGTGCTGGCGGCGCTGGTGCCCGTGGGGCTGGCCCTGGCCGAGGGGTTCGACCAGCCGAGGCCCGGATGGGGTGGCTTCCTCATCCTCGTGGCGGCCGGCGGCCTAGCGGTTACGGTCCACGCCCCCGCCCACTGGGTGGCCGGACGCCTCGCCGGCATCCGGTTTCTGGCCTATTTCCTCGACGGACCTTTCCGCATCCAGCCGGGCATGAAGGTCGAGTACGCCTCATACCTCCGGGCCACCCCCCGAGGCCGGGCCACCATGCACGCGGCTGGGGCACTGGCCACGAAGGCGGCGCCGTTCGCCGTGTTCGCCCCCGCGTACATCCGCCACGCCCGGCTCGGGTACGAGCTCCTTCCTTCCTGGTCGCTGTGGGCCCTGCTGGCGCTGGGGGCGCTCCAGATCTTCACGGACATCTTCTGGTCGGCGAGGTTCTCGGACTGGAAGAAGGTCCGGCGGGAACTCCGCGTCGCCCGCGCCCAGCGGGTCTGAGATCTGCGCCCGCGGATATAATTGGTGAGAAGAGGTGAAAAGGACCGGGGAGCTCGGGCAACCGGGCTGAGAGGCCGGATGGAAGCGCCGGCGACCCGCGAACCTGAACCGGGTAATGCCGGCGAAGGGAGTGACGGGGCCGCGCGAGCGGCCCTTTTGTTTGGGAAGGCCATGACCACGAGGGAGAAGCAAGCGACCACCGACCCGCTGGTTATCGGGAACCGGACCTTCTCGTCCCGACTCATCATCGGGACCGGGAAGTTCGGCGCTCACGAGGTGATGCGCGATGCGCTGGCTGCCTCCGGGACCGAGATCGTGACGGTGGCTCTGCGCCGAGTCGATCTCGACGCCACGGGCGGCTCGGACATCCTGGAGTTCATCGATCCCCAGCGCTACCTGGTCCTCCCGAACACATCGGGTGCGGCCGACGCCGATGAAGCGGTCCGACTCGCTCGCCTGGCCCGGGCCGCGGCCCTCCCAACCTGGGTGAAGCTGGAGATCACCCCGGAGCCTCGCTACCTGCTGCCCGACTCGGTGGAGACGCTCAAGGCTGCCGAGATCCTGGTCGCGGATGGGTTCACCGTGCTGCCGTACATCAACGCCGACCCGGTCCTGGCGAAGCGCCTGGAGGAGGTGGGGTGTGCCACGGTGATGCCGCTCGGATCGTGGATCGGCTCGAACAAGGGGGTGCGTACCCGGGACGCCGTGCAGATCATCGTGGAACAGGCGACGGTGCCCGTCGTGGTGGACGCTGGGCTCGGAGCCCCTTCCCATGCGGCCGAGTGCTTGGAGATGGGTTGCGACGCGGTCCTGGTGAACACCGCTGTCGCCGTGGCCGGGGATCCGGTGGAGATGGCCGCGGCATTCAGGCTCGGGGTGGAGGCGGGGCGCCGGGCCTTCCTCGCGGGGCGAGCACCGGAGAGGGAGAGTGCGGAGGCATCCAGTCCGCTCACCGGCTTCCTGGAGAAGCTGATCACGTCGCAGGCCGATCCCGGGGTGACGCGCCGTGAAGGTTGAGGCGCTTTCGGACCTTGCGGTCACACTGAGCGATCGGGATGGCTTCGT
>DASQUW010000158.1:0-14496 GCA_035641075.1 Actinomycetota bacterium | reverse complement strand
TTCTCGAGCCGCTGGGACTATACGACTCGGTCCTTGCCGTCGACCCCAAACGCCTTCAGGAGCTCGTCCAGAGCAGGACGCTCCCTCCGGCCGTGGAGGAAGCCCTCCTGTGTTCCCGAGAGGACGTCCGACGGACGACTGCTCTGTACCTTCGAGAGCCCGCCCGAACTCGCCGATAGTCAGGCCCGGGCTTTCTCCAGAGCCGCGGCCAGGTCGTCAGGCAAGGGTTCTTCCACCTCGATCCGCTCGCCCGTGACGGGGTGATCGAAGGCCAGGCGCCACGCGTGCAGGAACGGCCGGATGAGTCCGAGCCGGGCGGCGTCGTCACCTCCCCCCCGATACGTGCGGTCGCCGAGGATCGGGTGTCCCAAGGCCGAGAGGTGGACTCGGATCTGGTGGGTCCGGCCGGTCCGGGGGCGAGCCACGAGCAGCGTGGCTCCGGGAAGCCGCTCCCGGACCGTGAAGTCGGTCGAGGCCTCCACCCCGGTGCCTCGCTGCACCGTGACTCGCGCTCCTCGGCGCCCCAGGGGAGCTTCCACCGCGAACGCGTCGTGCTGGACAGAGCCCCGGACCAGAGCGAGATACTCCCGCCGGACCTTCCGGTCGGCGAGGAGGCGCCGCATCGCTGCATGCGTCTCATCGTCCTTGGCCACCACGAGCAATCCCGAGGTGCCGGCGTCGAGGCGGTGAACGATCCCCGGACGATCGCCTCCCTCGGAGAGGGGGATGCCCATCCCCAGGAGGCGATTCACCAGCGTGCCGGTCCGCCGGGACGGCGTGGGATGGGTGACCATCCCTGCCGGCTTCGCCACCACCAGAAGGTGCGCGTCCTCGTAGCGAACGGGGACACCGCCTCCCTCGGGGGCGAGCTCGCTCTGGCCGCGGACGTCCGCCTCGATCCGCTCCCCTCCGGACAGGCGGAACGATTTCGGCTTCATCTCGCCATCGACGAGCACGCGCCCGTCCGTGATGGCGCGCTGGACATCGGCTCGGGGGATCCCGGTCAGGGAAGCGAGGACGACGTCGAGCCGTCCGGGTTGGCCCTCGACCTCGATTCTCGCCATGGCACGCTATGCGGTCGGCTCGGTTTCGGCACGTGAGACGCGTGGTCCGGTGAGGAGGAGGAGGGCGGCGCCGATCACGATGCAGCTATCCGCGATATTGAACACCGGCCACACCTGGAAGTCGATGAAATCGACGACCTCCCCGGACAGCCCCGGTCCTCGCACGAGCCGGTCGGTGAGGTTGCCCAGGGCGCCGCCGAGGACGAGTCCGAGGGCCACGGCGGCGGCAACGGAAGGGGGACGCCTGGACGCGACGAGGATGATCACGACGACTACGACGCTGGCCCCGACGAAGAGCCACGTTGCCCGCCCGAGCAGGCCGAACGCCCCGCCGGGATTTGTGGTGAATCGCAGCTGGAGCACGCCGGGGATGACGTCGATGGGCGGTCGGCCATCCAGATGCCGCTCGGCCAGCAGCTTGGTGGCCCGGTCGAGGGTGTAGACAACGACGGCAGCCCCATAGAGAAGGAGCGTGAGTTGCCGCTTCAGCGCGAACCTCCTACCGGGTCCGCTCCTCCGCCTGCTTGTCCTTGATGCAGAGGCTTGCGTACGGAAGGGCCTTGATCCGAGGCTTCTCGATCGGTCTTCCGCACCGCTCGCACAGACCGTAGGTCCCGGACTCGATCCTCCCGAGCGCCCGATCGATCTTCTCGATGAGGTCCCTGATGTTGTTGGAGAGGGAGAGGTCCCGCTCCCGCTCGAACGTGAAGGTGCCGGAGTCCGCATACTCCTCGTCGAAGGACACCTCGCCGGAGAGCTCCGACTGGTTCGTCCCGAACGAGGATTGCTCGATCTCGGAGAACTGCTTCTCGAGCTCCTCACGCTCCTTCTGAAGCAGCTTCTTGATGTCGGTGAGCTCTTTCTTCCCGAAGGGGCTTTTCGTGGCTGGCATGGCGCGGCGGACCGTAGCACGGGGTCTGGGGGGCCGCAACGGACCCCCAGACGCCCGAGAATTGACGGATCGCGGACGCTAAAATAAAGAGTGAAAGGCGACGACGGGAACGAGTAGGGGGGAACGCCTCGTCCCTGCATCGGGGACGAGGCGTTCTTCGTGGAGGAGGTGCGGTGCCGAGATACAGGCCGGTCGGCCCCAACGTGGATCTCCCTGCGCTCGAGCAGGAGATCCTGGAGTTCTGGCGCGAAGCCCGGATCTTCGAGAAGAGCCTCGAGGCCACTCGGGGCGGTCCCGAGTGGGTGTTCTACGAGGGGCCTCCGACCGCGAACGGGAAGCCCGGCATCCACCACGTGGAGTCCCGGACGTTCAAGGACATCTACCCTCGGTTCAAGACCATGACCGGCCATTTCGTGCCGCGGAAGGGTGGGTGGGACTGCCACGGTCTTCCCGTCGAGCTGGAGGTGGAGAAGGAGATCGGAACGCGGACCAAGCGCGACATCGAGGAGTTCGGGATCGCCGAGTTCAACAGGCTGTGCCGGGAGTCCGTCACACGGTACGTCGAGGACTGGGAACGGCTGACGGAGCGGATCGGGTTCTGGATCGATCTCTCCCAGGCGTACTGGACGATGGACACCGAATACGTCGAGAGCGTGTGGTGGTCGTTGAAGAAGCTGCATGGAGACGGGCTGCTGTTCGAGGCGGACAAGTCCGTGGCCTACTGCCCGCGCTGCGGCACATCGCTCTCCGACCACGAGGTGGCGCTGGGGTACGCCACGGTGGTGGATCCCAGCGTGTACGTGAAGTTCCCGGTCCGGGAGCCGTCCCATCCCGACCTGGAGGGGGCCGCACTGGTGGCGTGGACCACCACGCCCTGGACCCTCGTCTCCAACATCGGCCTGGCGGTCGCGGGCCACGAGCCGTATGTCCTGGCCGAACGCGACGGTGAGCGGCTCGTGGTGGCGGAACACCTGAAGGACGCATCGCTCGGCGACGACGCCAAGGTGGCGTGGACCTTCAACGGCGACGCGCTGGTCGGCACGCGATACGAGCCTCCGTTTCCCACTCCGGGCGGAGACGTCCACCGAGTGGTGGCGGCGGACTTCGTCGGCATGGAAGAGGGAACCGGGATCGTTCACATCGCCCCGGGGTTCGGCGCCGAGGACCTGGAGCTTGGTCGCCGCGAAGGCTGGCCCGTGTACCGGCCGATCGATGACTTCGGCAGGTTCACGGACGAGACGCCCGTCGGCTACGTGCGCGGCAAGGCGGTGAAGGAGGCCGACCCGGAGATCATCGAGGACCTCCGACAGCGGGGGCTGCTCCTGAAGGACGAGACGTACGAGCACACCTATCCGCTGTGCTGGCGGTGCGACACGCCCCTCCTGTACATGGCCCGGACGTCCTGGTACGTGCGGACCACCGCGAAGAAGGAGCGGCTCCTCCAGGTCAACGAGTCGGTCAACTGGTACCCGGATCACGTCAAGCACGGCCGGTACGGGGACTGGCTGGAGAACAACGTGGACTGGGCACTGTCCAGGGAGCGGTACTGGGGGACCCCGCTCCCGGTCTGGCGCTGCTCGCGGGGTCACGCGACCCTTGTGGGATCCCTCGAGGAGCTCTCCGAGCTCGCCGGCCGGGACGTCACCGGCATCGATCCCCACCGCCCGGCCATCGATGAGGTCGAGGTCCGGTGCCCGGAATGCGGCGCCGAGGCCCGCCGCGTCCCGGAGGTCATCGACGCCTGGTACGACTCGGGGGCGATGCCCTTCGCCCAGTGGGGGTATCACCCGGACCTCGGGCGGGGCCTCGACGAGTTCAAGGTGAGGTTCCCCGCCGACTTCATCGCCGAAGCCGTGGACCAGACCCGGGGGTGGTTCTACTCGCTGATGGCCGAAGGCGTCCTTCTCCACGACGACACCGCGTACAGGAACTGCCTGGTCCTCGGGCTCCTCGTCGACCGCGAGGGGCGGAAGATGTCCACGCGGCTGGGGAACGTCGTCGACCCCTGGACGATGATCGACCGGCACGGGGCGGATGCGCTCCGCTGGTACATGTTCACGAGCGGCTCACCCTGGTCCCCTCGCCGCATCTACAGCGAGGCCCTGGACGAAGTGGTCCGCCACTTCATGCTGACGCTGTGGAACGTCTACTCGTTCTTCGTGACGTACGCGAACGCCGACGGCTTCGATCCCTCAGGCCACGAGGTCCGCGCGGCCGACCGGAGCCCGCTCGACCGGTGGGCCCTGTCCCAACTGGCCGACACCGTGGGCCAGGCCCGATACAACCTGGAGCGCTACGATGCTTCGGCCGCGGGTCGGCGCATCGCCCAATTCGTGGACGACCTCTCGAACTGGTACGTCCGGAGGTCGCGGAGACGGTTTTGGGATCCTGCTCGCACGGATGCAGGCAAGGACAAGTGGTCGGCCTACCTGACGCTTCACGAGTGCCTGGTCACGCTGGCCCGGGTCCTCGCTCCGTTCACGCCGTTCATCGCGGAGGAACTGTGGCGGAACCTCGTGGCCGGGACCGACGCGGCTGAGTCGGTGCACCTGGCCGAGTACCCGGAGCCGGACACGGAGGCGGCGGACCCGGAGCTGGATGAAGCGATGCGCATCGCCCGCCACATCGTGTCGCTCGGGCGTACCGTCCGGAGCCAGGCGGCGGTGAGAGTTCGACAGCCCCTCTCCCGGGCCGAGGTCCACGTTCCGGGCGACCCTTCCGCGCTCCGTCCCTTGCTAACGGAGATCGCAGAGGAGCTGAACGTCCGCGAGATCGTGTTTGCGGAGTCTGCCGAACGGCTGGCCAGGTGGCGGGCGAAGCCGAACTTCCGCGCCCTCGGTCCCCGTCTCGGCTCTCGGGTCAAGGAGCTTGCCGTGGTCCTGACCCAAGACGACGGCTCGGTCGCCGGCGCCCTCGCCGACGGGAAGCCCGTCACGGTGCGGGTGGGCTCGGAGAGCATCGCTCTCGATCCGGCCGACGTCGAGCTCACTCGGGAGACCCAGGCCGGGTGGGGCGTCGGCGCCGAGGGAGGACTCACCGTGGCGCTCGACCTCGACATCACACCGGAACTGCGCCGCGAAGGGATCGCCAGAGAGGTGGTCCGACTCGTGCAGGAGGCCCGGAAAGCCGCAGGCCTCGACGTGACCGATCGGATCGAGGTGGCCGTTCAAGCTACCGGCGACGTGGCCGGCGCCGTTGCGGCGCATCGGGACTGGATCGCCGGAGAGGTCCTGGCCGTTCGGCTCGAGTCGGGCGAGGCCACGGGATGGGACGAGGCCCAGGAAGCCGAGGGCTCGATCGAAGAGACCCCCGTGCGCCTGGCGCTTCGGCGGGCCGACCGCTAGCCGGGCCTGCAGACCCCGCAGGGCGTGTATCCGAGGCGCTTGGCCACTGCCCGCTTCATGCTGTTCGACGAAGCTCGTCCCCGGGCGTGCTCGCAGCCAGGAACATGGTAGGTGCGCCGATCCGAGGAGACCACCACATCGGGTCCGAGGACGCCGCCGGACGAGACGGCATCCGGTGCGATACCCGTGGAAATCTCGGGCTCGGGAGCGTGCCGACCCGCGAGCGGTCGATCAACGATCCCCACCAGCGGCTGCGTTGCCAGCGGACCGGCCCTCGCTTCCGCGGCGAAGGGTTCCTCTCTGATGTCGGATGACCCCGGCCCCGTCGGTGCTCCTCGCCACTCGTCCACGCCGCGCTCCGGGTTTCTCTCCTCGGCAAGCCCATCGGACCGCTTTCGAAGCACGCTCGCCGCAAGGAACAGGCCCGCCAGCACGCTGCAGCCGATCGAAACGAAGACGAGCGTCAGCCCTCCCCGGCGCAATCCCACCAGCAGCGAGACAACCGAAGCCAGCAAGAAGAAGAGCGAGATGACATACACGGGGCCCTCCGGCTCAGCTGCTCTGGCCTTTCTTCCCTCGTTCGGATCGGCCTATTCCTCGCCCCAGAAGAGCTCCCGGAGCGACGGCTCTTCCTCCCGCTCCTTCCCCCGCTCCTTCCCCCGCTCTTCCACTCCGGTCTCCGCCCGCTCGGGGAAGAGATCACTGGCGGTTCCGGCGAACGGCTGTTCCTCAGATCCGCCGGAGAACGTTTCCTCCCAGTCGTCGATGAAGGGGTCGTGCGCCTGGGTCGTCTCCGACTCACCCTCCGGGCCGCGTGTGGGAGCGGGCGGAGTGGTAACGGGCTCCTGCGCCATCGGGGCAGGGGCAGGAGGCGCGTCGACCTTCGGGGGCGCGGCGGCCCTCATCCCCCGAGCCTGGGCCTTCATAGCCTCGGCGTGTTCCTGGATCAGCGAGGCCAGGCGCTGAAGGAAGTCTCGTTCCTGGATGAGGAAGGATGTGGGTGCCGGCGCTGCCGCCACCCCGGCGACGCCTTCTTCCGTCGCTCGCTTCCCTGCATCCTCCATAAGCCGGGCCGCGTACTCTCGGGCCTGGCGGACGGTCTCACCGGCCCGACGCTCGGCCTCCTTGAGGATCTCGGTGGAGGCCATACCTCCACTGTCCTCGGCCCGCTCGCGCAACCGTTTGTTCTCCTCGTGCAATGCCGCGAGCTCCTCGGTGACCTCGTCGAGGAAGCGGTCAACGTCCTGTTCGTTATAGCCGCGGAACGACAGGCGGAACACCTTCTCCTGTACGTCCGTCGGTGTGAGACGGCGCCGGTCCGGTGAAGGCGTGTCCTCGGTGAAACCGGCAGCCTCGTGCTGCGTCTCCTTCTTCTTCCTCCTCAGCATGGAACCCCCCTAGAGTCCGAAGGAACAACCCAGAGCAGCCTGCAGGATCCCGATCGCCACGAACACGATGATGGGCGACAGGTCCATCCCCATGGCTCCCATCCTAATGGGCGGCAGGAGCCCACGGACGAGTTTCAGCACCGGCTCCGTGATGTCGTACACGATCTCGAAGAAGCGCTGCCCGGCTCCGGACCGGGGGGCCGGGAACCAGGACATGAGGATGCGAACGAACAGCACGAACCAGTACAGCGTCAGAAGGATGCACACGATCCGTGTCATGCCGGCTCCACTCTCACCCCAAGTTCCCGAGCGGGGAGGCTACCCAACCGGCCGAGGAGCCGCCAACTCTAGAACTGGTTGTAGAAGCCGCCCTCTCGGAGACGCTCCCGCTCCTCCGCCGACACCTCCATGTCGTGCGGAGTCAGTAGGTACACCCGGTTGGCAACCAGCTCGATCTTTCCTCCGAGGCCGAAGACGAGACCCGACGCAAAGTCGACGAGGCGCCGGGCGATCTGGTCCTCGGTTTCCTGAAGGTTCATGATGACCGGCACCCCCGCCTTGTATCGATCCCCCAGCTCACGGGCCTCGTTGAACCGCTTCGGTTCCGCCCGGTGGATGCTGGATCCCGATCCGGGGCGAGACTGGGGGATGGTGCGCACGATCGATTCGTGGTGGGCCGTCTCGGGGACCTGGCTCATCCCGGACTCGGCGCGCCCGAGCCGCCGCAGCCCCCCCGCCCGAGCGGGCGTGGCCATCTCCTCGTCGGCGCCGGGTTCCATCTCCTCGTAGTCCTCGTCCTCCACCAACCCCAGATACGTGAGCGTCTTACGCCATGCTCCTGCCATCGTCGCCTCCTTACGGCCGGGGGCCGAAGATCGCCGACCCGACTCGGACCATCGTAGCGCCTTCCTCCACGGCAGCCTCGAGATCCTCCGACATGCCCATCGACAGTTCCATCACCGCCGGAAATCGTCCGAGAAGCCGGTCCCTCAGCTCGCGGAGTGCGCCGAAGCTCCGTCGAGGATCCTCCCCCAGCGGGGCAACCGTCATGAGCCCCCGGCACTCGAGGCCGGGAAGATCCGACAGTCGCTGGATGAACGGCTCCGCTTCGTCGGGTGAAGCTCCGACGCGGGTCCCGGTGAAGTCCACTTCCACGAGACCGGGAACCTTTCTCCCCCGCTCTGCCGCGAGGTTTGCCAGCCGTTCTGCTGCCCTCCCCAGCTCAAGCGTCTGAACGACGTCGGCCAGATCCAGCACTTGAGCCACCTTGTTGCGCTGGAGGCGGCCGATGAAATGCCACGTCGCGTCGGGGGCCGCCTCGCGTTTCCCTGCAAGATCCTGCACGTAGTTCTCCCCGAACTCGGTGACTCCTGCATCGGCCGCCCGTCTGACGATGTCGGGAGGCACCATCTTGGTCACACCGATCAGCCGAACGTCCTCGGGGCGCCGTCCCGCCCTGTCGCACGCGGCGGCGATCCTTTCGAGGACCTCGGCCAACCCCCTCTCGAGCTCAGCGGATTCTAGCACTTGAGTTAACAGAAGGTAACAGAACTCTCTTTTTTCCCTCTTCCATCACATGACCATCGCTACCAACGCCTGGCGGCCGGTCTCCCCGTCCCGGCGATGAGAGAAGAACCGGACTGGAAGACAGGCGGTGCAGAGATCGGAGACCTCGATGCGGCCGATCCCGGCGGCACGAAACGAACGTGCTGCGGTCCGCGGGAGATCCAGATAGAGGCGGCCATCTCGGCGTTCGGTGACGGCGCCGCCCCCGGACCCGGAGGCCACGGCCAGGGCCACATTGTCACCGACCTCATAGTGACACGGTCCGATGGCGGGACCGATAGCGACCACGACATCCGAAGGGGTCTCGAACTCGGCAACGGCCCGGGTGAGGATACCTGCGGCCACTCCCCGCCAGCCGGCATGAACGACGACGAGGAGGCGCTCCCCGGCCGCGGCGAGGGCGATGGGCAAGCAGTCGGCCACCAGGACGGCGACCGGGAGATGTCGCCGTGAAACCGAAAGCGCGTCCACTCCGCCGATCGCGGACCCGAGGTCTTCGAATCCCGCTCCCGAACGAGCCTCTCCCAAGCGTCCGAGCTTCGCCCCGTGGACTTGTTCTCCGGCCGCGAATGGGGAGATGTCCAAGGCCTCGACCAGTCGGCGGCGGTTCTGGATCACGCGCTTTGGAGAGTCTGCGGTTCGGAGCCCGAGGTTCAGGGTATCGAATGGGACCGGACTCCGTCCGCCGGTTCGCTCGGTGAACGCCGCCCGAAAGCCCATAGCCTCCAGGGAGGATGAGACCATGGCGTACGCGCCGTTTCCGAGATCTCGCCGTTCCATCGGGATGGAGTGGGGGACGGGGAGAGCCTAATTCTCCAAGGCGGGGGAAGGGCGCCTCGTTCGGCCCTCCTCCGCCCCCACGTCTCGGGGCCAACCGGCCCTAGCTCTTGTCCTTGAGGAAGTCGGGGATGTCCAGGTCGTCGTCGCCGTTCAGGACCACCGTGGCGGGCGCGGCCTGAAACAGATCGTCTTCCTCATCCTCTTCCGGCTCCTGCAGGAGAGATGGGAGAGGGATCGACTCCTCTTCTTCCTCTTCGTGCAGCTCCGGTCCACGCTCCGTCTGGAAGGCCACGGACGTCCGTGCGGTCCCGAGCTTGTCGAAGCCGGCAGCGATGACCGTGACCCGGCACTCGTCTCCGAGCGAGTCGTCGATCACGGCCCCGAAGATGATGTTGGCGTCCGGGTGAGCGACGCGGGTGATCGCTTCCGCGGCCCGGTTGACCTCGTGGAGGGCGAGGTCCGATGGGCCGGCGATCGAGAGCAACAGCCCCTTGGCTCCTTCGATGGAGGACTCGAGGAGCGGCGATGAGACGGCGTTCCTCGCTGCTTCCTCCGCGCGGTTCTCCCCGGAAGCGTGGCCGATCCCCATCAGCGCCGAGCCCGCTTCGCTCATGACGGTGCGAACGTCGGCGAAGTCCAGGTTGATGAGACCGGGGGTCATGATCAGGCTCGTGATCCCCTCCACGCCCTGGTACAGAACCTGATCGGCCATCCGGAAGGCGTCGAGCACGGATGTCTCGGGATCCGAGATCTGCAAGAGGCGATCGTTGGGAACGACGATGAGTGTGTCGACCGATCCCTTGAGTTCGTTGATCCCCATGTCGGCCTGGGTGGCCCG
Organism: Actinomycetota bacterium; assembly: GCA_035641075.1. Classification (GTDB taxonomy): domain Bacteria; phylum Actinomycetota; class UBA4738; order UBA4738; family CALAEC01; genus DASQUW01. Next base: position 4,624 of record DASQUW010000158.1, on the reverse strand, counting down.
CCGCTTCCCCTCGAACGAGAACGGCCGGGTCACCACTCCGATGGTGAGCGCTCCGAGGTCCCGGGCAACCTGAGCAACGAGCGGACTCGCGCCGGTACCGGTACCGCCTCCCTGGCCGGCGGTGATGAACACCATGTCGGCGCCCTTGAGGAGCTCCTCGATCTCGGCGCGGTGCTCTTCGGCCGCCCGTCGCCCGGTGTCCGGGTCCGCTCCCGATCCGAGCCCCCGGGTAGTCTCCCTGCCGATGTCCAGCTTGACGTCGGCTTCGGACATCAGCAGAGCCTGGGCGTCGGTGTTGCATGCGATGAACTCGACGCCCTTCAAGCCGGCCTCGATCATGCGGTTGACGGCGTTCACCCCTCCGCCCCCGATCCCGACGACCTTGATGACCGCCAGGTAGTTCTGCGGCGCCTGCAGCATGCTTGCCTCCGCGTCCTCGCCCACTCCGGCTGCAGCCCTCTGAGGTGCAAGAACGGATTCTCCACGCTCGAGGGATCAACCTCAACTGTATGGTTATAGTTATGTAAACCTGACTTACAGGGCGAGGAATCTACACGACCCCCGACCTCGTGTCAAGCCTGAAGCTCCTCCTTCCCCTCCCTTCACGCGTGCCCCTCGACGAGGCGAGGTGATCCGGGCGCGAGGAGGGCTGAAGTATCCTTGCCGTGGATGGAGGCTTCATCGATGCCGGCTCGGAACGCGAGGCCTTCGGACGCCGGGGAGGCGGTCCCGAGGACCACGGACTCTCTGGACCGCCGCCGAACGGCGCAATACGAGGTCAGCCGGGTCCTAGCCGAGGCCACATCGATGGCGGAAGCGGCCCCGAGGCTGCTCAGCGCGATCGGCGAGAGTCTCGGGTGGGACGTGGGCGCCATCTGGACGATCGATCGAGGCATCCTTCGCTGCGTCGATGTCTGGAGGAGATCCGGTCTCGATGCTCCCCGATTCGTATCGGTGACTCGGGAGACGACGTTTCCGCCGGGGATCGGCCTTCCCGGGCGAGTGTGGACCACGGGAAAGTCTGCGTGGATCCGAGACGTTGTCCGCGACGACAACTTTCCTCGGGCGCCTGTGGCCGCGGCCGAAGGGCTGCACGGGGCGTTCGCATTCCCAATCTTGGGAGGCGCCCACGTGCTCGGGGTCGTCGAATCGTTCAGCAGGGAGGTCCGGGAACCAGACGAGGACCTGCTGGAAATGATCGCAGCGATCGGAAGCCAGATCGGGTTGTTCATGCAACACAGGGAAGCGGAGGCCGCGATCCGAGCGAGCGAGCGGCGTTCCGCATTCCTGGCAGAAGCCGGCGCCCTGTTGGCCGCTTCGCTCAATTACGAGCGGACGCTGGCGAAGGTGGCCCGGCTCGGAGTCCCCACGTTGGCGGATTGGTGCGCCGTCGACGTGCTCGAATCCGACGGCTCGATCCGCCGGCTGGCGATCGCCCACGTGGACCCGGCGAAGGCGGCGCTGGCCAATCGGATGCGACGTCGCTACCCGCCCGAGGACGCGGGTGCCGGTCTGGGCAAGGTCCTCCGCACGGGCCGCCCCGAGCTCCTCCCGGAGATCAGCCCCGAGGACCTCGCGTCCATCGCCTTCGACCGGGTGCACCTGGACATCCTTCGTGCACTGGGTGTCACATCAGGGATGTGGGTTCCGCTCACGGCGCGGGGCCGGACGCTCGGGGCGATCACCCTCGCCAGCTCGGACTCCGGCCGGGTGTACGGGGCGGACGATCTGAGCCTGGCGGAGGAACTCGGACGACTCGCGGGTGTGGCCCTCGACAACGCCCGGCTCTACGAGGAGCGAAGCCGCATCGCCCGAACCCTGCAGCGGAGCCTGCTCCCACCGCGACTGCCAGAGATCCCCGGCATCGAAGTGGCAGCGCGGTACCGGGCCGCCGGCGAGGGCAACGAGGTCGGTGGAGATTTCTACGACGTCTTCGAGGTGGGCAAGGGCGCGTGGGCGGTCATCATCGGAGATGTGTGCGGAAAAGGAGCCGATGCCGCGGCGATCACTGGACTCGCTCGCCACACGTTGAGGACGGCTGCGATGAGCGAATGGCGTCCGCGAAGGGTTCTGGTCATCCTGAACGACGCTCTGGTTCGAGATGATGCCGACGAGTACTGCACGGCGGTGTTCGCCCGGTTGAGTGCGATGGGGACGCATGTCCGGGTGACGCTTGCATGCGGAGGCCATCCGCCCCCACTGGTCCTCGCGGCGGATGGAAAGGTCGAAGTGGCCGGCCGGCCCGGGACCCTGCTCGGAGTGTTCCCGGATCCAGAGCTCGCCACCGCGGTCCTCGATCTTCGACCGGGGGATGCCGTTCTCTTCTACACGGATGGGGTGACGGAATCTCGAGGCCCGGGGGTCGGCCTCAGCGAGGGGGCCCTTCGAGAGGTCCTTTCGGCTCACGCGGGAGGCTCTGCGGACGAGCTCGTCCATGCGGTGGAAGAGGCGGCCGTGGCGGCACAGCCTGGAGGGCCGCGTGACGACATCGCCCTCGTCTGCTTTCGGGTCACTCCGTGACGGAGTTCAAGGTGACCGTGACGGAAGGAGACGAGGTCGTTTCGATGGCACTCGCGGGTGAGCTCGACCTGGCCACGGCGGGCCGACTCGAGTCGGCGTTCCGCCGGGTGGAGGGCGGCCGGCCCCCCGTTCTGGTCATCGATCTGAGGGAGCTGCGATTCATCGATTCGACCGGGCTCCGTTTGATCATCGGGGCGGATGCCAGGGCCCGGGAGGACGGAAGACGGATGACGATCGTGCCGGGGCCGGAGTCGGTGCACAAGGTCTTTCAGCTCGCGCTGCTGGAGAAGCGGCTCGACTTCATCGAGGACCCGTCCGCCTTGCAGGAAAAGTGACCGGCGCCCTCAGGCCGGCCTGAGGGCGGGGGCGCCCGGCGAGCGGACGTCGAGATACTCGATCTCGATCTGATTCCTCCGGGCGTAGCGAAGCATCGATGCGAGCGCGGCGTTCTTCTCCCTGAGCGACTCTGCCTCCCCGTATAGGACTCTCGCTCCTCCGGCCAGCAGGAGTTCGACCTCGCCCCCATCCGCCGTCGCCTTCTCCACGGTCCGTCGGAGCCCCGGCGCCAGCGAGGCCGCCACGCGCAGCTGCGCAGCGACCCCCTCCATCCGCCGGCCCACCGCAACCGAAGACTCCGTGCTGCCGAGGGCGACGAGCCCTTCCGGGGAGACCGTTCCTCGTTCGACCACGATGCCGTCGGCGGCAAGGGCCGCGTATCCGCCGGGGTCCCGCACCCAGCCGACCGCCGACCGTTCGGTCACGTGAAGGATCAGCGTCGAGGGGAGCGATCGGGTCGGTTCCGCGGAGGCGATCCAGGGACTGCGCAGGAGCGATCGCCGGATCTTCTCCACGGGCAACGTGAGGAGATTGGTCCCGAGACGGGCTCCCGACAGGCTCACCACATCTCTATCGGAGAGTCGGCGATTGCCGCGGACGTCGATCCTCTGGATATCGAAGAACGCAGAGGTGACGACGACCCACGCCGAGACGCCGACCGCGAGCACGCCGGCCACGGCGGTGACCGCTCGTGGAACCGGGCGCTTATCGCTCACCGAACCGCCCCACCAGGTGCACCTCCCGTTCGAGCTCCATCCCGAACCTCTGCCGGACCCGCTCCTGGACCATCGCTATCAGGTGGTACACGTCCTCCGCCGTGGCTCCCGGAGCGGCCACCACGAAATTGGAGTGCTTCTCCGAGACCCTGGCCCCACCGACGGCAAGTCCCTTGGCTCCTGCGGCCTCGACCAATCGAGCGGCATGATCTCCGGGCGGGTTCTTGAACACGCTGCCGCAGTTGGGTTCGGCCAGCGGCTGAGTCGCTCGCCGCCACTCGCGCGCCTCGTCCATGTGCATTCGGATGCCGGCGGGATCGCCGGGTCCCAGCCGGACGGTCGCGGCCGTCACCACTCCCCCGTCCGGGAGCGCAGAACTCCGATACCCGAACCCCGCGTCGCTCCCAGCGATCCAGCGCTTCCTTCCTTCCCCGAGGACGAAGATCTCTACGGCCTCCACCACCTCGTCCAGCGAGTGCCCGTGAGCACCGGCGTTCATCCGGACGCACCCTCCCAGCGACGCCGGGATGGCCACGCCGAACTCCAGGCCAGCCAGGCCGTGGGACAGGGCCACCCCGGCCAGTGCCGGCAGCGGCATCGAGCCGCCGGCGGACAGCCGGTCGCCGTCGCGAGCTGCCCACCGGAACGCCCGGCCCAGCCGGAGGACCAGGCCCGGGAAACCCCGGTCCGAAACCAACACGTTCGAACCCTTGCCGAGGACCACGAAGGGAAGGGACGTCTTGCGGACAGCCCGGCCTGCCGCGTCCAGGTCGTCCAGGGATTCCGCCTCCAGGAACATGGCTGCCCGCCCGCCGAGGCGGAACGACGTCAGCGGGGCCAGGGGAAAGTCCCGGCGGACCCGCTCGCCGGCGATCTCCCGGAGCAACCCCTCGGCTTCGGTCAGGGCCGAGGGCGTAGCGGCTTCACCCTCCACGGAACGCTCCCCGCTCCATGATGGACATGGTTTCCTCCCCAACCATGGTGATGTCTCCGGCTCCCAAGGTGAGCACCAGATCGCCCGTGCGGACCTCCCGAGCCAGGAACGGCGCCAC
>DASQUW010000157.1:0-7861 GCA_035641075.1 Actinomycetota bacterium | reverse complement strand
GGTGGCAGGGGTTCGACCTCGGCGGAGGCAACCGCCGATGGCGCATCTCGATCGGCTACATCCTGGTTGGCCTGCTCGTTCTGTGGTTCGTTCAGTCGTTGCTGGTCCCCAGCCCCGAGACGATCTCGTACTCCCGCTTTCTCGACCTCGTCGACCGGGGTCGGGTGGAGCGGGTGGCCATCTCCGAGGCAGAAGTCCGAGGAGTCTTCCGTACCGGGGAGGGCCGGGCCGAGTTCCTCGCTGTCCGGCCCCCAGGGGTGGACGATCAGGAGCTGATCGGGATCCTCCAGGAGAAGGATGTCGAGTTCACCGGCGAGCAGCCCAGCGCGTTCACCAGCTTTCTGTTGTCCTGGATCCTGCCCATCTTGTTCCTCGTGCTCATCTGGAGCTTCCTGATCCGTCGGATGGCAGGGGGCGGCGCGGCCGGCGCCCTGAACCTGGGCAAGCGCGGAGTGAAGATCTACGACCGCAAGGATCTGAAGACCACGTTCGCGGACGTGGCAGGAGTGGACGAGGCGGTCGAGGAGCTCGGTGAGATCGTCGAGTTCCTGATGAACCCGAAGAAGTACCAGCGGCTCGGCGGTCGCATCCCGAAAGGGGTCCTGCTTCTCGGTCCCCCCGGGTGCGGAAAGACGCTGCTGGCCCGGGCGGTCGCCGGCGAGGCCCAGGTTCCCTTCTTCTACATGTCCGGCTCGGAGTTCGTGGAGATGTTCGTGGGCCTGGGAGCCGCCCGGGTCCGGGAGCTCTTCCAGCAGGCGAAGGATAAGGCGCCGTGCCTCGTGTTCCTGGACGAGCTCGACACGATCGGAAAGACACGGGGGGGAGCCCTCGGAGCAGGCCTCGGTTCCCACGACGAGCGCGAGCAGACCCTGAACCAGCTCCTCGTGGAGATGGACGGATTCGACGCGTCCAAGGGAGTCATCATCATGGCCGCCACGAACCGGCCGGACGTCCTCGACCCCGCCTTGCTTCGGCCGGGTCGGTTCGACCGCCAGGTTGTTGTGGACCGGCCGGACCTTCGAGGGCGCGAGGCCATCCTCAAGGTTCACGCCCGCGGCGTGGCGATGGGAACCGACGTCGACCTGCAAGTGATCGCCGCGCGGACGCCCGGCTTCACCGGAGCGGACCTGGCCAACGTGGTCAACGAGGCGGCCCTCCTTGCCGCCCGCCGAGAGAAGAATGCCGTGGGGATGGCGGAGCTCGAGGAGGCCATCGACCGAGTGGTGGCCGGCCTGGAACGAAAGAGCCGCGTGATGAGCGAGAAGGAACGAGAGATCGTGGCGTTTCACGAGATGGGACACGCGCTCGTGGCCCTCTCGGTGCCGAACGCCGATCCGGTGCACCGGGTGACGATCATCCCGCGGGGCGCCGCCGCACTCGGGATGACCATGCAGCGCCCCCTGGAGGACCGATATCTCATGACTGAGCCCGAGCTCGCCGATCGCCTGGCCATCCTGCTGGGCGGAAGGACCGCCGAGGAGATTGCGTTCCGGGAAATCTCCACCGGAGCCCAGAACGACTTGGAGCGGGCCACGGAGATCGCCCGGGCGATGGTGGTGGAGTACGGGATGAGCGAACGTCTCGGGCCGCTCTCGTTCGGCCGCGACGGGTTCCGGGGGGCCGACGGCCGGCTGCTCTTTCCCGGTGAGCGTCGGGAGATGTCCGACGACACCGCCAAGCTGGTGGACCAGGAGGTCGGGCGCATCGTGGCGGAGGCGCACGACCGAGCGCGCACCATCCTGAACGAGCGAAAGGACGTCCTCGACCGTCTGGCTCGCATGCTGATGGAGCGCGAGGTCCTCGAAGGAAAGGAGCTCCGGGAGCTCGTCGAGGGCAAGGTCCCGGCGGCCGAGCGCGCGGGCGCCGAGGAGAAGCAAGGCGTCCCCGAGGAAGCGATCCGCCCTTCGGGCGACGGCGAGCCTATCCACGAGCCGACCGAGGAGCTTCCCGGCCGAAGCTAGTCCCTGCGGGAAACCAGTAAGTCGGTGCGCCCACGGAACCTGTCGAGGAATCTGTAGTAGTTCCGCTTCGATAATCGATCCCGCTCCTGCTTCGGCATCGTCGTCCACGCTCGGTGCTCGTGACGCGCTACCGGGAGATCCACCCGCATGGCTTTCAGCCCCCGGGCCTTCACCTGGAACGAGAGGTCGATGTCCGCGTTCCGGTAGTACCGAAATCGTGGGTGGAACCCGAGCCCCTCCTCCAGCAGGTCCCGGCGGAACGCCATGAGGAACGACTCGATCGCGTCCACCTCGGGCCCCAGGTCGTCCCGAAACTCTCGGAGGTCGTCGGTCACGATACCCAGCGGTCCGACGATCCCCACGCCCCGCTGTTCCAGCGCCATCGTCAGCGGCCCGAATACATCGCCCGTGGCCTCCACTGATCCATCGGCGACGATGACGATCCGCCCGGCAGACCGACGGAGCTGGGCGTTCCGCGATTCACCGAACCCCGGATCGCCTTCGAGAGGGACAACTTCAACGTCCGGAGGCCATTCCGCCGGGGGGGAGGCCTTCGTCTCCACCACCACGTGCTGAACGGTTCGGTCGTCCTCGAACTTCCGGAACGAGGCGATGCCTCGAAGCACGTCCTCGGGCCATTTCTCCGCCAGCCAGTGCACGGAGAAGTCGGCCGTCGGAGAATGGTCCAGCACGCCCTCCACCTCGGCCTGCCTCAGTCGCCTCGCGGCAGGACCTGGGGACGCGCGCAGGTCGAACCCATCGGGCCGATCGACGACTTCGAATCCGAGCTCTCGTATTCGATCGCGAAGCCGATCCGCCTCATCAAAGTCCCCGGTTCCTCGCAGCCGGGCGCGCTCCGCAGCAAGCCGGAGAGCCTCTTCAGATATCTCGCTCACGGGTTCAGCTCCACGATGAAGTCGAGCACCGCCCGGTCGGCGGTATCGGGCTGTTCAGAGTGGTACACGTGTCCCGCCCCCTGTAGCAACACGAGCCTCGCGTTCGGGATCCGCTCGGCCAGGATCCGGGCGTTCGCCGGGTGGATCACGCGGTCCTCGGTGCCATGCAGGACCAGCGTGGGCGCCCTGATCTCAGGAAGTCGATCGTACGCGTCGAACTCCTGCACCGCCTCTCGCTGACGCCGGGCAGCTTCCGGGGGTTGGGGGTTCTGCCCGCCGACGCGGAGGTCATCCGCCACGTGATCGGGGTGTTGCGCGGCGAACTCCCGCGAGTACAGGGCCAGCCACGGGCGGTCCTTGGGCACCGTCGCGGTGACCCGGACCGCACGGCGGTGCCCGGCGTGCGTGCAAGCCAGAATGAGTGAGCGCACGCGGTCCGGGTGCGCGAGGGCAAGCTCCTGGACCACCATCCCACCGAACGACTGCCCGTAGAGGTGCGCGGAGGCGATCCCGAGATGATCGAGCAGGCCGATGGTGTCGTCGACGAACGTGCCAATGGTCATCGGCTGGTCGGGCTTGTCCGATCGCCCATTGCCCCGGAAGTCGTAGGCGACCACTCGGAGCTCGGCGGAGAGGGCGGGCATGTTGCGACGCCAGCCGGGGATATCACCGCCCAACCCCTCGAGGAGAAGGAGGGGATCGCCTCGGCCGTGGAGCTCGTAGTAAAGATGGCAACCATCGGGTCGCCGGTACCAGGGCACGGCTACTCCGCCGGCCGGAACGTCTGAAGAAGGCGGTGGTAATTCTCGGCGACCGCTTCCCGAGTGCCCACCCACGCGCCGCCGAGGACGATCCGGTCCAGCAGCCCATCGAATGCCGCGATCCCGTCTCGACACTCCGCCTCGGAACCCGTGATCGCGAACGTGCCGACCATGGGCATGGCCAGCTCAACCAGGGTCTCGAGGTCGCCTCTGGCGTAGGCGCGTCGGAGGGGCGCCACCCGTTCCTCGAAGCCGTGAAGAGCCAACACCGGCGTGTAGGTGCGCGTGGTGGCGTAGAAGCCAACCTGGAGCGCGGCCTCCCGCCTGGCCCGGTCGCGGTCCTCGTTCACCTGAAGGATCACACTGTTCGTGAGACTTATGGCCGCGATGTCTCGGCCGGCCGCAGCGGCTCCCCGCTTCACCGCCGGGCGTACCACCTCGGCGATGTACTTCGGGGACGTCATCGGGTGGCCGAGGACTCCGTCGGCAACCCGTCCTGCCGCCTCGCACATCTTCTCGTTCACCGCCGCCACATAGATCGGCACATCTTCCACGGGGTCGGAACCCGGAAAGGGGGGCATCGTCACCGTGTAGAAGCGCCCCCGGTGATCGATCGGTTCTCCTCGGAAAGTCGCGATGACCTTCCGGACCACCTCGACGTACTCCGCCATCTTGGGGGCGGGATGCTCGAACGGGACGGAGAATCGGTGCTCGTTGATCCGCTTGACCTGAGATCCGAGGCCCAGGATGAACCGGCCCCCCGACAGCTCTGCAAGATCGCGGGCGGCCATGGCCGTGATCGTGGGGCTTCGCGGAAATGCCAGGGCGATGTTCGTGCCGATCCCGACTCTGGAGGTCGCTCGGCATGCCAGGGAGGCTTGGACGAACGCGGAGGAGGCGGTCTCCGCGACCCAGACACTCTCATACCCGCCGTCCTCCGCCCGGCGGGCCAGGTCCTCGATCGCGTCCATGCGGCCGCCTACCACGATCCCGATGTCCGGCATGGACGGAAGCGTACGCCACGCGCCCCAGGAGACTGCCCAAGCCGGGTGCGTATGAGAAGTACGCCCTTGATCGTATGGATTCCGTCTTCTGGGTGACATATGGTGCGGACCTTGATGCTTCTGCCCGGGGGCGGCGGCGCCCAACCCTCCATACCCATCTGGCGAGCGTTGCTTGGATCCCTCCTTCTCATGGTGGGGTCCTTTCCCGCGACGCAGTCGCCGGGGGCGGGCAGCGGCCAGGCGCCGGCCGCCACGACCACCACGCTGACCTACGTGGCCGAAGCGGACACGTATGCGAGCAGCGTTCGGGTCCGTCGAAACTTCGGCGACGCAGCGGTCCTTCGCACCGACGGCACGCCCGAGGTGCGGAGCTTTCTCCGATTCGATCTCGATGGCCTCGACGCGCCGATCTCCCATGCCGTCCTGCGCGTCTTCGCCGGCAGCACCAACTCGACGGGCATCGACGTGCGCGGGGTGGCCACCACCTCTTGGGGTGAGACAACGCTCACATACCGCAACAGCCCCCCGATGACGCCTGCTGTGGACTCGTCGGGGCCGATCAGAGGCGGCACCTGGATCGAGTGGGACGTCACGCCCCTCCTCAGGAGCACGGGTACCGTCAGCTTCGCGCTCACTTCATCGAGCGTCACCGCGACCAGGCTCGCGAGTCGGGAGTCTTCCAACCCACCAACGCTGGTGCTCTCGACCTCGCTCGAGATGTCCCCTCAGCGTCCGGATCCCGCAGACGGATCGCCCTCTCCATCTCCGGCCGATTCCGCCAGCGGTTCGATGTTCCCCACACCTCCAGGATCGGGCGGCGGCTTCTCCTCGCCGAGCCCCCCGCCTCGCACTCGATCGGCTCCCTCCCCCACCCCGGCACCGGCACAGTTCGTTGTGATGGGGGCAGGGGACATCGCCTGCGAGCCGCCCTCGCTCCCGGCGCCCTCCGTGTGTCACGAGTTCTACACGTCGGAGCTGCTCGCTCCGGCGGATGTCGTGCTCACCTTCGGAGACAACCAGTACCAGGACGGCACGCTGAACAAGTTCCTGGGGTCCTACCATCGATCCTGGGGACGGTTCAAAGAGAAGACCCGACCGGCGGTGGGGAACCATGAGTACCTGACGCCCGGGGCCGCGGGATACTTCGACTACTTCGGGCTGCTCGCTGGGCAGCGGGGGAAGGGCTATTACTCGTTCGACGCGGGGGGCTGGCATTTCGTGGCCCTCAATTCCGAGTGTTCGGATGTTGGGGGGTGCGGCCCCGGGTCACCCCAGTACGAATGGCTGCGGGTGGACCTCGCCGCCTCCGCGGCGCGGTGCACCGCCGCGTACTGGCATCACCCCAGGTTCTCTTCGGGGAAGTATGGAAACGACCCAAGGTACCAGCCGTTCTGGGAGCTCCTTTACGCGGATGGGGCCGAGGTGGTCATGGCGGGCCACGACCACAACTACCAGCGATACGCGCCGATGACCCCCGAGGGCGTGAGGAACGACACGTTCGGGATCCGCCAGTTCGTTGTGGGCACCGGGGGGAAGAACCACTACTCGGTGGATCCCTCACCGGTCCCCAACCGCGAAGTTGCCAACGACAACACGTACGGCGTGCTGAAGCTCACCCTGCGCTCGGACAGCTACGACTGGGCCTTCGTGCCGTCGGTTGGTGGGAACTTCACCGACGCCGGCTCGGGGCGCTGTCGGTAGCCCGGGGCGGTAGGGCAATCACAGATCTTCCAGATTGCTGTTGTGGCTGGATGTAAGAGCGTGGTACGTTTTATGACGTAAGCAGATTGGCCCGCAACCCCCTGAGAGGGCAGAAATCGGTGAAAACACTCAGAGCTTCCTTCTTGTTGCGGGCGCTGCCCGCCGTGGTCCTAGTGATCGCGGCCCAACTTTCACTACCTCCCACACCTGGGGCTTCAGGAACTCCCACCACGTCCACCTTTGCTGCTGTCGCCGACACGTATGCGACCAGCGTCGAACCGAATCGTAACTTCGGGACATCAACGACCCTACGGACGGATGGCTCACCCGACGTCCGCGCGTTCCTTAGGTTCGATCCCGATGGTCTGGGCGCCTCCATCATCGGCGCGAGGCTGCGGGTCTTCGCCAACAGCGCGAACTCCGACAGCATCGACGTTCGGGGAGTCGCCTCGAGCGCGTGGAGCGAGACCACGCTGACGTACGAGAACATGCCGGCCGCGCTCTCGATCACGGATTCTTCCGGTGCCATCGCCGCTGGCTCATGGTTGGAGTGGGACGTCACCGCACTCGTCTCGGGAAACGACCCCATCAGCTTCGCCCTCACCTCCACCAGCGTGACGGCGACCAGCCTCGCGAGCCGCGAATCCGCCAACCGGCCCCAGCTCCTCGTGACCGCCGAAAGCGGAACCCCCTCGCCGCCTCCGTCGAGCACGTCGCCGCCTCCGCCCAGCCCATCCCCGCCCTCGAGCGGCACCTATCCGATCGTCGCGGCCGCAGGCGACATCGCATGCGACCCCGAGAGCGGCAGCTTCAACGGCGGCAATGGGACGAGCTCCAGCTGCCGGCAGAGGTACACGTCGGATCTCCTCGCCGGAGCGAATGCGGTGCTCACACTGGGAGACAACCAATACGAACACGGCTCACTCGCCCAGTTCCAGGCGTCCTATCACCCATCATGGGGGCGGCACTTTTCGAGGACCTACCCATCCGTGGGAAACCACGAGTACCTCACCACGAAGGCCCGGGGATACTTTGATTACTTCGGATCCCGAGCGGGCGATCCCAACCGTGGCTACTACAGCTTCGATATCGGCGGCTGGCACTTCATCGCTCTCAACTCAAACTGCTCAAAGGTTGGGGGATGTGGCACGGGGTCCCCGCAGCACAAATGGTTGGAGGCGGACCTCGCCGCCTCCAGGGCCGCATGCACGGCTGCCTACTGGCACCACCCCCGGTTCGCGAGCGGACATTACTCCGACAACAGCTCCTACCAACCGTTCTGGCAGCTGCTGTACGCCGACGGAGCCGAGATCGTGCTGAACGGTCACGACCACAACTACCAGCGCTACGCTCCGATGACGCCTTCTGGGTCCAGGGACGTTGCCCGGGGGATCCGTGAGTTCATCGTGGGAACGGGCGGGAAGAGTCGCTACAGCGTCGACGCCTCGGACACGAACCGAGAGGTGGCCAACGATTCCACCTACGGCGTTATCAAGCTCACCCTTCGTCCGACCGGCTATGACTGGCGGTTCGTCCCC
>DASQUW010000156.1:0-3039 GCA_035641075.1 Actinomycetota bacterium | reverse complement strand
GTCGGGCTGCTCAGGGGCTACCTCCGAAGATCACGGATCCTGTCGTGATCAGGAGAGTGGCGGCTCTCCTGCTATGCCCGCGGCACAGTCCGCTCGGCGAACCGAAAGCGAGGAGATCAGGCACCTGATAGCGGTTCCCGGTGTTACGGCTTACAGGCGTGTGATTTGATCTTGGCCGCACGCCTCCCATTCCGCCCGCGCCGATGAGGAGCGCTCCGCCCGCAACGGCTATGGCTCCCCATCCCCGCCCCGCGGATCCCATGTGAGTCGGGAAGGCGATTGAAGCGGGCCGCGCCCATCGGCCCAGGCGACTCCGTTACTCGTTGACCTTGACGTCGCCGAAGAGGCCCCATGCCCGAACCTCGACCTCGGGACCTTCGCCGGCTTCCACGTCGACGCGCTGATCCCCGAGGAGCGTGGTTCCGCTGGTGGTTACCCGGGTGCCAGGAGAAACGCGCAGTTGGACGTCTCCTACTAGGTGGAAGACGCGAAGGATGGCTCCCTCCCCGGGAGGCCGGGTTCGCAGGTCCAGCCGCACATCGCCGATGAGGACCACGATTTGCTCATCGGTCCATCCGACAGGAAGGGCACCCTCAGTCACATCGCCCAGGAGAGAGAACACCGCTCGTCTGGCCGAAGGACCTCTGGCGGTGCGGGAGCGTCTGACCCAGAGCCAGGCGGCCACGCCTCCCAGAACGACTACCGCTAGAGCCACCCAGAGCGCTGGGCTGGGGGAGAAGTTCACATCCGCGTACACGCGGGGAGTGTCGGCCGGCGAGCCAATCATGTCAATGCCCCCAATCTGCTGCCGGCTCGCCGGGCCCGCGGGCTGGCGAGGGGAGTCACCTACTTCCTCAACATTCTCCGGCGACACAGGTGGCCCATGGTGGGTCCGGGACTATGTCCGCGCTAGGAACGCACAGCCCGAACCTGTGCACTAGCCTGGGCTAAAAGTCGGCGTCGGCAATTTGTCAGGCGCGCTCCTTCCAACGTGGCCTTCCCTCAGTTGGGTTATGAGAGCCAGCCAAAGAAGGTAAGCGCGATTGTTGAGGCTACCCTCGTCTCCCTCGTACTCCGGGTTGAGCCGTTGGAGCACCGGCCCGGCGTCCTCACTGCGCCGTTCGCTCTCGAGCGCCTCCTCGAGGCTCGAGCCGACGCGCTTGAAGTCTTCATAGAGGAGATACAGGAATTGGCGGGCGCAGCCGCTGAAAGAGCTGCCGATCATCGCTAAAGTAACCAACAGGTCTTAGCAGCACGACAAAGGTCGCTCGAAGCGGGAAGTTGCTGATGAGCCGCTCGAGGTCACGCACGCGCAATCCGGAACAGCGGCACCGGCTCCGCGATCCCCTTCAAACTGTGCTCACCCAAGGACTGGAGGTCGAAGGGCCGATCCCGAACAGCATGGACGACCACGTCGGTGACCAAGACCTCTCCCGGCTCGGCGATGGCCGCGATACGGGAGGCGAGGTTCACGGTCCGTCCGAAGATGTCGAGATCTCGTTCGATCACCGGCCCCGCGTGGACTCCAGCGTGCGCTGAGAGGACGCCCTCCCTGCTCATGGTCTCGACCAGCTCGAGCGCCGCATCGGAGGCACCGGCAGCTTCGGGAAATCGGAGCATGGCGCCGTCGCCGAGGAGTTTCACAAGCCGTCCTCCGTGGCTGGTCGCGACCGCGTCGGCGTGGCGCTGGAGCGACGTTGCGGCCAGCACCGCGGTCTCGTCGCCTCGTTGCTCCGTCAGCCTGGTGAACCCCGAGATGTCGGCGAACACGATCGCCGGAGGAGGCGTCGCTGGTGGGGGTGGCGCGAGATCCCGCGCGGCCAGCAGCCCCTCCAGACCATCGACGAACATGTCCGTCATGCGTTGCTCGAGGAATCGCGCGCCGAGCCAGGTGAACATCCGCGGGAGGAGCTCGGTGAGTATCGTGATCGCGAGGGTCGCCTCCTCGGGGTAGCGATCGACCTCGCCTCGAAACAGGCGCTCGCGAGCGGGCGTCAAGATCTGCTCGTTGACGACATCCGCCGACCCGAGCATGACGATCCTGGTTCCCTCGCCGATCAGCCGGGCGGCCCGCAGGATCGAGTCGTTCTCACCGGCGGGACGCCATACCGCCAAGAACCGCTCGAGGATCTCCTCCTCATCTACATGGATCGGCTCGGATGGATCGGGCGGCGGCAGTCCGAGCGTCCGGTACACGGTCGGAAGGAGCGCCCCGCCGGGTCCCATCGCAGCCTGGAACTCGGCGAAGCTGCGCGTGGACCGGGCCCCGGGCTCGCGAGGGATGTACTCGTCGACGTGGCCGGAGTAGGGCCTGACTTCGGCGGCAATGAGCTCGATCGTGGACTTGGGGAGCCCGGCCTCGAGCAGCGCGGAAAGCACCTTGGTCACCAGGATCGAGCCGAACGAGAAGCCTTCGGCTCCGAGGCGGGGCAGTACCCCGAGGGAGGCGAGCCACACGACCCGCTCCTCGGGGACGGCGGCCTCGGTCGCGATCTCCTTTGCAGAGTAGCTCCTCGCCACAGGTTGCATCGTAGCCGGGTCATCCCGTCGCCGACGTCCCGACGGATCGAGGTCGACGCGCACCGGCGGCTCCGCTGACCGATCAGCGGCCACCGGGCGTCATTCTTCGGCGTGCCAGCCAGTATTCCTGCCCCGCGGTACAGGGATGAGCGGTCTGTGGGTGGGAGGACTCGGACTCCTGCTGACCAGGGGATTTCGGTCAGCCCGTGCCCGAGCTCACTCGGGCTCCCCAGGCCTTCGAGTCACCTGTTTCGTCAACGTTCTCGGGTGACACTGGAGGCCATGGCCCGACGGCAGCCTCCAATTCGGGGCCACAGCGCTTACCGGCAACGGTCCGCAGAAGCGGGTCGGGATCACCCGTGGGCAACGCCTCGGCTACGAGGTGAAGATGGCCAGGGGAAGGAACGCGGACACCACGAAGTTGGGGACGTCCACGAGCTCATTGATCCTCAGGTCCACGGCAACGCTGCACAGGGCGTAGGCCTGCTGGCGCGTGTACCCGTACTCCGCCACCAAGTG
>DASQUW010000155.1:0-10762 GCA_035641075.1 Actinomycetota bacterium | reverse complement strand
ACCTGCTCTGCGGCGAACGCCAGCGAGTAGAAGGACGCCACCACGGTCAGTGAGTTGCCGGCTGCGCTGTTGCAGGAGGGGAGGAGTGCCACCAGCCCAAGGGCCAGGGGACCGATCCTCCTGATCGATGATCGCGGCATCCTGATTGAGAATGATAATCAATCTCAATCCGCCGGTGCAAGGTACTCGGGGTCCGTTGTGGTGTCCGTCACCGGATGGATTCGCCCTCCTGCCTGCTAAGATTCCGCCGTGCTGGTGTGGATCGTCGTCGCCGTCCTGGCTGCGCTCCTCCTGTACGGCGTCCTGGAGTTCAACCGCCTCGTCCGGCACCGCAACCGTGTGGACAACGCGTGGTCGGGCATCGACGTCCAGCTCCGCCGGCGCTACGACCTCATCCCGAACCTTGTCGAGGCCGTCAGGGGCTACGCGGCTCACGAGCGTGAGCTGTTCGAGAAGGTCACGGAAGCGAGAGCGCGGGGCCTCGACGCGACGAACATTGGCGACCAGGCCCGGGCCGAGACCGAGCTCACACGAACCATCCGGCAACTCCTCGCCGTCGCAGAGGCCTATCCGGAGCTGAAGGCCAGCGAGAACTTCCTGGCGCTCCAAGAAGAGCTGACGGCGACCGAGAGCAAGATCGCGTTCGCCCGCCAGTTCTACAACGACCAGGTCATGCGGTACAACACGATCATCCAGCGGTTCCCCTCCTTGATCATCGCCCGGACGTGGCACTTCACGCCACGGGAGTTCTTCGAGGCCGAGGAGGAGTCCCGCGGGCCGGTGACGGTCCAAACCTAGGCCTTGTACGAACAGATCGCCCGGAACAAGTGGAAGTCGATTCTTCTCGTCCTCGTTGTCCTGTTGGTGGCGGCGGGCCTCGGGTACGTGTTCGGTTTGCTGTTCGACTTCGGCGTGGCCGGGGTGGTCGTTGCCCTTCTGATCGCCGCGGGGATGTCGTTCGCCTCGTACCGGTATGGCGATCGGATCGTGCTCCGAGCGAGTCGAGCCCGCCCTGCCACCCCGGAGGAGCATCCCAGGCTGAACAACATCGTCGAGGGACTGTGCATCGCCGCCGGGATCCCGAAACCGGCCGTGTACGTGATCCCGGAGAAAGCTCCCAACGCCTTCGCCACCGGGCGGGATCCCGAGCATGCGTCCATCGCGGTGACCGAGGGGCTCCTGGAGACCCTGAACCGTGTCGAGCTCGAAGGGGTCATCGCACACGAGCTGTCGCACGTCAAGAACCGAGACATCCTCGTCGGCACGCTGGTTGCCACCCTGGTGGGGGTCGTGGTGCTGCTTGCCGACTGGATGCGCCGGGCCTTCTTCTGGGGTGGAGGACGGCGCGGGGCTCGGGATCGCGGCGGGGGAGGGCTCGGCATCGTCCTGGTTGTGGTGGCCCTGGTTCTTTCGATCCTCGCCCCCCTGATGGCCCAGCTCATCCGGCTCGCGGTCTCCAGGAAGCGCGAATACCTCGCCGATGCCGACGGGGCCCTGCTCACGCGGTACCCACCCGGACTCGCAGCGGCCCTGCGCAAGATCGCAGCGAGCACGAACCAGATGCGGGTGGCCAACAACGCCACGGCCCATCTGTGGTTCTCGCAGCCTTCCACGAAACCGGGGGAGGGAGTGAGCCGCTTGGAGCGCCTGTTCTCCACCCATCCGCCGATCGAGGAACGGATAAGGATCCTCGAAGAGATGTAGGTCACTGTTTGAAGCTCGCCCGCGGGAGGCGATACGATGGCCTCCCGCAGCAGCCCGTTCGAGGAGGATCCCCCCTGACTCATCGCGGAAGAAGAAGACTGTATTCCACCCTTGCCGTGGTTGGCGTCGCCGCCGGCGTGGTGATCGGCTATCTGCTTCTCACCGGGAAGGAGCTGAGTCCCCAGGGACTGTTCCGGGGGAAGAAGGCGACGCCGGAGGCGTGTCCGCTCACCGATGTCGCTCCCTCTGGTGGCGTGCCGGACCGTCCTGCCCTTGCCGTCAAGGTCGAGAACCTGGCCGCGGCGCGGCCGCAGGCGGGCCTCAACGACGCCGACATCGTGTACGAGGAACCCGTGGAGGGCGGCATCACCCGATTCATCGCCGTGTACCACTGCCGCGACGCAGCCCGCATCGGGCCGATCCGAAGCGCCAGGCTGGTGGACGCGGACATCCTTCGTCAGTTCGGCTCCCCGGTCTTCGCGTTCGCGGGAGGAGTTCCGGCGGTGGTGAGCGCGGTCGAGGAATCCGGCGCCGTTCCGATCCCCTACACCGGGTCATCCCAGTTCTTCGAGGAGGATCCGAACCGGAGCGAGCCACACCACGTGTTCTCCTCCACATCGGTGCTCTATGAAGGAGCGGCCGGAGATCCTCCCGAGCCGGTGTTCTCCTTCGATCCGGACCGGCCGACCAACGAGAAGCGGGCCCGCCTGATCCACCTCGACTTCTCTCCGTTCGGCAACGTGTTCTGGAGGTTCAGTCCGAAGAATCGAGTGTGGCTCCGGTCCCACGATGAAGAGCCGCACACGTTGGAGGACGGGTCCCGGGTCTCGGCCGTGAACGTGGTGGTCCAGGTGGTCAAGGTGCGTCCCAGCGAGATCCTGGATGCGGCCGGGAATCCGTCGCCGGAGATCGATGCGGTCGGATCAGGGAAGGCGTACGTCTTCCGCAACGGCCGTGTCATCGAGGGGCGATGGATGCGCGAGAGCGAGGACGACGTCACGGAGTTCGTGGATGCGGGCGGCGCGGAGATCCCGCTTGCTCCGGGCAACACCTGGGTGGAGCTGTTTCCCTCCGACCGGCCGATCGAAATCGGGTAGGTGCGCCGGGGGACACGGCCGGTCCCCCGGATTTCCTATTGTTTGGCTTGGTCTGCGGCCGCACGCTATCAACCGTCCCCGACGAAAGGAGTGGACGGATGGGCGAGGTCAGACCGTTGGTCGATCAAGCCTGGAAGTACATCGAGGCTAGAGAGATCGATCGGCTCGATGAGGTATTCGCCGACGATATCGTGTGGCAATACCCGGGTGGGATCAAGCTCCAGGGTCTCGAGCAGGTGCAGGGATACCTGTGGGCCTGGCTCGATGCGTTCCCGGACCTCCACCACGAGGAGGTGGACTCCGGCGAGTGGAACGGCACCCTCGCCAATGAGGTCCGCATCGTGGGCACCCACACCGGAACACTGAGGACCGAGACCTGGGAGATCCCAGCGACGCGAAAGACCATCACCTGGGAGTCCGTGGAGTGGATCAAGGTGAGGGACGGGAAGATCGCCTGGTGGAAGGAGTACAACGACCAGGTTCCGTTCCTCGTCGCCACGGGCCTCATCCCGGATCCGGCAGAGAGCTGAACACCACCCTTCCATCGTGAGCGTGGGGCCTCCGGGCCCCCGCGTCGCGTCTGGGAGCTCCACCTGTTCGGTGTTCCTCGGCGGCTCGGCGTATCCTTGAGTGTAGGAGGGCAGCCGATGGAGAACAGGGAGACCGGGACCTTCCGGGTGAAGTCCGGCCTCGCCGAGATGCTCAAGGGCGGGGTGATCATGGACGTCACCACCGCCGAGCAGGCCAAGATCGCCGAGGAAGCCGGCGCCGTCGCGGTGATGGCCCTCGAGCGGGTGCCGGCCGATATCCGGGCCGAGGGCGGCGTGGCGCGAATGGCAGACCCCACCAAGGTCCAGGAGATCATGGAAGCGGTCACGATCCCGGTGATGGCCAAGTGCCGGATCGGGCACTTCGTTGAGGCTCAGATCCTCCAGTCGCTCGGGGTGGACTACATCGACGAGAGCGAGGTCCTCACCCCGGCCGATGAGCACCACCACATCAACAAGTGGGACTTCACGGTGCCGTTCGTATGCGGGGCCCGGGATCTCGGCGAGGCCCTTCGGAGGGTCGCCGAAGGCGCCGCGATGATCCGAACCAAGGGCGAGGCGGGCACCGGCAACGTGGTGGAGGCGGTTCGCCACGTGAGAGCCATCAACGGCCAGGTCGCCAGGCTCCACGGCATGCGAGACGACGAGCTGCTCTCAGCCTCGAAGGACCTCGGCGCGCCGTTCGAGCTGGTTCGTCAGGTCGCGCAGACGGGCAAGCTGCCCGTGGTGAACTTCGCCGCGGGGGGCCTGGCCAGCCCGGCCGATGCGGCGCTCATGATGCAGCTCGGCGTCGACGGCAACTTCGTCGGATCTGGCATCTTCAAGTCCGAGGACCCGGCGCCGCGAGCACGAGCGATCGTCGAGGCCACCACGTACTTCAACGACCCCGACATGCTCGCCAAGGTGTCGCGCGGTCTCGGTGAGCCGATGCGGGGTATCGACATCGGCGAGCTGGGCGAGGAGGGTCTCCTCCAGACCCGCGGCTGGTAACCGGCGGCCTCGGCGCCTCGGGCTAACCCCTCAGCGCTTCCTGGCCACGCCGACGACGTCGGCCTGCCGGAGGCGATCCAACTCCTCGATCTCGAACCCGGCCTCGCTCATGACGCGGAGTGTGTCGCGGCCGATGTGGCACCGGAACAGGCGGAAGTGGATGGGATCCAATGCTCGCTGCATCATGCGGCGGGCAGCGCGCTCGGTTCGAACGTGCTCCCAGAATCTGAGCAACCCGCCGGGGCGGAGGACCCGGCCGACCTCGGCCAGAGCCGCCGCGGGATCGTCCACGGCGCAGAACACCCCGGTGGCCACGACGGTGTCGAACGAGTCGGCCGGGAACGACAGCCGTTCGGCGGGGGCGGGGCGGAGTTCGATCCCATGCTCGCGGGCCCGAAGCTCCGCCCGACGGAGCATCTCGGGATCGGGCTCGGTCGCAACCACGGCCGCGTCGTCCGAGTAGTACGGAAAGTTGAACCCGGTCCCCGCTCCGATCTCGAGGACGCGGCCGGTGGCACCACCGGCTACTCGAGTCCGAGTCTCCTTGGTGTAGTCGTCGCGCTCTTCGCGCCGAGCCTTCCGCTCGTAGGCGGCGGCGAACCATCGATGTCCCCGCTCCGCCGATACTGGCCTCGGAACATCCGCGGCCATCGGTGGGCTCAGGGTCCCGGCGGGCCGACGCCCATGCGGGCCCTGGCCACGGCCACGGTCTCCGAGGCGAGGGCCCGGGCCTTCTCCGCCCCCTCGGCGAGGATGGCTTCGAACGCCTGCTCATCGGGGCGGATCTCGCGGTACCGCTCTCGCACCGGCGCCAGGTACTGGGCCACTGCTTCCCCCACGGCCGCCTTGAACTCGGCGTAGCCCGTCGCGTTCGCGAATTCCTTCTCCACAGCCTCCGGAGATTCGCCTCGGACGGCCGCAAGGATCTCGATGAGGTTCGAGATCCCCGCTTTCTCCGGACTCCGGACGATGTCCCGGCCGGAGTCCGTGACCGCGCTTCGGAACTTGCGGATGATCGCCTCCGGCTCGTCCAGGACGTACACGGTCCCGAGATCGGTCGCCCCGGTCGTCGACATCTTGCCCTCCGGAGACTGGAGATCCATGATGCGCGCCCCCACCTCGGGGATCCGGTGTTCGGGCACCGCGAACGTCTCCCCGAACCTGCTGTTGAACCGCTGGGCGATCTCCCGCATCAGCTCGATGTGTTGCCTCTGGTCCTCGCCCACGGGCACCTCGTCGGTCTGGTACGCGAGGACGTCCGCCGCCTGGAGGACCGGGTAGAAGAACAATCCCGCAGAGACCAGCTCCTTCTGCTGGGAAGCCTTCTCCTTGAACTGGTGCATCCGGGTGAGGTCGCCGTACGAGGTGACGTTGGCCAGCAGCCAACACAGCTCCGTGTGCTCCACCACGTCGGCCTGCCGGAACAGGATGCACCGCCCCGGATCGAGGCCGGAAGCCAGCAGGATCGCCGCCGTGTCGTACAGCCGCTCCCGGAGGTCGGCAGGGTCGTAGGCCACGGTGATCGCATGGAGGTCGACGATGCAGTAGATGGCCTCGCCGCGGTCCTGCCCCTCGACGTACTGGCGGATCGCCCCGATGTAGTTGCCGAGATGTTTGCGTCCCGTCGGCTGGATCCCGGAGAAGATGCGCATGGTGATGGCGAGATTACAGGACGGACGGCGCCGGCCGGTCTCTCTTCCTCTCGTTATCATGAGTCGAGATGAAGGCTGGCGTTCTCGCCCTCCAGGGCGACTATCGGGAGCACGCTGCCGTGCTCGCCGACTGCGGGGTCACCCCGGTGCTGGTGCGCACTCCGCAGGAGCTCGAGACCGTCGAATGCCTGGCCATCCCGGGCGGCGAGAGCACCACGATCGCTCGGCTGGCCGGCCTGCACGGGCTCATCGAGCCGATCCGGACGCGGTCCGCTGCGGGGATGCCCGTCCTGGGTACGTGCGCGGGGATGATCGTGATGGCCAAGGAGGTTGTCGACGGCGAACCTCTCCTGCGTCTGATGGACCTCCGAATCGTGCGCAACGGCTACGGCCGCCAGGCAGACTCCTTCGAGGCAGAACTGGACGTGAGTGCCGTGGGGCGCCTCCGGGCGGTGTTCATCCGGGCTCCGATTGTCGAATCCGTCGGAGAGGGCGTCGAGGTTCTCGCCGAGCACGCCGGCCGGCCGGTCGTCTGTGAACAGGGCAACATGCTGGCGTCGGCATTCCACCCCGAGCTCGTCGGTGACGCCCGGCTGCACAGACGGTTCCTGGAGAAGGTCGACTGATGTCGGGCCACTCCAAGTGGTCGTCCATCAAGCACAAGAAGGCGGTCACGGATCAGCGCCGCGGGAAAGCGTTCGGGAAACTGCTCAGAGCGATCGAGGTAGCCGCCCGGGAGGGCGGAGGCAGCATCGAGGGAAACATGACGCTCGCGTCCGCGGTCCAGAAGGCCAAGGACTTCTCGGTGCCGACGAGCAACATCGAGCGGGCCATCAAGCGAGGGACAGGCGAGATCGAGGGCACGCGCTACGAGCCCGCGACCTACGAGGGGTACGCACCCGGCGGCGTGGCGGTGCTCGTCGAGACCATGACGGACAACCGCAACCGCACGGGCCAGGAGGTACGCCATACGTTCACCAGGATGGGCGGGAACCTCGGCGACCCCGGGAGCGTGGCGTGGATGTTCGACCGGAAGGGAGTGGTCATGGTGAACCGCGGTGACGGGCCGGAGGAGGAACGACTGCTAGAGATCGTGGCCGAGTCGGGCGCCGAAGATCTCGCGCTCGACGGCGATCAGTGGGAGGTGACGACTGCTCCCGGGTCACTTGCTGCGGTCCGTTCGGCCCTGGAGAAGGAGGGGATCCCGGTCGCCTCAGCAGAACTAGCGATGCACCCTCAGGCCACCGTTCGGGTTGAGGGAGGCCAGGCTCGCCAGGTGCTCGCTCTCCTCGAGGCCCTGGACGATCTAGAGGACATCCAGGCCGTCTACTCGAATTTCGACATCCCCGACGAAGTCCTCGCCGAAGTGGGCTAGCGCCCCCTTAGTCATCCTCCGAGCCAGACCCCGATTCCCCCGAGCTCCCTGAGTTGTCTTCGTCCGAATCGCCGGAGCTGCCACCCCCAGAGTCGCCCGACCCTGCGCCCGAGTCGTCGTCTGATTCACTCCAGCCTTGCTCCGACGCTTCACCCACTTCGCCGGATCCGGTGCCGGAGTCGCTCACGTTCGCATCGTTGGGGCTCGTCTCAGACTTCGGCTTGTTCGGCTGCCGGGACCCCGAGTCGGCCTTCTGCTCCTTCGACTTCGCGGCTGTCGTCGGTGCGGACTTTTCCTTCGGATCATGGGCCTTGGGAGAGGACTTCTCCTCTTTCTTCTTGCCGGAATCCTGCCCGGCGTTCTCGGAACCTGGTCTCGGCCCGCGATCGTCCACGGGCATCACCAGCACTCCCTGCCCGGCAGGATTGGGGGACAGATGGAATTCCCCGGTCGACGACCCTGCCTTGTCGAACAGCCTCGCTGTCCCCTTCAGGAACTCATCGACGCGGCGACGAACCGGCCCCACGCCGGCCGCGTAGGCGAGCGAGCCCGTGATCAACGGCCCTGCGACCGCGAGCGCAAGCGCACGGGTGAGCCGGCTCCGAACGCGCCGGCTGCGCCGCACGTGACTGGTGGCCTTCATCTTTGAGATCCGCATGAGCCTCTCACCGTGTATCGGCTCGACGTGCTCGTAACTGCAGGCCTCAAGGTCGGATGTTCACGTTCCGACTTCACCCATGGAGGCGAGGAGAGGAGACCGAACGTGTCGAGAAGGACTTGGGGGAAGCGGGCGCTCGTGGCGCTCTCGGGGTTCATCGCCGTCTTGCTCGGGGCCGGATTGGCCAATGCCGACGTGCGCGGTGCGTTGGTTGATGCGGTTGGACTCTCCGAGGAACCTGCCGCGGTGCAGGCGGAACCCGAGGTGGAGGACGCCGAGGCCGAGGAGGAGCCGGCACCTGGCCAGCTCGAGGCCGACCATGTAGCCGTGGCGGAAGAGGAAGCCAGGGTGGAGGACGACCCCGATGAGGTCGAGGAGGAGGTCGACGAGTCCGGCGGAGGTCCGGAACCCGGCGCCGGCGCAGA
Source organism: Actinomycetota bacterium (assembly GCA_035641075.1). GTDB lineage: Bacteria > Actinomycetota > UBA4738 > UBA4738 > CALAEC01 > DASQUW01. The sequence goes on along the minus strand of DASQUW010000155.1, from coordinate 2,313 downwards.
TGAAGCCGCAGACACGGTTCCCGCCGAAGACCCGGACACCGCGGACGACGATGACACGGACGATGGAAAGACCAGCATCCCCCTCTCCGGCGCGGATGACGACACGGAGCAGGACGACACGGGTGATGAGGCAGGCGACGACGACGCGGACGAGGACGACGCGGACGCCGACACCGAGTCGGGCGACGCTGACGAGGACGACTAGGGGCTTCTGAGAACTTCCCTGGGAGGGGGCGGGTTTCCGCCCCCTCCTTCCTGTCTGGGGCTTCCCGCAGTCTCTCCAAAGGAGTAAATTACACGGGTGTAGTCCTTGAGCGGCCCGGGAGCGCCCCATAGACTGAACGTATGTTCGAGCGACTGGTGATCGGCATCGACCCCGGAACGGCCGCCACGGGCATCGCCGCGGTGGGCGAGGACCGGAGTAAGGGGGCGCACGTTGTTTCTGCCGAGACCATCCGGACGTCGTCGAAGTCGGCCGAGCCGGAGCGCCTCCGGTCCCTGTACCTCGCGGTGCGCGCTCTCTTCCAGACGCATCGGCCCGCCGCTGTAGCCGTGGAGCGGCTGATGTGGGGGCGGAACGTGGGAAGCGGCATGAGCGTGGCCAGGGCGACCGGCGTGGTTCTCCTGGCAGCAGCGGAGATGAGCGTACCCGTCCACGAGTACGCGCCCCTCGAGGTGAAGATGGCCATCACCGGGAACGGCGCCGCTCGCAAGGACGACGTCCGCCGCATGCTGGAGCGGTTCCTCACGGTCGGGGGCGTACCCGGCGATGGGGACGCGGCGGACGCGGTGGCCGTGGCGGTATGCCACCTCCACCGGGCTCGCGCCGACCTGACCGAGGCCCGGCGGTGATCTCCTTCCTCGAGGGGATCCTGGCGGAGCGAAGGGGCGACCGCGTCGTGGTTTCCGCGGGAGGGATCGGCTACGAGGTTCTCGTTTCGACGACGACCCTGGCCCGGCTCCCGGCGACGGGACGGAAGACCCGGCTGCTCACCCACCTCCAGGTCCGGGACGATGCCATGACCCTGTACGGGTTCGCCGCGCCGGGCGAGCGCGACCTCTTCCTGTTGCTCGTCGGGGTAACCGGCGTTGGACCCAAGGTGGCGCTGGCCATCCTCTCGGTCCTCTCGTCAGATGCCCTCCGGCGGGCGATCCTCGACGGGGATGCGGATGCCATCACTATCGTGCCCGGCGTGGGAAAGAAGGTTGCCGCCCGGGTGGTCATCGACCTCAAGGACAAGCTCGGGGGCGTGGTGGAGCTTCCTGCGGCGGGTCCGGTGGCCGAGGTTCGCGAGGCGCTGGCGGGGCTGGGCCTTTCCCCACAGGAGATCCACGATGCATTAGGGGGGCTGGACGGTGCGGACGGGCCCGTCGAGGATCTCCTCCGTAGGGCGCTGCAGCGCGTCGGAGCCCGGGCGTGATGGAAGAGCGTCTCGTTGCTTCCGCGGAGCTGGACCCCGACCGAGAGTTCGACGCCGCCCTTCGCCCGCGGTGGCTGTCGGAGTTCGTGGGGCAGGCACGGGTCAAGGAGCAGCTTGCGCTTCTCATCCAGAGCGCTCGGGAGCGGGGGGATCCTCTCGATCACGTTCTCTTCTCCGGCCCCCCGGGGCTGGGGAAGACATCCCTCGCCGGCATCGTGGCCAACGAGCTGGGAGCCGGCCTCCGTCACACCTCCGGCCCAGCTCTGGAGCGGACGGCGGACCTTGCGGCTATCCTCACCAACCTCGAGGAAAGTGACGTCCTCTTCATCGACGAGGTCCACAGGATGCCTCGGCCGGTCGAGGAGGTGATGTATCCGGCGCTCGAGGATTTCAAGCTCGATGTGGTCATCGGGCGGGGGCCTTCGGCCCGGACCATCAGGCTCGATCTGCCTCGATTCACGCTGGTTGCCGCAACCACCAGGCCGGGGCTGATCACGCTGCCCCTGCGGGAGCGGTTCGGGTTCTCCCCTCGGCTGGAGTACTACGACGAACCCGAGTTGGCCCTCGTGGTTCGGCGCTCCGCCGGGATCCTCGAGGTGGAGGTCGACGACGGTGGGGCGGGTGAGATCGCCCGGCGCTCGAGAGGAACTCCGCGCATCGCCAACCGGCTGCTCCGCCGGGTCCGGGACTACGCCCAGGTCCGAGGCGACGGACGGGTGACTCAGGAGTCGGCTGCCGATGCGCTCGCGTTGTTCGAGGTGGACGAACAGGGGCTCGACCGCATCGATCTGTCGATCCTCGCTGCGCTGGTTGAGCGATTCGGCGGCGGTCCGGTGGGCCTTTCGACCCTGGCGGCTACGGTGGGCGAGGACACGGGAACGCTGGAAGAGGT
>DASQUW010000154.1:0-8087 GCA_035641075.1 Actinomycetota bacterium | reverse complement strand
CGACGAGGGCGATGCGGCGGGCGACATCGGGGTTGGAGGCGATGAGATCCGCCATCGCGGGGCCCCCTTTCAGCGCCTCGCCCACCCGCTCCAGTCGGACCAGGGCTTGGTCGGGATCTGCGGAGAGGGCCAGGGCCGGCGCGATCACGGGGAAGACGTGCCCGAGGACCTTCCCCAGCCGAGTGGACCGATCGACCACGCGGGTGAAGCGCTCGTAGGCGGCCGGAGGGCCGGCGAAGCCGAGACCGGCAAGAAGCTCCTCGGTGGCCACACGCTCGGTGCCCGGGCGAGGTACCGGGGGGCCGGCAAAGGCCTCGAGCAGCGGCCGGTAGAAGAGCTGTTCGTGTAGCCCCCGGACGATCCCCGTGTGTTTTTCGTAGGACAGCCGCAGCGAATCGGCGTCCTCGAGCCCCATCGATCGGGCCAGTCTGCGAAGGGCCGCGGTGTCCCGGGGGAGCTCGTGAGTCTGGATATCCCGGGCGAGCTGGAGCCGGTGCTCCAGAGTCCGAAGGAACCGGTACGAGGCGCCCAGCTCCTCGGCGTCGCTCACGGCGACGTAACCCTCTTCGGCCAGGGCGGCGAGGGCGCGCAACGTGTTGGTCTGACGCAGGCTCGGATCTCGCCTCCCGTGAACCAGCTGCAGAAGCTGCACCGCGAATTCCACGTCGCGGATCCCACCTCGCCCCCGTTTCACCTCCACGGCTTCCTTCCCCCGGGCTCGGACGTACTCCTCGATGCGAACCTTCATGTGCCGAACATCCTCGATGGCCGAGGGCTCGAGATGGTCCGGATACACGATGGGGGCCAGCTCCTCGAGGAGTCGGACACCCACGTCGAGAGCGCCGGCCACCGGGCGGGCTTTCAGAAGCGCCTGCCGCTCCCACGTGGCGGCGTGCCGCCGGTAGTACTCGAGGGTCGAGGCCACCGACCGGGAGATCGGACCGGCTCGCCCCTCCGGACGCAAGCTCGTGTCCACACGAAGCGCCACGCCCTCCTCCGTGGGTTCGGACAGCAACGCCACCAACTCCGCCGCACCCTTCCCCGCCTTGTCCGGACCTCGCTCCGGGTGAACGAAGATCAAGTCCACGTCGCTCGCGTAGTTGAGCTCAGCGCCGCCGAGCTTGCCCATCCCGATGATGGTGAGAGCGCCTCGGACCGTGCGGGCCGCCGCCTCCAGGCACACCTCGGCGATGGCGGTCATCTCGGAGAGGACGTCCTCGAGGGAAGCACCCCCGAGGTCCCTCGCGGCGAGCCGAAAGAGCGCACGATGTCGGAACCGCCGGAGGCCCGTCCGCGCCCCGAGGCCGTTGATGTCCGCTTCCACCTCGGCCATCAAACGCTCCAGAGAGCGTTCTTCCAGGTCGGTGAAGAGAGCGGCCTCCTCTGGGTGGGCGAACAGGAAATCGGCTGCTGCGCCGGAAAAGCCGAGAAGCCGGGCGGCGGGTTCCAACGCCTGCCCCAGCACCTCTCGAGCTTCTCGTCGCTCGCCCACCCGGGAGAGCGCCACCCGGGCGAGCTCGGGATCGGGAGCGGCGGCGAGGGCTCGGCCCAGCGACTCCGGGCTGGTCACCTCAGAGGACGGGGAAGTAGCGGTCGACCTCGAACGGTGTCACATCCGATCGGTACGCCAGCCACTCTTCGCGCTTGTTGCGAATGAACCACTCGAAGACATGCTCACCGAGCGCCTCGGCCACGAGCTCCGAACGCTCCATCTCCGCCACAGCGTCATGCAGATTGTCCGGGAGGGCGGGGATTCCGGCGGCGCGTCGCTCCTCCGGGGACATGGCGTGGATGTTGTCCGTGGCCTCTGCCGGCGGCTCCATCTCCTGGCGAATACCGTCAAGGCCCGCCGCCAGGATCAACGAGAACGCCAGGTAGGGATTGCAGGCGGGGTCGGTCGCACGGTATTCGACGCGGCACGCCGCTTCATCGTCCGGGCGGTCTGCGGGAACTCGGACGAGTGCGGACCGGTTTCGGCGAGACCAGCACACGTGGACCGGCGCCTCGAAGCCGGGCACCAGCCTCTTGTACGAGTTCACCCACTGATTGGTCACCGCGGTGATGGCCCTGGCATGAGCGAGGAGCCCGGCGATGAAGGAAAGCCCGATCTTCGACAGCCGGACATCTGCGGTCTGATCGAAGAACGCGTTTCGCCCTCCTTCCAGCAGGCGGAAGTGCGTGTGCATGCCCGAACCCTGGATCCCGGCCTGGGGCTTGGGCATGAACGAGGCGTGCAGCCCGGCTTCTTGAGCGGCCTCCTTCATCACCAGCCTGAGGGTCATCACCCCGTCGGCGATCCGGAGGGCCTCGTCCGGGGCGAGATCCACCTCGTGCTGGCTCGGCGCGTCCTCGTGGTGGATCATCTCGACCCGCACCCCCAGCTCGTCGAGCGCGGACACCGCACGCTTCCGAAGGTCATCGGCGACCTCCGCGGGGGTGAGGTCGAAGTACCCGCCACGATCCAGCGGTTCGAACGACGCCGGTGAACGAGAGAGGAAGAATTCCACCTCGGGGCCGGCATGGAGCTCGTAGCCCATGTCTGCAGCGCGGGCCAGGTTCCTCTTCAGAACGTTGCGGGGATCTCCTTCGAACGGCGTCCCATCTGGGTAGGTCACATCGCACAGCAGCCTTCCCGCCGGGTCGCCCTGGGGCCAGGGAAGGATGCGGAACGTGTCTGCGTCGGGACGGGCCAGCATGTCGGCCTCCTCCAACCTGGCGAAACCCTCGATGGCCGAACCATCGAAGCCGATCCCCTCCCGGAAGCCTCGTTCGAGCTCTTCCGAGGGGATGGCGAACGACTTCAGGAACCCCAGGACATCTGTGAACCAGAGCCGGACGAATCGGACACCGAGTTCTTCCACGTCGGCCAGAACGCGCTCAGCGGCGGGATCCACGGAGGCCATGGTACCCCCGCCGGACGCTGGGGGGCCTCCCTCCAGGCCGTCGGCGAGACGGACGAGGAAGAATGAGGGGCGACGGCCTTTCTCTCTGTAGGCGAGGAGGCGCGTGGCCCGTGCCTAGTCCGAACTAGTCATTTCCTGAAGAATCGGTCAAGCACGTCTGGACCCCTGCCGATGGGCGTAGGGCAAGCAGCCGACGAGACAAAAACAGGGAAAGGGGTAGGAATGTCGAATTCTGTATGGCATGGTTCAAAAGGTAGCCCGCCTGAGTTTGGAGGAGTCAAGATGAGAAGGACAACTTTGGCGGCGGCAGCCACGATGGCCCTGCTGGTCGGCCTGTTCTTGGCGGTTCCCGCATTTGCCGACCACAAGCCCAACCACAAGGACACCGGAGCCGCGGCTGCTTCCGACAACGATGGCGACGCGGACTCCGATTCCGGCACCGCATTCACCGAGGACAGCGACTCCGACGGTGTGGCCAACAACATCGCCGATTCTGGAGACAACGCCCACCCATCCGGCAAGGACCGCTCGGTCGAGCAGGGGAACTCCGGAAACCAGGGCAACTCTGAGTCGACCCCGGACCAGAACGGAAACGGACCCGAGCGGGATGAAGGCGGCACCGACAAGCCGAACGGCCCCGGTGGAGCCGACATCTTCGACCAGGACGGCAACAACGGTTGCGGCAACGACGACGACTTCGACGACGACAACGAGGGCAACTGCGGCGGCAACAAGGACAACAAGCCACCGAAGGACGATGACGACCAGCAGCCGCCCAAGGACGACGATGACGACGACGACGAGGGCGACAACGACGACGACGAGGGCGACAACGACGACGACGAGGGCGACAACGACAATGGCAGCAGCCCTCCCGTCAGCACCGGAACGACCGGTGGCAGCAGCGTCGTGGCTCCGGCGATCATCCCGAGCCTTCCATCCTCGCCGGCTGCACCCGCCGACGAGGTTGAGGACGATGTCCTCGGCGTGGTGGTCACTCGGGGCGACGCGGCCGGTGTCCAAGCCGCCGCGGTGGGCGGAGAGCTCGCCTTCACCGGTGGCAGCTTCGGTGGCCTGATGGTCCTGGCCCTCATGCTCCTCGTGGCTGGCGCAGCACTCGGGTTCGCCGGCCGAAGGATGCAGGACGCCCGGGAAGTCTGAGCGGAACGCAATAGAGAGATGCCGAGCGGCCTCCTCCGGGGGGCCGCTCAGATTTAACCGCCTCGTAACGTATGAGATCTTCTCGTCCGCTACCCTCGCTTCATGACGCTTTCGAACGAAGCAGAGTTCGTCCTGCGCACTGTCGAGGAACGAGGCATTCGATTCATTCGGCTCTGGTTCACCGATGTCCTCGGCTTCCTGAAGTCATTTGCGATCACGCCGCAGGAGCTCGAAACCGCGCTGTCAGAAGGGATGGGGTTCGACGGCTCGGCCATCGAAGGATTCGCACGCATCCAGGAAGCCGACATGGTGGCTCGGCCGGACCCAACCACGTTCACCATCATCCCGTGGCGTTCCGAGCACCAAGTGGCTCGGATGTTCTGCGATATCCACAATCCCGACGGCTCACCGTTCGAAGGGGATCCTCGCCAGGTCCTCAAACGCCAGCTCCAGCGAGCCACGGACCTCGGATTCACGTTCTACGTCGGCCCGGAGCTCGAGTACTTCTACTTCAAGGATTCGACGGGGACGGAATTCCTCGACCGCGGTGGATACTTCGACCTCACCCCTCTGGACGTGGCCACGGACTATCGGAAGCGAACGGTCGCCTATCTGGAAGCCATGGGCATCCCCGTCCAGTACGTCCATCACGAGGTGGCGCCGTCACAGCACGAGATCGACCTCCGGTATACGGACGCGCTCACGATGGCGGACAACGTCATGACGTACCGCCTCACGGTGAAGGAAGTGGCACAGGAATTCGGGCTCCATGCAACGTTCATGCCGAAGCCGGTGCACGGGGTGAACGGAAGCGGGATGCACACCCATCAGTCGCTCTTCGAGACGGATCGCAACGCCTTCTTCGACGCGACCGATGAGTACCATCTGTCGAAGACCGCCAAGGGGTACATCGCCGGCGTCCTCCGCCACGCTCGAGAGATAACTCTGGTCCTGAACCAGTGGGTGAATTCGTACAAGCGGCTGGTTCCCGGCTTCGAGGCCCCCATCTACGTCTGCTGGGCACGCCGGAATCGCTCGGCGTTGGTCCGTGTCCCGCTCTACAAGCCCGCCAAGGAGCAATCTGCCCGAATCGAGATGCGTTCCCCCGATCCAGCGTGCAACCCCTATCTGGCCTTTGCCTGCATGCTTGCTGCCGGCCTGGAGGGGGTGGAGCGAGAGTACGAGCTTCCCCCCGAAGCGTCGAACAACATCTATGCGATGACGGACGAGGAACGACGCGAGGCGGGCATCGAATCCCTCCCCCAGGACCTGTACGAAGCGATCGGTATCGCCGAGGACTCCAACCTTCTCCACGAGACCCTCGGTCCCCATGTGTTCAACTACCTCGCAAGGAACAAGCGGGAGGAGTGGGACTCGTACAAGGCGTACGTCACGCCGTACGAGCTGGAACGGTACCTCCCGATCCTCTGAGCTGCCTGACCGTTACCGGTTGACCGGCCAGGTCACCACCCAGGACATGGCCGTGCCGACCAGACGCAGCTTTGCCCGCCGCTCGGCTCTCCGAGCCAGCCGCGTGCTCCTGGTCATCCGATAGGCATCGGCCTCACGTACAAGGTCGTCGATCCTGTGTCTCGCCAACTTACCGTACATCCCGACCTCCTTCGGATCGTAACCGACTCAAACGCTATTTCCGGCTGGAACATCGCCGGGCTCAGCAGGCTCGCTGGGCTGTAGCCTCTCCCGTCCCGCGCTACGCTTGGTACGTGAGGATCGCGCTCGGCCAGATCGATAGCGTGCTCGGCGACCTCGCCGGCAACGTGGAGAAGATGGCCGCATGGACCCGAGATGCCGCCGTTGCTGGAGCCGACCTGGCGTGCTTCCCGGAGCTCGCGATCACGGGGTATCCACCGGAGGACCTGGTGCTCCGCAAGGCGTTCATTGACGACAACCTGGAAGCACTGGAGGAACTGGCGAAGCGCACAGCCGGGCAGTGTGCCGTGCTGACCGGCTTCGTGGACCGGAGCCCTCGGGGTCTCCACAATGCCGCGGCCCTTCTTCGCGACGGTCGAGTCGAGGCTCGTTACCACAAGCACAAGCTCCCGAACTATGGCGTCTTCGACGAAGCCCGCTACTTCGTCCCTGGGAAGGAAGGATGCACATTCCGCCTGGCCGGGTCCGACCTCGGAATAACCGTGTGTGAGGACGCCTGGCAGCCGGGGCCGCCGTTCGACTCCTACGCCGGCCAGGTTCAAGTGATCCCAAACATCAACGGGTCTCCCTATCACCGGCGAAAGACGAGCGAGCGTTTCGAGGTCTGCGCGGCCCGAGCTAAGGAGACCGGCGCCTGGATCGTCTACGTGAACTGCATCGGCGGGCAGGACGAGCTGGTGTTCGACGGCGGCAGCATGGTGGTTTCTCCGGAGGGCGAGTTGGTGTGGCAGGCCTCAGCGTTCGAGGAAGACCTTCTTCTCGTGGACATCCCCGGCACCGAGCAGGCGGAGGAGAAACCGCCGCTCCCAGATCCGAGCCGCGAGGCGTGGCCGGAGGGCGCCGAGGAGGTCTACCGGGCTCTGGTACTCGGGCTCGGCGACTACGTTCGGAAGAACGGATTCCGGGAGGTCGTGCTGGGTCTTTCGGGAGGAATCGATTCTGCACTGGTCGCCGTCCTCGCTGCCGACGCGCTGGGTGCTGAGGGAGTGCACGCGCTGACGATGCCGTCTCCATTCTCTTCGCCGGAAAGCGTCGACGACGCAGAGGACGTGGCCGGTCGACTGGGGATCCGCCTGGATCAGATCCGGATCGACGGCGTGTACGAGGCATACCTGGACGCGCTTAAGGAGGTCTTCGCCTCAGCCGACCGGGACGTGACTGAGGAAAACATCCAGGCCCGCATCCGAGGCAATCTGCTCATGGCGCTTTCGAACAAGTTCGGAGCAATGGTCCTGGCCACTGGGAACAAGAGCGAGATGGCTGCGGGCTACTCGACGCTGTACGGCGATCTCGCCGGTGGGTTCGCTCCACTCAAGGACGTCCCGAAGACGCTCGTCTACGAGCTGGCTCGGTGGCGGAACAAACAGAGTGACCCGGGTCCGATCCCCGATCGGATCCTGGACAAGCCACCGTCGGCCGAGCTTCGGCCGGGACAGCTCGATACAGATTCGCTTCCTCCCTACGAGCTCCTCGACCCGATCATCGAGGACTACGTGGAGGAGGACCGTTCCCCCGAGGAGATCGTGGCCGCCGGCGCCGATCCTGAACTCGTGCGGCGAGTGGTCGAGATGATCGACCGGGCGGAGTACAAGCGGCGGCAGGCGCCCCCAGGTGTCAAGATCACGCCGAAAGCCTTCGGCCGCGATCGGCGCCTTCCAATCACCAACCACTACCGTCACGAGGAGAAGGCGTGAGGCCCCGGCTACAATCCATGTGGGGGCGTTAGCTCAGCCTGGTCAGAGCAGTGGGCTTTTAACCCATGTGTCACAGGTTCGAATCCTGTACGCCCCACCAGCGGAAATGAGGTTCCGGCGGAAACGCGCTGGTGATGGCCGATGGCGATGTGGTGCGTTACGCGTCGTTAGGCGACGTTTCGCGACGTTGAAAGTGCGTCACGAAACCGAGCGCGTCACCGTCGCGTCGCCGACAGCGAGGAGGTTTTGACCCAGACCTCCCGGCCGGCGCCAGCAACGCGAAACCCCTGATTTCACGAACCCGCGAATGCCCGAACCACTTGGCGATTAACATCCGGGTGCCGCTCGACTTCGCCGCGCCTGGGAGTGTGTGACGCTAGGACGTCCTATTCGATGACCTCGCAGAATGTGCAGATGGCGAAGGGGTCAATGCTGGGGGAGCACCTCGATTCCGGGCGAGAGGCCGTAGGGTCGGACGGCCTCGGGGGCTGGCCTGAGCCCACGATTGGCCGACCGCGCTCACCAGCGTGGCACCCCACAAAGGCCACCTCGCTCTTGAGATCGCCCTAGGGGCCGCTAACCTCCAGCGACCCGATGAACGTGGCTTGGTGGGGTGCCACGTCGCGTGTCTTCTCGCTCCTCTAGCAGCCGGGAAAGC
>DASQUW010000153.1:0-4904 GCA_035641075.1 Actinomycetota bacterium | reverse complement strand
AGAGCCGCCCGCCTCAGCGATCCCTCGACGAGATCGTCCATGTTGCCGCGATAGCCTGCGATCTTGGGTCCGAACGCGACGTTCTCGTAGATCGACTTCGGAAACGGATTCGGCTTCTGGAACACCATCCCGATCCGGCGGCGCACCTCGACGGGATCGACGTCGCGGTGGTACAGGTCGACCCCGTGGTAGAGGAGCGTTCCCTCCACGCGGGCCCCCTCGATCAGGTCGTTCATCCTGTTGAAGCACCGCAGGACGGTCGTCTTGCCACAGCCCGATGGCCCGATGATGGCGGTGATGCGATTCTCGTACACCGGGAGGGTCACATCGCGCACGGCCTGCTGCCCGTCGTACGAGACGGCGAGGGCGCGCACGTCGAAGATCACGGAAGCGGTAGCATCGGCCGCCGGTTGCTGATCCTCGGGTCTCACGGTCACGACTGTCCGAACGGGTCCGGTTCTCCCGGTCTCGCCGCCCTGCTTTCCGACCTTGGCATCCACGTCATTATCACCACTTTCGCTCGTAGCGGTTCCGGAGGATGATGGCCGTCGCGTTCACCAGCAGCAGGACCCCGAGCAGCACGAGGATCGCCGCCGCCGTCGATTGCCTGAATGCCCGTAGGTTCCGTGTGGCGAAGTCGAACACCAGCGTGGGGAGCGCGGTATAGGGGCCCTGGAGGGTCTCCACGAAGCTTCCGGAGCCGCTGGCCAGGAACCCGGTCGAGGCCCCCACCAGGATCAGGGGGGCCGTCTCTCCGAACGCCCGGGCCAGCGTGAGCACCGTGCCGGTCAGCACGCCGGGTGCCGCATAGGGGAGGACGTGGCTCCGCACGACCTCCCAGCGGGTCGCTCCGACCCCGAACCCCGCCTCTCGGATGCTGTCCGGCACCGCCCGCACGGCCTCGGCGGCCGTGATGATGACGATGGGGAGCACGAGGACGGCCAGGGTGAGGCCCCCCGAGATCACGCTGCGACCGCCGGTGATCCCCTGTGCCGCCTTCAGCTGAACGAACAGGGCGACCCCCAGGAGTCCGTACACGATGGAGGGGACGCCGGCCAGGTTGCGGATGTTGGCGTTGATGAATCGGGTCAGCCGGGTGTCCTTGGCGTACTCCTCCATGTAGATCGCCGCCCCGATGCCCAGGGGGAAGGCCAGGATCACCACGAAGATCATGAGCATCAGCGAGCCGATGATCCCCTGACGAACCCCGGCCCGTTCGGGCAGCGAGGAGACGTTGCTTGTGAGGAAGTCGAAGCCTCGCTCACCGAAGACGGATGCGCCGGTGCTCACCGTGTCGGTCAGGAGTGTGACCAGAACGGCCAGGCTGAGCAGGAGCGCTAGCAGGAGCGCACCCTGTAGCAGCGCTCCGCGAACGTCGAGACCCCGGCCCGTCAGCGCGTGCCGCACGGCATCGGCCGTGGTCACCTGCACGGCGTTCGGCCGAGCCATCAGTACCGTCTCCGGAACCGTCGGACGAACCGCTCGCTGATCATGTTGAGCGACAGCGTCATGAAGAACAGGAGGGCGCCCACGAAGAAGAGGCTGGGGAACGCCTCGCTGGCTCCCTTGACCTGGTCGGAGCCAGTGGCCAGCGAGGTCATGGCCGCGGTCATCGTTTGACCGGGGCCGGTGACATCCAGGGTGAAGAGCGAACCTCCGGTGGCTCCGGCGGCGATGGCCACCACCAGCGTCTCCCCGATCGCTCGGGACAGGCCGAGGATGATGGCGGCCACGATCCCGGAGACGGCGGCGGGGAAGACGATCCTGGTCGTGGTGCTGCGTTTCCTGGCGCCGAGGCCGTAGGCGGCCTCCCGGAGCGACCGGGGGACCGCGAACATCGCATCCTCGGCCACGGAGGCCACTAGCGGCGTGATGAGGATGCCCACCCCGATCCCCGCCGCGGCCATGTTGAACGTGGTCGCTCCGAAGAATCGCTGCATGATGTGGGGGCTGATCCAGGTCAGGGCGAAGAACCCCATGACCACGCTGGGGATCCCGGCCAGGATCTCAAGGATCGGCTTCAACCTCCTTCGGGCTCCCGGGCTGGCGTATTCAGAGAGGTAGACGGCGGCGCCGAGACCCAGCGGTGTCGCCACCATCATGGCCACCACCGAGACGAGGAGCGTGCCCGTGACGATCGTCTTAATGTCGAACAGCCCGCGGCGCGGGAACCACCCATCGCTCCACAGGGTGGAGAGGCTCACGTGGCCGAGGAAGTCGACGGTCCCGTCGAACAGCGTCACCACGATGAGCAGATTGATGACCACCGACATCGCGGCGGCCCCGAACAGGCTCCGGCGTATGATCGACTCCTTGCGCCGACGCTTTCGGCTCCCCTGTAGGTGAGCGAGGGTCAGCCCCCCCGATCCCTCGACGACGACGTGCGCCAACGTCCTGGTCCTCCGTCGGGAGAGGACCAGGCCTCGGGCGAGGCCCGGTCACTCTCTCCACCGTCGTCAACTAGGCGGGCTGCTCAGATTCCCACGTCGACTGCGTCGCGGAGATGCGATCCGCTGGGAGGACAATGTATCCCACCTGCTCCACCGCGGTCTGCAGGCCGGTCTCGGACACGTAGAGGTCCACGAACGCGCGGAGGGCCTCCTTCTCGGCGGCCTTGGCCTTGTTCACGTAGATGTACAGCGACCGCTGGAGCGGGTAGGTGCCCGAGGCGATCGTCTCCGCGGTTGGAGCGACGCACTCGCTCCCCGTTCCCTCGGCGATCTCGACCGCCTTGACCACGTCCTGGTTGTTTACGTAGAAGGAGTACCCCACCCAGCCCAGGGAGGCCGGGGAGCCGGCGATGCCTTCGATGATGACGTTGTCGTTGGGCGAAGCCTGATAGTCGGGTCGCGACACCTCTTCTTGCTCGCGCTCCTCGGCGATGTCCCCGAACGCGATCTCCAGGAACGAGTCGTACGTGCCCGACTCCTCACCGGGGGCGACCATGACGAGCTCACCGTCCGGATAGGGCGTTCCGATCCCGCCGAGCTCCTCGCCGAGCGCATTGGCGTCTGACCAGTTGGCGAAGCCCTGCGACTCGGGACCCATCAACGCGTAGAGGTCGGCGAAGTTGAGGCAGCCGACCGCCTCGTTCTCCGGCGAGGTCATGACGGTGATCCCGTCGATACCCACTTCCAGCTCGGTGTACTCGATGCCGTTCTGCTGGCAGACCTCCGCTTCCTCCTCCTCGATCTGGCGCGACGCATCGGAGATGTCGGTCTCGCCGTTGCAGAAGAGCTCGAACCCGTCGCCGGTCCCGGGCCCCTCGACGGAGATGGCCACGTCCGGATTCTCTTCGCTGAACAGCTCGGCGACCAGGGCCGAGATCGGCTCCACCGTCGAGGACCCGGAAACGAACAGATCCCCGGTGAGCCCACCCTCGCCGTCGGTCGACGCGTTCCCACCGCCGCACGCCGTGGCTGTGAGCGCCAGGCTCAACAGCCCGGCGACGAGCAGAGCACCGCGTTTGCTCATGCCAACCTCCCCGTCTTCTGGTCCGTAGCTTCTCTACGGATCCCTCTCTCCACGCGGCGCATCGTAGGGAACCCGTCTGTCGGACCCGACAATGGAAGGTGAACGGCAGGTTAACGAGAAGCGAACAACGTTGCGGGAGAGAGCTAAACGACCCGATCGCTCACCGAACGATCTCGGTGAGGAATTGGTGCCTTAGCGATTCCAGGAGCAGCCTGGCCCGACCGCATGCCACCACCAGCGCTCGTCCCTCGGAGGCCGCCATCTCGCTCCCCAGGGAGGCGATGGCCTCCAGGGCCTCGATGACGTCGGCGAAGCGGAGTGGATGCGAGGCCGCCGGCGCAGGGACACCGGCGGCCTCGCGTGCGCGTCCCACGGGAGCGGGACGAGCTTCGGAGGGAGCGAGCGGAGACGGCGGTCCCTCATCGAGCTCCGCGTAGCAGATGTCGCAGACCGAGCCGGCGACCGATCCCGCCGAGCGGCACTCGGGGCAGTCGCGCTCGAGGGTGATCACGACATCCTCACCGAGGGATGGGTGGCCCGGGCGGCAACCCATCCCAGCAGGACCTCGGCTGCGGCCGCGTTGGTGGCCATGGGGACGTCGTGCACGTCGCACACCCTCAGGAGCGTGTGCGGGTCGGGTTCGAACGGGTGGGCGGTCTGCGGGTCGCGGAGGAACACCACCGCGTCGACGAGCCGGTCCACCACCATCCCGGCGATCTGAAGGTCGCCGCCGAGCGGGCCCCCCTCGAGCAGCTCGATCGGGAGCGGGCAGGCGTCGAGGATGGTCTGTCCGGTGGACCTCGTCGCGATGAGGCGGCAGCGGGCCAGGGTGTCGTCGTGGGCACGAACCAGACGGAGAAGGTGCGGCTTCATGGCGTCGTGGGCGAGGAGGGCCACCGTCGGGGTGGTGGACCGCTCCAGCTCGAGCACGGTCGCCATCTCGAGCCGCACTCTAGCTTCCGCAGGTGTCCGGATGCCGGACGCCGGGTGCCGGGACGATGAACGTTCCGGCAACTCGCCCGGCCGGGGCTCAGGGCCGGATCGGCGTCGAGGGTTCCGCACCGGGGGCCGGCAGGCTCAGGCTGCGGACCCACGCCACGAGGACGCATCCGACGATCCCGAGGACGAAGCCGATCGTTGCCCCGAGCAGAAGATTCATCAGGGTCTGCACGATCGCGATCCTAGCGGGGCCGTCCGTCTCGGTCCCGACGACGCGGTGAACGGGAGGCGAACGTTGCCCATCCGAGATGTGGAGGGGCCGCCCCCAAGGGCGGCCCCTCGCTCCCGTCGGCCGTCGCGGGCATGGCGGCCGCGGCCTCGCCGGCTACTCGGAGGGGGTGAGCAGCAGGAGCTGGCCGTCTTCCACGGTTCCCGGCGCCGGCGCCGCGGTCGGGGCGTGTGCATGCACGTCGGTGAGCCGCGACCCGGGG
>DASQUW010000152.1:0-9399 GCA_035641075.1 Actinomycetota bacterium | reverse complement strand
GCCAGGGTGCAGAAGATCGGTTAGCCGACCTGCCGGATGCCGCGCTCGCGGCTGCGGATCAGCGCCTTCCGTTCGGACTCGTTCAGCCCGCCCCAGATGCCATGGGGCTCCCGGTTGCGCAGCGCATACTCCAGGCACTCGGGGCGCACAGGACATCTCGCGCATATGTTCTTTGCCTGCGCTTCACGGGCTTCCTTCTCTTCTTTCCGCTCGAAGTAATTGGGGGCGAAGAACATCTCCGCGTCTTCGCCGCGGCAGGCAGCGCGGTACTGCCAGCCCATCTCCCACTCGCTCGTTACCATTGCCGGTTCGCCCACCTACTCTTCCCTCACTCGGTTCTTCGTAGTAAGACGCCTCAGCGGTTTACTCGGTTCCCGACCTGCGTAATTTCTCCAATTTCTCCTGTGCTAATCTTCGTGCAAAACGGTAACAGCGGCGGATCCATTTGACAAGACCCCATCGGGGGGAGCGCATCCCCGCCGGAGGAGACGGAGGTCTATCATCCATACCGCTGTGGCGCGACTGGCCGTGAACGGGTTCGATCGACTGTACGAAACGGCCCGGGCGCTGGGGGAGGAAACCCGGTTCCGGATCTATCGGCAGGTGTGCGTTTCGGACTCACCGCTCAGCGTGACCGAGCTCGCGCAGGCATTCTCCCTTCACCCCAACGCGGTTCGGCAGCACCTGGCCCGCCTGGAGCAGGCTGGTCTCCTGGTCTCCCGGGCGGATCGCCCGGGCGGAGCGGGCCGGCCCCGGCGTCTGTACGAGCCGAGTCCCGAGCCGGTCGAACTCGCTCACCCCCTCGGGTCCCTCCGGTCGCTCGTGGACATGCTCTCGGGGGCGATGGACACGCTATCGCCCAACCGCCGCCGGCTTGTGGAGTTCGGACGGACCTGGGGGCGCACCTGGGCGAGCCGCCGGAAGAGGGAGAAGGGCGGCACCTCCCGAAGCAAAAAGGGGCGGGCCAAACTCCTCTCCCGGGAGCTGGCCGAGTGGGGATGGCGGCCTTCGTCGTATCAGGAGAACGGGAGGATGCGGCTCACCACGGAGCGCTGTCTCTTCCACGACCGGGCCCCCGGCAACCACGGCCAGTGCTGTGCGCTGGAGGAGGGCCTGCTGAGGGGCCTCGCGGAGGGATTCCTAAACGGGCAGGCCGAGGACCTGAGCGTTGACGGATGCCGGTTCGAGGTGACCGTCTAGGTTAGGGCAGCGAGGGCTTCTCCAGGACGGCGGCGGTCGTTCGAACGGGGACCTGGAGCGTGAACCGGACCTCCCCATCCTGGGACTGGACCCGTATCCTCCCGTCGACCGACTCGGCCACACGACCGGCGATGTAGAGGCCCAAGCCGACGCCCGAGGACCGCACCGCCGACCCCCGCTGGAAGGGCAGGAACAGGCTCTCCGGGTCGAGGTCCTCCGGCAGCGATCCGGGGTTGGAGACGGAGACCGCGAGCTCCGAGCCCTCCATGGAAGCATCGACCGCGACCTCGCCGTGCCCCGGCGAATGGGCCACCGCGTTCTCCAGGAGGATGCCCAGGATCTCGAGGACGGCGTGCTTGTCCATCCGCACGAGGACGTCCGGAGCCTGTTTCACGGCGACGCGTCGCGAGTGCTCGAAACCCCGGACCGCCTCGGTGATCAGATCGGAGACCCTCACGTCCTCTTCGGTGCCGGCAAGCTCCGCACGGGCGCCCTGCAGGAGACGATCGATCAGGCGCTCCAACTCCTTGCCCCGCTTCCAGCCCGCGTCCAGCATCTCGTTCTGCAACTCCTCCGGCAGGTCGGCGCCGTGGACCTGCAGCGTCCGCAAGGCGCCCATGATCACCGTGAGCGGCGTCTTCAGCTCATGCGAGACCATCGCCAGGAACATGTCCTTGGAGCGTTGGGCTTCCCGCATGGCGTCCACGGTCTTTGCGTCCGTGAGCGCGAGGCTCGCGTGCTCGGCGAGAGCGAGAAGCCCCTCCTGCTCACTCTCGTTGAACCGGCGACCCTGCTTGTACGACGCGACCACCAGGCTTCCGGCGACCACGCCGTTCTCGTAGACCGGCGCCGCCATGGCCGTCTGCAGATGGCGGGCCGCGAAGCCAGGGACGGCATCCGGCGCCGTCTCGTACTCATCGATGATGACCAGGCCTTCCTCGACGATGGCTCTGCCCCCGGCTCCCTCCTCGATCGGGGTCCGCCGGATCGACTCGAGTACGTCGCTCGACACGCCACTCGTGGAGACGATGAGGGAATAGGAAGGATCAGCGGGGTCCACAACGCGGAGCCCGGCCACCTCCACTCCCATCAGCTCGGTGGCGCCGGCGGTGATGGCGTCCAGCACCTCCTGCAGCGGAGCTCGATGCGAGATCGAACGTTGGATCCTCGACAGGCGCTCCAGGAGCTTCTGCCGCTCCAGCATCGTCAGCGTGAGCGCGAGGACCCGGGCCATGCCTCTCAAGAGATTGCGCTCCTGGATGGTGAAATCCCCTCCTCCGGCGAAGTCGCCTTCTCCCGCGCGAGCCAGGATGAGCCTCGCGGGCTGTTGATCCTCGATGGGGACGACGGCCACGGAGCACACCCCAACGCCCGGCATGACGGTGTCCTGCCTGACGCCGTCGGCCAGGGACACGAGGTGATCGGTGGGGACGCGGCCGGACGGGAACCCGACCGATGCCACCACTGACCCGTCTCGTACGATCGCCCCGACCTCCGCCTCGAAGGCCTCGGCAGCTCGTTCGATTGCTCCCCGGGCAGCTGTCGACTCGTCCTTGAACGAGGACACCGCAGCGAGGAACTCCGCGAGCTGGTGCGTGGACCAGTCGGTGGACGGCGTGACCATCAGCTCACGGCGAGCACCACGAGGGTCTGGTTGTGGAACCCGCTGATCCCATGCGTCCGAGCGATCTCGCCGTAGGTGTAGAAACCGGCTACCGGCGCACCCTCTGCATGCTCGGCCACCCGCTCGACCTCTCGGGCGATCCCGGGATCGCCGAGGACCCCTCGCCGAGCGATGCAGTCGAACGCGATCATGCCGAGCGGCTTCTGTCCCCCCAGGTTCCCAAGTGCCTCCGCGCATGCATCGTCCGTCGCCTGGAGGACGGACTGCTCGTCTCCCTCCATGAACCATGCCAATGCGCTCTGCGGCACTTCCGCGATGCACCCCAGGGATCGGTCTTCGAAGTTGGCCTCGCCGATGAAGCGCACGTGCGGTTCCCCGCTTCGACCCGAGAGGCCGAGCGGATGGGTCAGGGCGAACCGGGTGAACGCTGCCGGGTCGGTGCGCGCCTCGGTCGGGGCGTCCAGGCGGTCGAGGTAGACGTCCAGGGCGGGCTGGTCGTCCAAGGCGTAGACACGGTTGTCGCCGCTCTTGGTCACGAGCATGGGCTCTCCGACCTTTCGCCACCCGTGACGGACCCCGATGCCGATCGGCGCGTGTGAGCCGATCGCTGCCGCGACGATGGCGTCGCCGAGAACCCGGTTGCCCCAGAACTGACGAGTGACCTTCATCTTGAGGTCGTCTCCGGCGCACCCCCCGACCATGGGGACCTCCGCCCCGACGACGCCGTAGGCGCCGCGCACGATCTCCTGCTGGTCGCCGGCGAGGCCGTCGGTGAGCAGCATAAGGACCCGATGGGGCCTCTCATTGACGTCCTCGAGACAGGCCGCCACCTCCTCACCCGCTTCTCGCAGGCGAGACGAGACTTGCATGGCTGCCCGGGTGCTGACCGAGAAACCCGGCCCGCCGAGCGCCGTGACGACCACGCTCGTCTCTGCAGGACCGTTCGTGGCGATCTCCCCGGCCGTGGAGCAGCCGATCAGCGGAACACTGCCGGACTCCTTGTTGATGGCGTCCAGGAGCGCCTGCAGGTCGTAGGCGTCGGAGCAGAAGACCACCAGAAGCTTCGGGTCTTTCCCCTGGAGCGCTTGTTTCGCAGCCTCGGCCCCCGCGGTGCTGGAGTCCTGGGCTCTTGAATGACCGACACCCATCCAGCGAGTGCCGTTGTTGGACGCGGGCGGCGTCGATTCTCTCGTGTGGTCCATGATCTGTGTATCGGTCCGGCGCATATCGGATTTGAGGCAGCCGGAGAGGGCCAAAATCGAAATGGTCCGTTTGGACTAGACGGCTGCCAGGCGGTAGGCCAGGTTACCGACCCGCCATCATCGGCTACGAAGCAGTTGGCCTTCCGTCTCCCGGTCCCACCGCGGGACGCACGCTGTCGAAGAAGCGCAGCAACTCGATGGGGATCGGGAAGATGAGCGTGGAGTTCTTCTCCGCGGAGACCTCGGTCATCGTTTGAAGCATCCGCAGCTGGAGGGCGATGGGGTGCCTGGCGATCACCTCAGCCGCCTCGGCCAGCTTCGTGGAGGCCTGGAACTCGCCCTCCGCGTTGATGACCTTGGCCCGACGGACGCGCTCGGCCTCGGCCTGCCGGGCCATGGCCCGCTGCATGGAATCGGGCAGATCCACGTCCTTGATCTCGACCAGCGTGACCTTCACGCCCCACGGTTCGGTGAGCTCGTCGATGACCGCCTGAAGCTTGTCGTTCAGGTCCTCGCGCTGGGCCAGCAATTCGTCGAGCTCGGCCTTCCCCAGGATGGACCGGAGCGTCGTCTGGGCGATCTGGGACGTCCCGACAAGGTAGTTCTGGATCTCGACGACCGCTTTCACCGGATCCACGACGTTGAAGTAGATAACCGCGTCCACCCGGACCGTCACGTTGTCCCGGGTGATGATGTCCTGGGGCGGAACGTTCATGGTCACGGTCTGAAGGTTGACCTTCACCATCCGGTCAATGATCGGGATGATGAAGAAGAGGCCGGGCCCCTTCGCTCCATGGAGCACCCTCCCGAGCCTGAAGATCACTCCGCGCTCATACTCCTGAACGATCTTGATGGCCGCCGTCAGCAGGAGCAGCACCACGAAGGCGACGACGCCGGCGATGATGAGCCCGCTCATTTCTCTTCCCCTTTCTTCTCTTCCTCGACGAAGAGCGTCAGCCCATCGATCCGGCGCACGCGCACGGGGCGTCCCTTCCCGATGGGCCCATCGACGGCACGAGCCTTCCACAGCGCACCCTTGAGCAAGACCTGGCCTTCGGGCGATAGCTCGGCCCTGGACACGCCGACGAGGCCGATCATCCCCTCCTGACCGGTGATCGCCTGCCGCCGACGGGCTCGCATCGCCACCGTCATGGCGAAGCCGAAGAACAGGACGCTCGAGGCCACCACGACTGCGATCACCCAGGGCGAGACATCGATGGCCGGCGATCCCGCGAACAGCAGGAACGATCCGAACGTCAGGGCCAGCGTGCCACCAACGGTGAACACGCCAAGCCCCGCGGTGAAGACGTCCACGGTGAAAAGCGCCAGCCCCAGGAGCACGAGGAGAAGCGCGGCCAGGTTCACGGGGAGAACGGCCAACGCGTAGAAGGCCAGGATCAGCGAGACCGCGCCGGCCACTCCCGCGATGCCGAACCCCGGCTGACTGAGCTCGAACACGATGGCCCAGAAGCCAAGGATCAGCAGCAGATAGGCGATGGTCGGATCGGTAACGGCATGAAGGATCCGCCGGAGGAGACCGAGCTTGTGGAAGCGGAGGACCACCTGATCCTCGTCGATGTTGGTGCGTAACGTCCTCTCCCCCGCGTCGGTCGTCACGGTCACGCCGTCGAGCTGCCGGAGCAGGTTGCCGATCGTCGGGGCCAAGATCTCGATCACGCCCCGTCCCTTCGCCTCGGTCGCTGTGAGCGAGGCGCTCTCCCGAACAGCCTCTTCGGCGAATTCCACGTCCCGGCCTCGCTGTTCGGCGAGGCTCCGGAGGAACGCCGTTGCGTCGTTCACCGCCTTCTCCTCGACGGCCCCCGACAGGTCACCGCCGAGATCAACAGGGTGAGCGGCACCGAGATTGGTGCCGGAAGCCATGGCCGCCACGTGGGATGCGTAGACCAGAAACACGCCCGCGGACGCCGCGCGAGCTCCCGGCGGTCCCACCCAGAGGACGACCGGAACCGGAGACCGGAGGATCTTCTGGACCATCTCTCGCATCGACACGTCCAGGCCGCCCGGCGTGTCGAGCTGGATGATGACCGCCTCGGCCTCGCTCTCGATCGCGTCGTCGATCGTTTCCGTCAGGTATCCGGCGGTGGTGGGGTCGATGACACCCCGAACCTCGACGATCACGACCACGTGCTCCTGCTGGGCCGCGGCGGGCAGAACCGGACCAAATGCGAGCGCCAAGGCGATGAGGCCCAGCGCGATCTTGTTCACGGCACTTGGATTGTATCCACGTGCCAGAATCTGGGTCGTGGCAGGCAACGCGTGGCAAGCCCGCAGGCAGCCCTCGCCGCTCACCGGGTCGGGGATCCGGATCGGTGTCTTCCTCGGCGTGCTCGCCGTGGCCTCGCTCCTCTTCGCGCTGGCCCTTCTCCCATCCATCGGAGTTGCCGGACGAGCCGTGCAGCGATTCAACGACGAGTTCGTCTCCATCGGCACCGAAGCGGAGTTCGCGTATCCGCGCTTTCCGGTCCGATCCACGGTCTACGCCGCGGACGGCTCGGTTCTGGCCACACTCTTCGGAGACGAGAACCGAAAGATCGTGAGGATTGGACAGATCAACGACGTCACCCGGAAGGCCGTGCTGGCGATCGAGGACACGAAGTTCTACGAACACCCGGGCGTCGATGTGATGGGCATCTTCCGCGCGGTCCTCGCGAACCTCAAAGCCGGCGAGATCGCCCAGGGAGCCTCCACGATCACCCAGCAGCTGGCCAGGAACGCCTTTCCTTCCGTGGGCACCGAGCGGACGCTGGCACGGAAATTGCAGGAGCTCAAGGTGGCCAAGCGCCTGGAGGAGGAGTACTCGAAGGACGAGATCCTCGAGCTCTACCTCAACCGCGTGTACTTCGGGCGAGGCGTGTACGGGATCGGGACAGCCGCTGAGTACTACTTCAGCAAGAGAGCAGAAGACCTCACCCTGCCGGAAGCGGCAACGCTGGCCGGACTCATCGCTGCCCCGGAGAAGTGGTCGCCGGCCACCGACATGGAGGCGGCCGTGGGCCGCCGGAACCAGGTCCTGCTTCGGATGTCTCGCCTCGGATGGGTGTCCGAGCCCGAAGCGGAGCAGGCCATGGCTCTCCCCATCGAGCTGCGCCTCAAACCACCGTCCCAGCCTCGGGCCCCGTTCTTCGTGCGGTACCTCACCAATCGGATCCTTGATGACCCCCGGTTCGGGAGTACCCGGGAGGCCAGGAAGCAGACCTTGTTTCAGGGTGGGCTGAAGATCTACACGACCGTCGACCCGCGGCTCCAGAGGGCCGGCGCCAAGGCGGTGCACAAGCAACTGCCAGACCCGAAGGACCCGGAGTCGGCCATCGCCACGGTGGACGCCCGGACCGGGGCGATCCGGGCCCTGGTCAGCAGCGTCAGCTTCCAGAAGTCCCAGGTGAACCTGGCCACGGGGGAGGGCGGCACCGGGCGACAGTCCGGGTCGGCGTTCAAGCCGTTCACTCTGGTGGCCGCGTTCGAGCAGGGCATCCCCCAGATGAAGGTGTACAACGGAGCCTCGGGTCAGACCGTCGACTGCGGGCCCGGCAACGCCCCGTACACGGTGAACAATGCCGACGGCACGGGCTCGTACATGAACCTGTGGTCGGCCACGGAGAGTTCCGTGAACGCCGTGTTCGTGCAGCTGTCGGTGGACGCCGGGCTCGAGAATGTCGTGGAGGCGGCCCATCGGATGGGGATCGAGAGTCCCCTCCAGCCCTTCTGCTCACTGACGTTGGGGACGAACGAGGTCACGCCATTGGAGATGGCTTCGGCATTCTCGACCCTGGCCAATGAAGGGAAGCATTGCCAGCCGTTCGCGATCACCCGTGTGGAGGATCGGAATGGCAACGTCATCTTCCGGCAGAAGCATGGCCCGTGCACGCAGGTCGTCGATAAGAAGATCGCCGCGCTCGTCGTCAACATGCTCGAGCGAGTGGTCACCAGCGGCACCGGAACGCGCGCGAATCTCGGCTCGCGTCCCGTTTTCGGCAAGACCGGCTCGACCAACGAACTCAACGACGCCTGGTTTACGGGGTGCACGCGCCAGCTCTGCTCCGCGACGTGGGTGGGCCACAAGAACGCCCTGATCCCGATGTACAACGTTCACGAGTTTGATCGCGTCTACGGCGGAACCATCCCCGCACTGATCTGGTACGACTTCATGGTGGAGGCGACGAGGGGCATGCGCCTGATGGACTTCCCGACGGCGCCCGCACCCGAGGCGGCGGCCGTTCCGAACGTCCTGGGCAAGACCCAGCAGGAGGCCGAGGAGATCCTGGCCGAAGCCAACTTCACCCCGATCGTCAGGGTGGTTCCCTCGCTCGTTCCGGCCGGACAGGTTTCCGCTCAATCGCCTGCTGCGGGCGCCAGCGTCACCGCGGGAAGCGCCGTCTTCATCCACATCAGCAACGGAGCGGTTCCGACCTTCGCGGTCCCGAACGTCACCGGACTCACGGAGGCCAAGGCCCGCGCCAAGCTCACGGCGAAGGGATTCGGTGTCGTCGTTCAGTACTGGCAGACGGGGGATCCGGCCCAGAGCGGGATCGTGGCCAGCCAGACGCCAGGGGCGGGGAGCCCTGCCGCTGCCGGGACCCAGGTCCTGCTCGGAGTATGGTGGTTCGGCGAACCGCCCCCTGGGGCACCGCCGCCGGTGGCCCCTCCCACCGCGCCCTCGCCGCAGCCGGGCGCGGGCATGGTGCCTCCGCCCAGCCCTGCAACCTAACGGCTCAGGTCATTCGGCGCCGAGGCGGGAACGAACAAGCTCGTTGACCCTCGCCCCGTCGACCCGCCCCTTGGCCCTGGCCATCACGTAGCTCATGACCTTGCCCAGATCGCCCGGCCCGGATGCGCTGGTGGCGCCGATCGCTTCGTCGATGAGCGCTTCCACCTCCGGTTCGGACAGACCCGCCGGGAGGTAGGTCTCCAGGGCCGCCTGCTCCTCCCGTTCACGATCCACGAGGTCCTGCCGGTTCGCCCTCTCGTACGCTTCAGCCGCCTCCTTCCGCCGTTTGACCTCTCGGCCCACGACCTCGAGGAACTCTTCGTCCTTGACCTCCCGGCGGAGCTCCACCTCCCGGTTCTTCACGGAGGCCGAGAGAAGCCGGAGCGCGGACAGGCGCACCTTCTCCCCCGCCCTCAGGGCTTCTTTCATCTCCTCGGAGAGCCGAGCCTTCAGGTCGGCCACTACAATCGCTCCGTGCTCGTCTGGATCGTCCTTTCCATCATCATCGTCGGGGCGGCGATCGCCACATACGCGATCTTCCTGGAGCGCCGGTGGTACCGGCTATCGCGGTATCGGCTCGACATCCTACCCGCGGGCGGAGGGCACAGCCTGGCCATCCTTCACCTGTCCGATCTCCACATGGCCGG
>DASQUW010000151.1:0-4292 GCA_035641075.1 Actinomycetota bacterium | reverse complement strand
TGCATCCGACAGCGACAGCAGCACGGTGGAGACGGTGGTGGCCGGCGACGAAGTCCTGGCAGTAGCGATCAGGCGGAACCTGGCGTTCACGGGAACCGAGGCCGCCAGGCTGCTGGCATTGGCGCTGATC
The DNA here is from genome assembly GCA_035641075.1 of Actinomycetota bacterium. GTDB lineage: Bacteria > Actinomycetota > UBA4738 > UBA4738 > CALAEC01 > DASQUW01. Next base: position 4,162 of record DASQUW010000151.1, on the reverse strand, counting down.
CTCCTGGCGGCTGGTGGAGGCCTCATGTCACTGGCCCGGGCTCGGTCTCGACGGGCGATCAGGCCGCTGTCGACGGAATCCTCGGCCGACTCACTGGGCTGGTGGGCCGCCGGACCGACCACTGCACGTCCGAAGGAGAAGGCACACACGAGATAGGGTCAGCTATATCGACCTAGCCGTCCGAACGTCGAGGGGGGGTTGGCACGGTGAGAAGCGTTCGCCCGAGGGTGCTGTTGCAGTCGTTGCTGGTCGGGTCCCTGGTTGCTCTCCAGACAGGGATCGGCGTTGCTCAGATCCCCGGGATCCCTGACCCGACGGGCGGGGGTACCCAGGACACGCTGGACCAGACCGTGAACGATACCGCCACCACCGTGGACAACACCACGGGCGCCGTGACCGATCCCGTCAAGGACACGGTCAACCAGACAACCGACACGGCCACCGACACGGTCAACAACACGACCAACACGGCGACCGAGACCACCAACAACGCGACCAATACGGTCAACAACACGGTGAATCAGACCACCGACACGGTGCCGGATACCACCAACAACGTGACCAATACCGTGAACAACACCGTGACCGAGACCACCAACAACACGACGAATACGGTCAACAACACGGTGAATCAGACCAACAACACGGTGAACGACACGACCAATACGGTCGAGGAGGTCGTTCAGTCACCCAAACCAAAGCCGGCTCCCAAGACGTCGCCGGTGACGACTGTGACCGACACCGTCGGAACCGTGGTGGGAACGACGGGAACGGTGAACACCGGGACCCAGGACGCCATCAGCGCGCTCGGGGGCGCAACCGGCCAGTACGCGGGGCCCTCCCCGAGCACCGAAGGTGTCATCGCACCGAGCGCCGGACCGGCCGACGCGATCAGCGCGATCGCCGCTGCCACGGGAGGAACGGGCACGGCCGGGTTGCTCGGAGCGAGCGGCGGGCTAGCGGAGAGCAGCGAGACTGGCAGCGCGGCCCTGTACTACAGCAGCACAGCGGCCGGAATCGTGCCGGGCGGTCTGGCGAAGAGGTTCCTGGGATCCCGGTTCCTTCTGAACTGGACGGCCATCCTGGGCGTCGCACAGCCCAACCTGGCCATCCTGGTTGATGCGGTGAACGATGCCGACGGGGACGGCGTGTACTCGGATGCGGAGATCGCCGCGACGCCCGGCGCCGACGTCAGCTTCAAGGCGCTCGTCACGAACATCGGGGCGGTCAGCTTCGAGATCGCCACGGTCACCCATTCTTTCAACGGAGGAACGGGCCCGGCCCAGGGCACGGTCTGCGGCGAGCTGGCCGGCATCATGTTGGCGCCGGGAGAGTCCCTGGCCTGTTCGTTCCCGGTGCCCGACTATGCGCCGGCCAAGGGCGGCTCGCTGGTGAGCACGATCACGGCCGCCGGTTTCGAGGTTGGGAAGGGAGCGCGAAGAGGTGCATCCGACAGCGACACCTCCACCGTGGACACGCTTCTTGCCGGCGACGAGGTCCTGGCGGGGGCGATCGAACGGAACCTCGCGTTCACCGGAACAGACGCCGCCAGGCTCCTGGCCTTGGGTCTCCTGCTCCTGGCGGCGGGTGGAACGTTCCTGTCGCTGGCTCGGCACCGGAGCCGCCGGCCGCCCCGACCCCTTCCGACCGAGTCGTTCGTCGACACGCTGGGGTGGTGGGCCGCAGGACCGGATCGGACCGGTTTGCGGAGGAGGGTGGGCCGCAGGTAGGCAGAGTAGTAACGCGGAGCGCGGCTTCCCCGTACGGAGAGTGGCGTAGGTTTCTTCCCCTGGCGGGCGTATGCGTGGTCTGGTGGTTTTGTCATAGGTTTTAGCGACTGAGGAGGGCATTAGATTGGGTCGAAGGGAACGCATGATCAGAGCTGGGCGTCGCCGAGTGCTGTCCAACATACTCTTGGTAGGTCTGTTCCTGGCAGTGCAGCCGGGGGGCGTCGGCGCACAGACACTGGATCCCGCCCAGCCGCTTGACCCGGCACCGCTTGATGCGGTGGAGGGCCCGGGTGGAGCCGATCAGGGGCCGACCCCGGAGCCCACGCCCACCCCGGAGCCCACGCCCGAGCCCGTCGTGGAGCAGAGCCCCCCGGCTGAACCGTCTCCAGAGGTAACCAGCGCACCGCAGGAGACGGCGCAGGACCCCGCCCCCACTGATCTTGCAACTGGGGGCACGGAGACCACGACCGGCGCCGGCTCCGGCACGGGCGGAACCGACACCGGTGGAACCGACACCGCAAGCGGATCCGCGGGAGGGTCTCCGAGCCTCGCCGAGACGGTGGAGGAAGCGGGAGCCGCGCTTGGAAGTCAGGGGGGCCTCGCTTCCGTCGTGGAGAGCGTGGTCGAGGAGAGCCCCAAGCTCGTGGACGCGATAGCCGACGTCGTCTCCCAGGTGGAAGGGACGAGCGAGGCTGCAGCCAGGCCGGAGATTGTCCCGGGAGACTCGGCGACGCCCGACCGCGAGGGAGGGACGAAGATCCTCAGCAGGGCAGGGACAACCGCAGCCATCAGGACCTGGGCGGAGCGGGGGGGCAGCATCCTGTCCAGCCTGGGTGGCATCTTCGGATCCTCACAGCCCACCTTCGCCATCCTCGTCGACGCGATGAACGACGCGGACGGCGACGGCAACTTCGGCGACGTGGAGATCGCCCCCACCCCGAACGCCGACGTGAGATTCCAGGCTCTCATCTCCAACATCGGATCGACGACCTTCGAGATCGCGGGCGTGACCCACTCGTACGCAGCCGCGAAGGGACGGGCTCAGGTCAGGGTGTGCGAGCAGCTGGTTGGGCTCGTCTTGCTCGCCGGCGACTCCGTGCCCTGCACCTTTTCCCTGGCCGAGTACGCACCTTCGCGAGGCGGAAGCGTTGTGAACACCATCACCGCTGCGGCGTTCGAGATCGGCAGCTCGAAACGAGGGGCATCGGACAGCGATACCTCGACGGTTGACACCCTTCTGGCCGACGAGGTGCTGGCCGCCTCGGTCAGCCGGGAGCCCGGCGTTCTCGCTTTCACGGGGATGGACGCCGTCGGACTCATCATCCTGGCGTTCACGCTTCTCGCCAGCGGCGCCGCCCTCACCCACCTGGCCCGGTTGCGCCGCCTCCGCGAGGCGCCGGCGCCGATCACCGCCGATTCCTGGCTCGAGCTCGAACTGCTCCGGTGGTGGGACTCCAACGGCAAGTCTCCAGTTCCTCGGGAGAAGATCAGCCCGTAGGGCCTCGGCTTCCGATCCGATTGGCGTCCGGCGCAAAAAAGCGGTAGCACAGAAGCCGGAAAGTCGTCGGTATCGCGGGAGGAGGATCGCCTGACCTATCGGTGGTGGGTGTTTCTGCACATCGCGGGGGTCTTCGGCTTCCTGCTCGGCCATGGCGCCTCCGTCAGCGTTGCGTTCCGCCTGCGACGGGAGCGGGATCCGGCACGGATCAACGCATTGCTCGAGCTCTCGGGGTCGTCTCTCACTCTGTTCTTCATCTCGCTCGTGGTGTTGATTGCCGCGGGAGTTGTGACGGGGTTCCTCGGGCATTGGTGGGGAGACGGCTGGATATGGACGGCGCTGGCGGTCCTTCTTGCGATCACCGTGGCGATGTCCGTTCTCGCCCGTCCGTACTACAAGCGGGTGCGCCTCGTGGCTGAAGCGCTCGCATCTGGCTCGGAGGCGGTCACCAACGACCAGTTCATCTCGATCCTGCGCTCGCCGATCCCCCTCGTGCTCGCGGTCATCGGCTTCGGCGGACTGTTGGTGATCCTGTGGCTCATGATGTTCAAGCCGTTCTGAGGTAGGGATCCGTGGGGTATCGGACCATCCTCATCGGCACGGACGGCTCTGAGACGGCCGCGATCGCTCTGCGCAAGGCCATCGCGCTGGCCAAGAGATGCTCCGCGCAGCTCGTGATCGTGTCTGCCCACGGCACCGGCCGGGTCACGAAGAAGCAGGCTCCGGCGATCCTTCACGACGCCCGCCAGGTCGCTCGAGACAAAGGAGTGGAGACCGCAACGGTGATGCGAGAGGGTGACCCTTCCGAGATCCTCCTCGATGTGGCGGAGATCCGCGGCGCCGACCTCATCGTGTTGGGAAACCTCGGGATGGGACGGGCGACTCGGTTCCGGCTCGGGGGCGTCCCGGACCAGGTAGCACATTCCGCCCCGGC
>DASQUW010000150.1:0-4179 GCA_035641075.1 Actinomycetota bacterium | reverse complement strand
CGATACTCCGGCGGAGACTGCGGCGCGCTTCCGCCAGCTCGCCCACGGCCGTCTGCAGTGATCCCCGTGCGGATGCGGCCATGGCCTCCATTGCAGGGGTGCCGTAGGTCGCGGCCACGCCCTCCATCCCTTCGACCGCCTTGCGAGCGGTGTCCATCTCGCCGGCAGCCAGGGCGATGCGAACCTGGGCCGGAAGAAGCTTCGCTCGGAACAAGGGGTCGTCGGGGGCCTCCGCCACCGCTCTATTGATCGCGGAGAGAGCGGCACTGGTCTTGCCCTCGGTCAGTCGGAGCATGGCGATGCCGGGAAGCGGCTGGCGCCCCATCTCGTTGGCTTGGCGGAACGCCTCCTCGGCCCGCGCAAGATCCCCCATTCGAAGTCGGATCTCGCCGAGCTCGTAGAACGCCTCGGCGGCGATGTAGTGGAAGCCGAAGTCGGCCAGCTCTGTGCAGGCCCGGCTGGCCTCATCCGCCGCTTCTCCCCAGGCACCGCGGAGCCGCATGATCTCGGCGCGGTGCACCCGGCACACCCCGGGGAAGCCGTTGATCGACTGTCGCTCACACCATCGCGTGGCGGCATCGGTCCATTCCCCCGCCCGGCGATAGTCGGCCATGTTCGAGGCAGACCAGATGGTATTGCAGTACACGATGCCCGTCGTCAGGGGCTGGAGATCGCCGCTCACGGCTGCGACCGTGGCCTCGTCCTGCAGGGCCAGGCCCTCCTCCACTTGACCCTGGGCCATCAGGACCTGCCCCTTGAGCTGGAGCCCCAGAGCCAGTACATCTCGGTCGGCGATCCTGGAACCGATGTCCAGGGCGGCCGTGGCCTGATCGAGGGCCCTCTCGAGGTCGCCGGCCTCGAGCGCGCGCGTTCCCAGCTCCCGGGCCAGCCAGCCATGAGCCGCCCCTTCCGGTTCTCCACTCAGGAGCCGCTCGGCCTGCGAGTACCATCCCGAGGCCAGCGATCGGGACAGGGATCGATAGTGGTCCGCCGCGATCTTGATAGCCACGGCCGCCGCTTTCACGTTCTCGCCGGCTGAGGTGTAGTCGGCGAAGGCACGCTCCCTGACACCGATGGCGTCCCGGAATCGGCCTGCCCACCATGCGGCGTCGCCGAGCAGCCCGAGCTCGTCCGGGTTCAGCTTCTGGGAGCGATCGGCCTCCGAAAGGAGATCGAACGCCTCGGTCCAGGCATGACGGTTCATGGCGTCCCGCCCGGCTCGAACTAGATCGTCGGCGACCTGCATCGATTCAGACCCCGTCATCAGGGCCTCCATTCTCCCACCGCGAGACGAGACTCGTTATAGGAGCTTGGCTCCAAGCTCCCTGATCACGTCGACGAGCTCGTCGACGTCGTCCTCGGTGGTCCGCCAGTTCACGATGGCCGGCCGGAAGGCCACCCGGCCTTCATAGACCGTGGTTCCGACGTACACGCGGCCGTCCTCGAGCACCGCGTCGCCCAGGCGGCGGTTGAGCTCATCGACCTCGGGATCGGGGGCGTCCGGCGGACGGAACCGGAAGCACACGATATTGAGAGGAACATCTGCTAGTCGTTCCAGATCGGGCGCTTCGTCGACTCGTTCGGCCACGCGCTGGGCCAGGGCGAGATGACGCTCAACCATGTCCCGGTACCCCTTTCGCCCGTACGCGCGAAGAGTGGCCCACACCGTGAGGGCTCGGGCCCGACGGGAGCTCTCCGGGCCGAGGTGCATGAACGAGGGTTGCGGATCATCGGCCGGCGGAAGGTACGCCGCCTGCAACGCGAACACCCCGCCCAATAGCGTCGGGTCTCGAACGAACGCGAATCCGGAGTCGTAGGGGACGTTTAGCCACTTGTGGCCATCGGCGATAACCGAATCGGCTCGCTCGATCCCCCGAACGAGGTGGGTAACCTTCGGACTGACTGCGGCGAAGAGGCCGAACGCCCCGTCAACGTGGAGCCAGGCCGAGTGCTTTTCCGCCAGGTCCGCCATGTCCTCGATCGGGTCGAAGTCTCCCGCGTTCACCTCTCCGGCGTTGGCCACGATGATCGCGGGCGCGCCTCCCAGACCGCGCAGGGCTTTCTCCATCGCTTCGAGATCCAATCGACCGGCCGCGTCCTTGCGGAACGTGCTGATGTTTCCTCGCCCGATCCCCAGCATCGCCAGCGCCTTCAGGGCACTCGAGTGGATGTATCCGCTTGAAAACACCGGCACCGCCGGGAGCTTCGCGAACCCGTCCTGTTCCACATCCACGCCGTGGCGCTCCCCCCACCACCTCCGGGCCGCGGCGAGGCCGGCGAAGTTGGCCATGGTGGCGCCGCTGGTGAGCACGCCGCCCCCGCCCGAAGGAAGGCCGAACAGATCCCTCAGCCACTCGAGCGAGACAACCTCCAGCTTCGCGGCCAGGGGGGAGGATGCCCAGGCTCCGGCGTTCTGATCGAGCGCCGAGGTGAGCCAATCCGCACCCAGAGCCGCGGGAGTGACCCCTCCGATGACGAAGTGGAAGAACCGGGGACCCGCCGAGCCGATGGCTGCCTTCGCGCCTTCTCGGGACAGGAGTCGGACCGCCTCCAGAGCACCGTCGCCCTGCTCCGGGAGAGGACCCCCGAATCCGTCCAGACCCGTTTCGGCCGACTCGGGGCGAACGGCGCGGTCATCGAGGCGATCGAGGAACGCCTCCGCCTCGCGCGCGACAAGTCTCAGGACTTCGGGGATCTCGTTCTGTTCCGGGGACGATGTCGGCACGGTTCGACCTTCAACCGCTGGAGACGGCCTGATCTTCCCACTCCACGAGGGGCGCGTCGCTCCACAGCCTCTCGAGGCCGTAGTAGTCCCGCTCCTCCTGATGGAAGACGTGGGCCACGAAGTCGACGAAGTCCAGCAGGACCCACCGGCCCTCACGCTGGCCCTCACGCCGGACGGGCTTCATGCCCCGAGCCCGAAGCGCGTTCTCGATCTCCTGGGCCACGGTTCGAACCTGCCGGTCGCTGGTGCCGCTGGCGAGCACGAAGAAGTCGGTGATGACGATGAGGTCACGGACCTCCATGACCACGACGTCCTGTGCCTTCTTGGAGGATGCAGCCCGGGCCGCAGCGATGGCGAACTCTCGGGACCCCGTCACCGCCCCCCGAAATCCCGACCGATCACCACACTCACGTCCGCCACGCCGGTCGGCTGCTCGCCCAGATAGACGTCGCCCACTCCCAGAAGCTCCCGAGCAAGTCTCGCTTCGTCCAAGAATTCCTCCGTCGATGCCACGATCGTGGTGGTCTTCACATCGAACGCCGGTGCGTTTTGGGAGGATACCAGGCGGAACCCAGCCGGCACGAGGGCGCGGGTGACTGCCTCCCCGATCCCCGGGATGCCATTGCCGTTCAGCACGACCAGCCGAACCTCCCGACCCGTCTCCCCGGCCACCACGAACCGCTCCGCGACCAGGCCGGCGACGGAGTCGGCCACGGGCCGGGCCAGTCCCGCTCCCACGTCCTGAACCGGAAGCTCCACCACATCGGTCTCCGACGAGGCCACGGCGACGAACGAGGGAAGGGCTTCGTCGGGGACGACTCCCTGAAGCGCGTCCGGCCGGTCCTCGAGCGCGGCCAGGAGACCATCCACGATCTCCTGCCACCTGAGGAACCGAAGCTCCGCGGACTCCTCCTCCCCTTTGAGTAGGTACGCGAGGGCTTCCCGGCCGGCGAGGTGCTTGGAGCCGATGTCGATCCCCCCCGCACGATCGATCAATCCACGAAGCTCGGCCGTGGTGGTGACGACCGCTGCGTCGAAGCCGACCTGAAGGACGTTCTGCACGGTGGTGGAGACGAGCTCGGCATCTCCCGTCCGGGCGGCGTCCGCCACGGTGCCGAGGCCGTGCCCGGGGATGCTCACGACGGTGTGCGTCGGAATCCCCACCGCCACCGGCTCGATCCCGCCACCCGAGGCGAGGATCGTTACGAACGCATCTCCGGGGGGCGTCTCCTTCCACACCGTCCAGGCCAGGACGTCCTGCTGTGGAGGCGGGCCACCGACACGGGACCCACGCTCGGCGTCCTTCCCCTCCTTTCCGAAGAACAGGACGCTCGCCGCTCCCGCCGCTCCGACGACGAAGCCCAGAGCCACGATCCCCAGGAATCGAACCCTCCGCCCCCAGCGACGCCGGCGCAGGATCCGTCGCCGTCTGGTCGGCGGCGATGCGATCTCTT